>DATKMY010000026.1:0-33049 GCA_035541655.1 Casimicrobiaceae bacterium | reverse complement strand
TTGAGCATACGGGGTGGAAGTCGAGCGCTGTGGCTTCCTGAGGACGCTATGGTGGTGCGTAGCCAACGACGGCTCGCGTGCTCACTGACACGATCGCGCTGCACGGTGCTGGGCACACGGCAGCTGCTACAGCGCGCCGGTCGGAGACATCACGCTGATCGTCGAGGGCAACGTCGTTCAGCGCGGCACCGTGCCCGAGCCCGACACGCTCTCGCTGCTGGCGCTTGGCATCCTCGCGCTCTTCTGGGGCGCATCGCGCCGCCGCTACGCCCGGGCGTGATCTCGGCCCGGGCTTAGGCTGTAGAATGGCGATGCTTCGCATCGTCTCTACGGACTTTTCATGCTCAACAAGAACGAGTTCCGGATCCTGACCGCGCTCGCAGCGATCGCGCTGCTGCTCGCGGTCGCCAACATGGTTTTGTTCAGCCAGAATCGCCTCGCGCAGGCCGAGGTCACGCAGCGCGCGCAGTTCATTCAGCAGTCGGCGCAGCTCGAGACCCTCTATCGCGAGATGGTGAAGGCGCTCGGCGAGCTGACCGTGCGCAACAGCGACACGCAGCTTCGCGACATGCTCGCGAAGCAGGGGATCACGGTAAACATGCCGCCGCCGCCCGCCCCCGCGGTCCCCCCGGCTCCCGAGGCGAAGAAAGGGGGGAAGTGACATGACGGAACCTTCCACCATTAGCGAGCCCGGCGCCGGATTCGGTGCGGCCGGCGCACGCGAGCTGCGCTACAGCCCCTTCCTCCCGCTGCTTCTGCTGGTCATTGCGGGCGGCGCGTGGTCGGCATTCCAGTGCTATCAGCTCGTCATCGAGAAGCAGGGGCTCGCGACGGTCTACGGCAATCAGGCACGACCGTACGAGGAGGCCGGAAAGCTGCGCAGTTCGCTCGACGCGCTCGCCCGCGAGACCGCGATTCTGGCCGACAAGGGCAACCCCGGCGCCAAGCTGATCATCGGCGAGCTCGCGAAGCGCGGCGTGACGATCAATCCCAACGCTCCCCCGCCGACGGCGGACAAAGCCACCAAGTAGCCAGCGAGCGCGGTCTTCCGCACCATGACGGCGGCGTCGCGGCTGCGGCTACGCGGCGGGATTTGTCAACAACGCTGACAAATCGTTCCCGGGCAAATCCGGGCTCTCAAGCCTCGGAGTCGAGGCCCTGCTGGACCATCTCGGCCGCACGCAGAACCGCGCGCGCCTTGTTGTTCGTCTCGATCCATTCCGATTCGGGCACCGAGTCGTGGACGATCCCGGCGCCGGCCTGCGCATAGAGCATTCCGTCCTTGACGACGGCCGTGCGGATCGCGATCGCCGTATCCATGTCGTCCTGGAAGCTCACGTAGCCGACGGCGCCCGCATAGACGCCCCGCTTCGACGGCTCGAGCTCGTCGATGATCTGCATCGCCCGCACCTTCGGCGCACCGCTGACCGTGCCTGCGGGAAACGCGGCACGCAGGACGTCGATACTGGTGAGGCCGGGCTTGAGCGTACCCTCGACGTTGGACACGATGTGCATCACGTGCGAGTAACGCTCGATGACGAGCCGCTCGGTGAGCTTCACGGTTCCGATCTGCGCGACCCGCCCGACGTCGTTGCGCCCGAGGTCGACGAGCATCACGTGCTCGGCGATCTCCTTCGGGTCGGCGAGCAGCTCGCGCGCGAGAGCTTCGTCAGCTTGCAATGTTCCGCCGCGCGGCCGCGTGCCGGCGATCGGCCGCAGCGTGACGGTCGAGCCTTCCTTGCGCACGAGAATTTCGGGTGAAGCTCCGACAACGTGGAAGTCGCCGAAGTCGTAGTAGAACATGTACGGCGACGGGTTGAGCGAGCGCAGCGCCCGGTAGAGCGAGAGCGGCGACGACGTGAACGGGCGGCGCATCCGCTGCGACAGCACGACCTGCATTACGTCGCCGGCGGCGATGTATTCCTTTGCGCGGCGCACCGCGTTCTGGTAGCCGTCCGCGCCGAACTCGCTGTCGCTCTGCGTGACCGTGCCCGCCGTCTGGAACGGAATCTTGACCGGCTCGCGCAGCTTCCGGCGCAGCACCTGCAGCCGCTCGCGCGCACGCGCGTAGGCATCGGGCTCCGCCGGATCGGCGTAGACAATCAGGTAGATCTTGCCGCCGAGGTTGTCGACGACCGCCAGCTCTTCGGTGAGCAGGAGCAGGATGTCCGGAACGTCGGAGAGCCCGGGAACCGCCGGCGGCGCGCAACCCGCGAGCTTCGTCTCGATATGGCGAACGGCGTCGTAACCGAAGTAACCCGCGAGCCCACCGCAAAAGCGGGGCAGGCCGGGGCGCGGCGCCGCCCGATAGCGGCGCATGAATTCGGCGACGAACGCGAGCGGGTCTCCCGTGTGGCGCTCGGCGATCGTGCCGCCGGCGTCGACCTCGATCGCCGTGTCGCGCGCACGGATGCGCAGCGAGGCGGGCAGTCCGATGAACGAATAACGCCCGAAGCGCTCGCCGCCCACCACCGATTCGAGCAGGAACGTGTAGGGCGCGTTCGCGAGCTTCACGTAGAGCGACAGCGGGGTGTCGAGGTCCGCGAACGATTCGAGGACGAGCGGTATGCGGTTGAATCCTTGCGCGGCGAGCGCGCGAAATTCGGCTTCGGTCATGATGCTGGTACCCTTCGATTCACGACGGTGCAGTCGGGGAAACTGCCCGGACCCCGCGCGACTCGGCGCCAGAGGCCGTGCTGCGGACGTTCTAGCGCCCGCGGCGCTCGCAGGTCGTACGCCATCGCCGCGCGGGAGCGGCGGAATCGAGGAATGCGAAAGCGTCGAAGCTCATCGGTCTGTCGGCGTTTGCCGGTAGCGGCGGCCTCGCGCCCCGGCGAACGGGACTATACCATCGGCCGCGGGCCACCGTCGATTCGCGTCCCGAGGAGCGGCCGGCGCGACGTCAAATGCGCGCGAGCTCGTCGCGCATTTCCGCGATCGTCGCCTTGTAGTCGGGCGCCCCGAAGATCGCCGAGCCGGCGACGAACGTGTCGGCACCCGCTTTCGCGATCGTCGCAATGTTGTCGATCTTCACGCCACCGTCGACCTCGAGCAGGATCTGCCGTCCCGTTCTCTGCTGCGCGGCGTCGACCCGCGCACGGGCGGCCGCGAGCTTCGCGAGCGATCCGGGAATGAACGCCTGCCCTCCGAATCCCGGATTGACCGACATGATGAGAACGAGATCGAGCTTGTCGATCGTGTAGTCGAGCCAGTCGAGCGGCGTGGCGGGATTGAACACGAGCCCCGGCTTGCAGCCCGATTCCCGGATGAGGCCGATGGTTCGATCGACGTGCCCGGATGCTTCGGGATGAAAGCTGACGATCGACGCGCCGGCTTTCGCGAAATCCGGAACGATGCGGTCGACGGGCTTCACCATCAGGTGGACGTCGATCGGGACGCTCGCATGGGAGCGGATCGCTTCGCACACGAGCGGACCCACGGTGAGGTTCGGAACGTAGTGGTTGTCCATCACGTCGAAGTGGAGCAGATCGGCGCCGGCGGCAATCACCGCGCGCACTTCGTCGCCGAGGCGAGCGAAGTCGGCGGAGAGCAGCGAGGGCGCGATTCTGTACTCGGGCATGGGTTTATAATCGGTTCAGGATGTGCGGGCGATGAGCGACAGGAAATACGACATCACGGTCGCGGTCAAGACGGCGTACCTACCCGAGCAATCGGATCCTGCGCGCAGCACCTACGTTTTCGCATACACGATCACCATCACCAACACCGGCGAGGTCGCCGCGCAGCTTATCAGTCGGCACTGGATCATCACCGATGCCGACAGCCAAGTCCAGGAGGTGAAGGGGCTCGGTGTCGTGGGTCAGCAGCCGCTGCTGCAACCCGGGGAGAGCTTCGAGTACACGAGCGGAACGAGCCTCGCGACCGCCGTGGGCACGATGCGCGGCACCTATCAAATGGTTGCGGGCGACGGCAAGGCCTTCGACGCGCAGATTCCGCAGTTCACGCTGTCGATGCCGCGCGTGCTGCATTAGCGCGGACGCTTGTCGTCCGTGCCGTTCGTAGAGTCGCGCGGCGGCCTGCGGCGTCGGGGGCCCATCGTCCACCAGACGATCGCGACCGCGACGACCAGCGCGAACAACGACTCCAGCAGGAACCAGCCCATCGCCTCGCCACTCCTTCGCCCGTTCGCGCTGCGCGGGATGCTCGCGGCGGCGCTCCTCGCGACGATCGCCGGATGCGTGACGGCACCAGCACCGCCCGCGCCCAAGCCGCCGCCGGTTGCGCCTGCGCCGCTTCCGTCGCTCCCGGCGATGTACGTACGTGCTGCTTGGGCCGCGCTTCCCGGCTGGAACGACGATCGCGTCGACGAGGCGTGGCCCGCGTTTCGCGCCGGGTGCACGGCGCTGGTCGCTTCCGATGCAACCCGGTCGCTGTGGGAGGCTCCGTGCAGCGCCGCCGAGGCGCTCGCGCCGATCGACCCGCGTACGGTGCGCGAATTCTTCGAGGCAAATTTTATCCCATACCAGGTCGAGTACGCAGACGGACGCGACACCGGCATGGTCACCGGGTACTACGAGCCGCTGCTCGACGGAAGCCGCGTGCGCTCCGAGCGCTACAGCGTGCCGCTGTACGCGGCGCCCGACGACCTGCTGACGATCGACCTGAGCGACCTCTATCCGGAGCTCAAGGGCAAGAGGCTCCGCGGACGCGTCGAAGGAAAGCGCGTCGTCCCGTACTGGTCGCGCGCCGGCATCGAAAACGGGGATGCGCCGCTCGCCGACAAGTCGCTCGTCTACGTCGAGGATCCGGTCGACGCGTTCTTCCTGCAGATCCAGGGCTCCGGGCGCGTGCGTCTCGCCGAGGGCGGCATCATGCGCCTTGGCTACGCCGATCAGAACGGCCACCCGTACGTCTCGATCGGGCGAATCCTCGTCGAGCGCGGCGAGATGCCGCTCGAGCGCGCGTCGCTGCAGGGAATTCGCGAGTGGGGCCGGCGCAATCCGCAGAAGCTCGGACCGCTGCTCGATGAAAATCCAAGCTACGTGTTCTTCCGTGAGGTCGCGCCACCGGCGCCGGGCACGCTCGAAGCCGAGATCGACGGCCCCTTCGGGTCGCTCGGCGTGCCGCTGCTCCGCGGGCGGACGATCGCCGTAGATCCGCGCTCGGTGCCTCTCGGCGCGCCGGTTTATCTCGCGACGACCTATCCGTTGTCGACGCAACCTCTCGACCGCCTCGTGCTCGCGCAGGACACCGGCGGCGCGATCCGCGGTGCGGTGCGCGCCGACTTCTTCTGGGGGTTCGGAAACGAAGCGGGACGCGAAGCGGGAAGGATGAAGCAAGACGGCCGCATGTGGATCCTGTGGCCGAAGGACGCGGCGCCACCGACGCCGTCGCGCTGAGCGGGCAGTGCGCGACTCGCCTGATTCAGCGCGAGCGAAGTCGCATAGCGGCCGCGCAGCCCGCCCCCGGCTACTGGGAGTGCAGGACGTCCTCGGCCTGGGCGTCGGCGTGGTACGACGAGCGGACCATCGCGCCGACGGCGGCGTGCCGAAAGCCGATCGCGATCGCCTCGCGCTCGAACGCCGCGAATTGATCCGGGTGCACGTAGCGGAGCACCGGCAGGTGATCGCGCGTGGGTTGCAGATACTGGCCGATCGTCAACATGTCGATCGCATGCGCGCGCATGTCGCGCATCACCGCCAGGATCTCGTCGTCGGATTCGCCGAGCCCCACCATCAGCCCCGACTTGGTTGGGATGTCCGGATGTCGCTCCTTGAACGCGCGCAGCAGCTCGAGCGAGTGCGCGTAGTCCGAGCCCGGCCGAACCTGGCGATAGAGCCGCGGAACGGTCTCGAGGTTGTGGTTCATCACGTCCGGCGGCGCTTCCGCGAGGACTTCCAGCGCGCGCTCGTGCCGCCCGCGGAAATCCGGGACAAGCACCTCGATCCTGGTCGCAGGCGAATGCTCGCGCACCGCGCGGATGCAGTCGACGAAATGGCTCGCGCCGCCGTCGCGCAGGTCGTCGCGATCCACACTGGTCACGACGACATACGAGAGGCCGAGCGCCGCGATCGTCTTCGCGAGATTGAGCGGCTCCTCCGCGTCGAGCGGCAGCGGCCGGCCATGGCCGACGTCGCAGAACGGGCAGCGCCGCGTGCAGATGTCACCCATGATCATGAACGTCGCGGTGCCCTTCGAGAAGCATTCGCCGATGTTCGGGCAGGATGCTTCCTCGCACACCGTGTGGAGGTTGCGCTCGCGCAGGATCTTCTTGATCTCGCCGAAGCGCGGCGACGAGGGCGCCCGTGCGCGGATCCAGTCCGGCTTCTTCAGCCGTTCCGCCGGGACGATCTTGATCGGGATGCGCGCGGTCTTCCCTTCGCCCTTGTGCTTGACGCCAGGGGCGTTATCCGGGGGAAGTGGCAGGCTCATGGTCGCGGCATCGCTTCGAGGTCTGCGGCGAGGATCGTCGCCAGTTCGGCGCCGGCCTCGCCGACGGTTCGCTTCACGCCGAAATCCGCGAGCTGCGCCACCGCGAGGCCAGCGTAGCCGCAGGGATCGATGTCGGCGAACGGCCCGAGATCCATTGCGACGTTGACGGCGAGCCCGTGGTACGTGCAGCCGTTCCGGACCTTCAGTCCGAGCGCGGCGACCTTCGCTTCGCTGCCGCCGATCGATACATAGACACCCGGCGCCGACGGCTTGCCATGCGCAGCGATCCCCAGCCTGCCGAGCCATTCTACCACCGCGGCTTCGAGCGTCCGGACGAGCGTACGGATGCCGACCTTGGTCCGCCGCAGATCGACCAGCACATAGAGGACGAGCTGCCCCGGGCCGTGGTAGGTGATCTGGCCGCCGCGGTCGACCTTCAGCGTCGCGATGCCATTGTCGCGCAGCAGATGCTCGCGCCGCCCTGCAAGACCGAGCGTGTAGATCGGCGGGTGCTCGGTCAGCCAGAGCTCGTCGGGCGTCGCCGCGCTGCGCGCCGAAGTGAACGCCTGCATCGACCGCCACGTGGCCTCGTACTCGGTGGGGCCCAGCGCCCGGATGATCACGTCGACCGCTGCCCGCGCGGCACGAACGGTGTCGGAGGGGTTCGCGTGCGAGCGCATGCATCACCATAAGCACGCACGCGAATCCCTCCGGCACCGGCTCAAAGCACCATCGCGACCATCGGGTGCGACGTGAGCTCGCGATAGAGATTATCGAGCTGGTCCCGCGACTTCGCGTGCACGGTGCAGGTGAGCGACAGGTATTTCCCTGCGCTCGACGCGCGCATTTCTAGGGTGGCCGGATCGAAGTCCGGCGCGTGCTTCCGCACGACCGTGACGATCGCCTGCGCGAAGCCGTCCTGCGTGCGCCCCATCACCTTGATCGGGAATTCGGTGGGAAACTTGAGCAGCGATTCTTCCGGTTGTTGCATCGTCGTTATGTTCATCGCGCCAACATGGTGCCGACGCGCGCCCTATGCAACCCGCTAGCGCCCGGACGCTGCGTACATGTAGCCGCGGGTCAGCGGATGCGGCAGCCGGCCGTCCGGAAGCGGCTTTCCGGCCAGCAATTGCCACAGCGACAGCCACCCCCGGTCGAACGCATGCGCCGATCCGGCGAGATAGATCCTCCAAACGCGATAGCGCTCCTCGCCGACCTCCCCGCGCGCCGCGTCCGCCGCGCCTTCGAGGCGCTCGCACCAGCGCCAGAGCGTCTTTGCGTAGTGCTCGCGCAGCGCCTCGCCGTCGATCACCTCGAGACCTTGCGCGGCCATCCCCTCGATCACGTTGGCCACATGCGTAAGCTCGCCGCCCGGGAACACGTACTCCTCGACGAAGTCGCCGATGCCGCTGCCGAGACTGTCCGCGCCGAGCGGATTGTGCGTGATCCCGTGGTTCAGCACGAAGCCGCCAGGCTTTAGGATCCGTGAGATCTTGCCGAAGTATTTCGGGAAGCGCTTGACGCCGACGTGCTCGAACATGCCGACGCTCGCGATCTTGTCGTAGAGCGCGTTTTCAGGGAGGTCGAGGTAGTCGCGAAGCTCGACCTTCACGCGTCCCTCGAGTCCCCGCGCGGCGATCTGCCCGCGCACGTGCTCGAGCTGGTTCTTCGAGAGGGTAATGCCGGTCGCCTCGACGCCATAGCGCTCCGCCGCGTGGAAGAGCAGCGCGCCCCACCCGCAGCCGATGTCGAGGAAACGCTCGCCCGCTTCGAGCCGCAGCTTGCGGCAGATGTGATCGAGCTTCGCGACCTGCGCGTCGTCGAGCGTCTCGCCGTCGGACCGGAAATAGGCGCACGAGTACACGAGCCGCGAATCGAGCCACATCCGGTAGAACGCGTTCGAGACGTCGTAGTGATGCTGGATGTTCGCGCGATTGCTGCGCAGCTGATGTCGCCATTGCCTCAAGCGCGTACCGAGCGAGTCGCGGCCATGGGAGACCTCGCCGACCATGCCTTCGGCGATCGCCAGAACGCGGCGGGCGCCTCCGGTGAAGTCGATGTCGTTGTGCACGTAGGCTCGCGCGAGCGCGCCCATCGCCGGCGCAGCCAGCGCCTTCAACCCGCGCCACGTCCGGGCGAGGATTTCGACCTCGGCGTCCGAGGATAGCGGCACACGGCCGCCATCGGGCAATACGAGCGTCACGGGCAGATTGCGCCCGCCGTACCGGTTAGCGATGATCTTCTGCAGTGGTTCGGCCATCGTCTGGGGTAGCGCGCGGCTGTCGAGCGGCGGCCCGTCGCTGCCGGGCGTGCGCCAGGATGGGGCGACAGCCCATGGCGCCGCTGCTCGGGTTCGCGTCCAGTGTAGCAAGAAGGCCGAGGCTTGCGGCAGGCGGCCCCGCGCGACGTCGATCGCATGCGGGGGGCCCGGCGCTGCTACCATCGCAGCTTTCCGGCACCCCAGTCGAGCGCGCGCTCCGTGACCAGGCCCTCCGACGGCGACCGCGCTGCCGCTCCCGCAGCCTTCGGCGAACGCGACTTCCGCGACGCTCTCGCGCAGTTTGCGACGGGGGTCACGGTGATCTGCGCGTCCGGGCCGCCGGGCCGCTACGTCGGCTTCACCGCGAACTCGTTCAACTCCGTCTCGCTCGATCCGCCGCTCGTGCTGTGGAGCCTGCGCCGGCGGGCCGCCGACCTCGCGTACTTCGAGCGCGCCGAGCGCTACACCATCAACGTCCTCGCGCACGACCAGGTCGAACTCGCGAGGCGGTTCTCACGGCCGCATGCCGACCACTTCGGCGGCGTCGCCTATCGGCTCGGGGCGGCAGGCGCCCCGCTGATCGAAGGCTGCGTGGCAACGTTCGAGTGCCGGCACCACGAGCGCCACGTCGCCGGCGACCACGTGCTATTCATCGGCGCCGTCGAGACCTGCTCGCGCACCAAGGGCCGCGGCCTCGTGTTCCATCATGGCCGCTACGCGATGACGCACGCGCTCGACTGAGGGTTGCGGGCCCGCGGGCTTCCATCACGCAGCCCGAACGGCGCGTTTGCACGCTCTGGCCTGGCGCTGCGGCTCTCGGGCAGCGACGTGATTCACGACCGTTTCGGGCGTCCAACCTCACGCCGCTCGCGGCTTGCGCGCCTGGAAGAGCGCGTGCATTTTGCGGAACACGGGGCCGGGAACCCCGGTCGAGAACGGCCGGCCGTCCATCGTGGTCACGGCGAGCACTTCCTTCGTCGACGACGAGAGCCACATCTCGTCGGCGACCTGCGCCTCGGCCCGCGAGACCGTGCGGATCTCGAAGGGCATCCCGGCCTCGCGTGCGAATTCGTAGACGGCCCCGTAGGTGATTCCCGGCAGGATCAGATTGTCCTTCGGGGGCGCAACGATCACGCCGTGAATCACCACGAGAACGTTCGACGCGGACGCCTCGGTGAGATTGCCGTCGCGAAACATCACGGTTTCGACGGCGCCGGCGTCGGCAGCGAGCTGGCGCATCAGCACGTTGCCGACGAGCGAGATCGTCTTCAGATCGCAGCGCTGCCAGCGGTTGTCGGCGGCGGTCACGACCGCCACGCCCTTCTCGACCTGCTCGGCCGACGGCGTGGCCAGCGGATTGCTCATCATGAACACCGTCGGTGCAACGCCGGCGGGAAACGTGTGGTCGCGCTTGGCGACGCCGCGCGTGACCTGGAAGTAGACCCCTTGGTCGTCGAAAGGCTGGCGCGCTATCAGCTCGCTCACGATCGCCGTCCATTCGACTTCCGAATGCGGGTTTGCGAGACGGATGCCGTCGAGGCTGTGCTGGAGGCGCGCGAGGTGCTGCGGCAGGCGAAACGGGCGCCGCTTGTACACGGGAATCAGCTCGTAAACGCCGTCGCCGTAGATGAAGCCGCGATCGAGTACGGGAACCCTTGCATCTTCGATCGGGAGGAACTGGCCATTGAGGTAGACGATCATCGCAGACTTTCGCGCGCGGCACGGGAGCGCGCTATTGGAACCACAGCCGGATCGTATCCCATGCGCGCTTGAAGATGTTCGCGATGGGGACGTCGTCGAGCGCGACGAGCGGGAACTCGGCCATCGCCTTGCCCTCGAGCGAGACCCTGACGGTGCCGAGTCGCTGGCCTTTGACGACGGGCGCGACCAGCGGCTCGATCGCGATCATCGACAGCGTGAGCTTGTCGGCCTTGCCCTTCGGCAACGTGAGGTACTGGTCGGTGGAGAACCCGGCGGCGACCTCGCGGGTCTCGCCCTTCCACACGCGGAGCGTCGACACCGCCTTGCCGGATGAGTAGAGCTGGACGGTGTCGTACGCCTGGAACCCGTAGTTCAGGAGCTTCTGCGCGTCGCTCGTGCGCGCCGCGTCGGAGGGCGCGCCGAGGACCACGGCGAGCAGCCGCCGGTCGCCGCGCTTCGCCGAGGCGATCAGGCACCACCCCGCGGCGTCGGTGTGTCCGGTCTTCATCCCATCGACGTACGGGTCGATCCAGAGAAGCCGGTTGCGGTTCGGCTGCGTGATGTTGTTGTAGCGATACTCGCGCAGCGAATAGAGCGGGTAGAACTCGGGGAAGTCGCGGATGACCGCGGCTGCGAGCTGGGCGAGGTCCGCCGCCGTCGAATACTGTTGCGGGACCGAAAGGCCGGTCGCATTGACGAAATGCGTGTTCGCAAGACCGAGGCGTGCCGCCTCCCCGTTCATCCGTTCGGCGAAGGCGGCCTCGCTTCCGGCGACGAGCTCGGCGAGCGCAATCGCCGCGTCGTTGCCCGATTGCACGATCATCCCGCGCACGAGCTCGTCGACGGATACCGCCTTGCGGGGCTCGATGAACATCCGCGAGCCCTCGGCGCGCCACGCGGCGTTCGACACGGGGACCATCTGCGCCGGCGCGATCGTCTTGTCGCGCAGCGCGGCGAAGACGAGATACGCCGTCATCAACTTCGTCAGCGACGCGGGCTCGCGCCGCTCGTCGGCGCTCTCGCCGACGATTCCCTGGTTGCTCGCGTAGTCGATCAGCAGATAGGCGGGCGCGCCCATCGCCGGAGGCGGCATTGCCGCGGCGACCGGAACCGGAGCGGACAACGGACGCGCGGGCGCGGTGCAGGCCGCGATCGCCAGCGCCAGGGCCGCGAGCAGGCGCATCCCGCGATTCAATGCGCGCCCAGCACCGGCGAGCGGAATTCGCCGGACGCCTTCTGGAGAGAGCTCGCGTCCACGCCGATCAGCAGCAGGATCCGCATGTCGTCGCCCGTTGCCTTCGAATAGGGCCGAGGGTGCCAGACGGGAAGCATCAGCGTGCCGACAGCGAGCCGATCGCGGCGCCGGTTCCGGGGCAGATCAGCGAGGCTTTCCAGCGATTGCGCGATCCGAGTTCCATGGCCAAGGGCGTTCACCTCGAATTCAACAAGCGTGCAATTCTATTTCGCTTTGCGCAAATGACAACCGCGATCGAGCGGCTCCGTGCGGCCGCCGCGGTGGAGGCCGATTTCGGCGCTCAGGCGCGCGTAAACGCGAAATCGACGTCCGGCTTGCGACCGGCGACCAGATCGGCGAGAGCCTGTCCGGACCCGCAGGCCATCGTCCAGCCGAGCGTTCCGTGCCCGGTGTCGACGAAGAGATTGGGGTAGCGGGTGGAGCCGACCAACGGTACGTTCGACGGTGTCGCGGGGCGCAGCCCCGCCCAGAACTGCACGGACTCGCGCTCGCCCGCGTCGGGAAAGAGCTCGAAGGTCCGCTTGACGAGCGCCTCGCAGCGCACGCGATCGAGCGCCGTGCCGTATCCCGCGAGCTCCGCCATGCCCGCGATCCGCAACCGATCGCCGAGGCGGCTGAACACGAGCTTGCGCGCGGGATCGGACAGCGAGACCGTCGGTGCGCCGCGATGGGCGCCGATCGTGACCGTCGCCGAATACCCCTTGACGGGATAGATCGGAGCGGGCACGCCGATCGGTGCCAGCAGCAGCGGGCTGTAGCTGCCGAGCGCGACCACGTAGATGTCGGTGTCGATCGACTCCCGGCCGCGGTGTTCGGCATCGCTCGGGGTGAAGCAGCGCGCACCGCGCACCGAGATTCCGTCCGTCACCAGCGATTCGACGCTCGTGCCCCAACGGAACGCGACGCCGCGCGCCGCAGCGAGCCGTGCGAGCTCCTGCGTGAAGCGATGCGCGTCGCCGGACTCGTCGCCTGGGGTGAAGATCCCGCCGACGAGGCGCTCGCGGCATGCGCCGAGCGCCGGTTCGATCGCCACGCATTCGTCGCCCGTCTTCGCTTCGCGGCGGCCACCGTGCTCGCGTACGAGCCCCGCGGCCCTGGCGGCGTCGGCGAAGCCCGCCGCATCGAAGTGGAACTCGAGAATGCCGCGCGCGAGATGATCGTATTCGATTCCGGTGGTCGCCCGCAGCGCCTTGAGGCAGTCGCGCGAGTAGAGCGCGAGGTTCAGGCACTGGATCGTATTCGCGAGCGTCCGCGACGGCAGGCACTCGACCAGGAATTCGATACCCCACCGCCATTGCCGCCAGTCCATCCGGGGCCGGAAGAGCAGCGGCGCGTCGGCCCGGCCCAGCCACTTCAGGATCGTCAGCGGCGCGCGCGGATTCGCCCACGGCTGTGCGTGCGCGGCGGAGATCTGGCCGCCGTTCGCGAGCGATGTCTCGAGGCCCGGCCCGGGTTGGCGATCGACGACGGTGACCTCGTGCCCGTCCGCGGCGAGATACCACGCGGCGGTGATGCCGACGACACCGGCGCCGAATACGACGATGCGCACCTGTGAGAACGCGGCTCGCCGCTAGGCCGCCGCGACGGGCGCCGGCGACTCGCGTACCGGATCGTCGGCGTAGTCAGCGAGCGGCACGCAACTGCAGAACAGATGTCGATCACCGTAGACATTGTCGACACGCGCGACGGGCGGCCAGTATTTCGCCGCCCGGAGCGAAGCGGTCGGGTATGCGGCATCCTCGCGCCGGTACGCATGGCGCCACTCGTCCGCGGTCACGGCGGCCGCCGTGTGCGGCGCGTTCTTAAGCGCGTTGTCGATGCGGTCGGCGCGGCCCTCTTCGATCGCCCGGATCTCCTCGCGGATCGCGATCATCGCCGCGATGAAGCGATCGAGCTCCGCCTTCGACTCGCTCTCGGTCGGCTCGACCATCAGCGTGCCCGCTACGGGGAAGCTCATCGTCGGGGCGTGGAATCCGTAGTCCATCAGCCGCTTCGCCACGTCGTCGACAGCGATGTCGCTCGTCTCCTTCAGCGGCCGGAGATCGAGGATGCACTCGTGCGCGACGAGCCCGCCGGGCCCGGAGTAGAGGACCGGGTAGTGGGGCGCGAGGCGCGTCGCGATGTAGTTCGCGGCGAGGATCGCCGACTCGGTCGCCGCCCGGAGGCCTTCCGCGCCCATCATCGCGATGTACATCCAGGAGATGGGCAGGATCGACGCGGAGCCGTAAGGCGCCGCGGCAACGGCCCCGATCCCGTCCTGCCGCTGCGGCAGATAGCGATGGCCCGGAAGGAACTTCGCGAGGTGTGCGGCGACGGCGACGGGCCCGACGCCCGGCCCTCCGCCACCGTGCGGAATGCAGAACGTCTTGTGCAGATTCAGATGCGAGACGTCGGCGCCGAATTCGCCGGGCGCCGCGAGGCCGACCAGTGCGTTGAGGTTCGCTCCGTCGACGTACACCTGTCCGCCTGCCGCGTGGACGATCTCGCAGATGCGCGTGATCCCCTGCTCGAACACGCCGTGCGTCGACGGATACGTGACCATGATCGCTGCGAGATTCGCGCTGTGCGCGCGCGCCTTCGCTTCGAGATCGGCGAGGTCGACGTTGCCGTCGGCATCGCAGGCGACGACGATAACGCGCATGCCGGCCATGTGCGCCGACGCGGGATTCGTCCCATGCGCGGACGCCGGGATCAGGCACACGTCGCGATGACCCTCGCCGCGGCTCGCGTGGTACGCATGGATCGCGAGGAGCCCCGCGTATTCGCCCTGCGACCCCGCGTTGGGCTGCAGCGACACCGCGGCGTAGCCCGTTGCCGCGCAGAGCATCCGCCCGAGCTCTGCGACGAGCTCCGCATACCCTTCGGCCTGCTCCTTCGGGGCGAAGGGATGGAGCCCACCGAACTCCGGCCACGTGACCGGAATCATTTCGGAAGTCCCGTTGAGCTTCATCGTGCACGAGCCGAGCGGGATCATCGCGCGATCGAGCGCAATGTCGCGGTCGGCGAGCCGCCGCAGGTAGCGCAGCATCTCGGTCTCGGAGTGGTAGCGGTTGAACGTCGGGTGCGTCAGGAACTTCGACGTGCGGGCAAGCCCGGCCGGCACCGCGTCCGCCGTCTCGGCGAAAAGCGCCGCGCGGGTGCGCGCGTCGGGCGCGTCGCCGAAGGCGCGCCAGATCGCCTCGACGTCGCCGCGCGTCGATGTCTCGTCGAGCGACATTCCGAGCGTGTGCGCGTCGATCGTGCGGAAGTTGATCCCCGCCGCCAGCCCTCGCTCGACGATAGATCGAGTCGCCTCGCCGGTCGCCACGGTCAGCGTATCGAAGAACTGCGCCGTGGGCACCGTATGGCCCATCCCAACGAGCCCCGCACGCAGGATCGCCGTCAGCCTGTGGATCCGGCGCGCGATCGTCACGAGTCCCGCGGGACCGTGATAGACGGCGTACATCGCTGCGATCACCGCGAGCAGCACCTGCGCCGTGCAGATATTGGAAGTCGCCTTCTCGCGCCGGATATGCTGTTCGCGCGTTTGCAGCGCGAGGCGGTAGGCGGGACCGCCGTCCGCGTCGATCGTGACGCCAACGAGCCGGCCAGGCATCGTCCGCTTGAATTCGTCCTTCGTCGCGAGGTAACCCGCGTGCGGACCGCCGCACCCCATCGGCACGCCGAAGCGTTGCGCCGAGCCGACGACGACATCCGCGCCCCATTCGCCGGGCGGTGCCAGCAGCGTGAGCGCGAGGAGATCCGCGGCGACGACGACGTGGCCGCCCTTCGCATGCACGGCCGCGGCGAGCGCTCGGTAATCGCGGATCTCCCCGTCGGCGCCGGGGTATTGCAGCAGCACGCCGAAGTGCTCGCCGTCGGCGGCCTGCGCGGCCGGGCCCGTGACGACCTCCAGCCCCAGGGGCGCGGCGCGCGTGCGCACGACGTCGACTGTCTGCGGGAACACGTCGTCCGCGACGAAGAAGCGCTGCGATTTGCCGTGGCTCGCGCGCCGGACGAGCGTCATCGCCTCGGCGGCGGCGGTCGCCTCGTCGAGCATCGACGCGTTGGCGATCGCCATGGCGGTGAGGTCGCAGACCATCGTCTGGAAGTTGATCAGCGCCTCGAGGCGCCCCTGCGATATCTCCGGCTGGTAGGGCGTATACGCGGTGTACCACGCGGGGTTCTCGAGCACGTTGCGCAGGATGACGCCCGGCGTGTGCGTCCCGTAGTAGCCCTGGCCGATGAACGACCTCATCACCCTGTTCTTCGCGGCGATCTGCCGCAGCCGCGCGAGCGCATCGGCTTCCGGGATCGCGGCGGGAAGAGGCAGCGGCTCGCGCCGTCGAATCGACGCGGGAACGATCGCGTCCATCAGCGCGCCGCGCGATGAGTAGCCGAGGGTCTTGAGCATCGCCGCCTGATCCTCGGGCGAAGTTCCGATGTGGCGCGCGATGAAGGCGCCGCTCTGCTCGAGGGTCGCGAGCGCGTCGGGCGCTCCGTGTGGGCTGCGGGATCCGCTCATGGCTTCGATGCGAGGATCGACCCGGCGCGGGCGGGCCAGAGCACGCGGATCGCAATCATCGCGGTCGACCTCACTCGTCGCCGATCGACGCTTCGTACGCGCGCGCGTCGAGGAGGCGGCCGACCGCCGCCGGCTCCGCGGGTCGCAGCTTGAAGAGCCAGGACCCGTAGGGATCCTTGTTGACCTGCTCCGGCGCTTCCGCGACCGGCTTGTTCGCTTCGATGATCTCGCCCGCGACGGGCGCGTAGATATCGGAGGCCGCCTTGACCGACTCGACGACCGCGCATGCTTCGGCCGCTGCGACCTTGCGGCCTGCCTCGGGGAGCTCGAGGTAGACCAGGTCGCCCAACGCGGCCTGCGCGTGGTCGGTGATGCCGATGGTCACCGTGCCGTCGGCCTCGGAGCGCACCCATTCGTGCGACGCGGTGTAGCGGAGATTTGCGGGAATGTTCATCACTTACTCCTTCGTTCGAATTCGACGGCTGGAACGGCCGTGATTCAGGATGCAGGCGGCAGCAGCGACTTGCCGTTGCGCGCGAACGGCGGCTTGACGACCCGGGCGGCGAGTTCACGGTCCCGCACGAGCACGCGCACCGTCTCGCCGGGGGCGACACCCGCGGGCAGGCGCGCGAGCGCGATCGACTGGTTGAGCGTAGGGCTGAACGTCCCGCTGGTGATCTCGCCGTCGCCGCGGTCGGTGCGTACGGCCTGGTGCGCGCGCAGCACGCCACCCTTCCCGACGAGGACGAGGCCGGTGAGCTGCCGCGACGGCGGCCGCGCGAGGAGCGCCGCCTTGCCGACGAAGTCGCGGGGGCTCGCGAGGTCGATCGTCCACGCGAGTCCGGACTCGAGCGGCGAGACATTCTCGTCCATGTCCTGGCCGTAGAGATTCATCCCGGCCTCGAGGCGCAGCGTGTCGCGCGCCCCGAGCCCCGCGGGACGCACGCCGGCAGCGACGAGCGCCCGCCAGAGATCCGCCGCATGCGGGGCGGCGATCGCGATCTCGAAGCCATCCTCGCCCGTGTAGCCGGTGCGCGCGACGAACAGCTCGCCCCATCCGCTGTCGACGCGGGTGGCGACGAAAGGTTTCAGCGGCGCGGTCGCCACCTCGGCGCCCGGAAGCGCGCGCCAGACCTTGGCACGGGCTTGCGGACCCTGGACCGCGATCATCGCGAGATCGGTTCGCGGCCTGAGCGAGAGCCGGGGAGCACGCGTAGCAAGCAGCCCGCGCAGCCACGCGATATCCTTTTCCGCGGTGCCTGCGTTGACGACGATCCGGAAGAAGTCCTCGCGCAGAAAATAGACGATCAGATCGTCGATCACGGTGCCCTCGGGCTTGAGCAGGCACGAGTAGAGCGCCTTGCCGGGCACCTTCAGCTTGTCGACGTTGTTCGCAAGCGCGTAGCGGAGAAAGTCGCGGGCGCCCGCGCCCTCGAGGTCGACGATCTGCATGTGCGAGACGTCGAACATCCCCGCGTCGGTGCGCACCGCGTTGTGTTCGTCGATCTGAGAGCCATAGTTGACCGGCATGTCCCAGCCGCCGAAGTCGACCATCCGGGCGCCCGCTGCGCGGTGGCTGGCGTTGAGCGGTGTCTGCTTGAGCAAAGGCGCCTCCCGTCGGAAAAAGATAAGGGGCGAGCCGCTCGCCGCGCCTCGCCCCGTCTGTCCTTTTACCTGAGAGATTGCGGCGCATACCTCACGCGCCGGTGCCCCTTCGGTGGACCGCCACCCGATCGTCACGGGGCGGTCGCTCTCCAGATGCGAACCAACGTCCGCGCAGTCCTCTTTGCCTGAGCGATTGCGGGAGTTACGCCTTCGGCGGCAGCGCACGATCCAGACCCGGCGCCGCACTCTCCTGCACGGACGAGCGCAAAGCGTACCGTCGCACTCCTCGACTGTCAAAGAACCTGCGGGTTATCGAAGCAAAACGACGGCGAATCGGCGAGGTAGCGGGCGCTGCGCCGCGCAGGGCAGCGGATGCACACCGCCGCCCGCCGCGGGCGCGCAATCTGCCAGCGGCGGGCGCAATATGAAGAGTGACCGCTTACTTCTTGAGAGCGAGGACGTAGGTGATGATGATCTTCAGGTCGGCATCCGAGACGTTCGGATTCGGCGGCATCGGCACCGCGCCCCAAACGCCCTGTCCACCCTTCTTCACCTTTTCCATCAGCTTCGCGGCGGCGCCGGCGTCCCCCTTGTACTTCGCGGCGACGTCGACATACGCGGGCCCGACGATCTTCTTGTCGTTCGAATGGCATGCCGAGCAACCGTTCTTCTTGATCAGGTCTTCGGCAGACTGGGCGAGCACGGCGCCGGAGGCAAGCAATCCGGTTGCCGCCAGGGCAATTGCAACGATTCTCATTGTGGCTCCGTTGAGCAGGTGGGGAGAAAAGCGGCGGCAATGGTACCGGAACCGATCCCGGTGCGCCAATAGCGTCGCCGCGGCGGTCGCGTCGACCGCGCGAAGCGTCCTCAGTGCGCGAGCTCCCGCTCGATGCCGGCGAGCGTAGCGATCGCAGGGAGGCACCGGGTGCCGCGGCACACCCAGGCCACGGCGCCGCGCTTCGGCGCAGCACCCCTGACGAGTTCCGCGGGCAACGCCTGAACGCCCGCAACATTGAAGACGCGAACGCGAGGGCGGAGCGTTCGCTCGAGACAGCACTGCCATTCGCCGCAGATCGCGGCATCGCCAGTGAGCAGCACCGTGGTCGGAGGCTCGTGCACGTCCTCGAGCGCGGCAAGAAGCGACGAGCGGCCCGCGGGAGACTGCGCAAGCGACGGCGCGAAAAGCCGCACCGCACGGTCTGCTGCCTCGACGTAGCGCGGCTCCGACGCAAGATGACCGAGCGCAACGAGCGCGCGCGCCGCCACGCCGTTTCCCGAGGGGGTGGCGTTGTCGTAACCGGGCTTGGTCCGGTGAAAGAGGCGCTCGTGATCGTGGCTGGTGAAGAAGAACCCGCCGTGCTCGCGGTCCTCGAACCACGCAAGGAGAACGTCGGCGACCGAGCGCGCCCACCCGTAGTCGTCGAGGCGGAAGCGCGCCTGCATCAGCTCGACCAGCGCAGCGAGCAGAAACGCGTGATCGTCGAGGTAGGCGTTCAGGTGCGCACGCCCGCCTTTTCGCGCAGCGGAGAGCCGCTCGCCGCGCCACGCGGTCCGCCTCAACGCATCGGCGGCGCGTCCAGCGAGATCGATCCATGCCGGAACGGCCAGCGCGCGCGCGGCACGGGCCAGGCCGCCGATCGCGAGCGCGTTCCACGAGGTGAGGATCTTGTCGTCCAGGCCGGGACGCACGCGCCGCGAGCGCGCGGCGAGGAGCGCGCTCTTCGCCGCGATCAGCCGTTGCGCGGCGATCTCGGAGGCGATCCCCAGTCTCGCGGCAACTTCGTCGGCCGGCAGGGCGACGCGCAGGTTCCACGCGCGACCCTCGAAGTTCGGTGCACGATCGAGGCCGAAGTGCAGCGCGGCGACCGCGTACTCGTTCGGCGACAGCGCAGCCTTGGCCTGCTCGCGGGTCCAGACGTAGAACCTGCCCTCTTCGCCTTCGCTGTCGGCGTCGAGGCTCGAGTAGAACGCGCCATCCGGGGCGATCATCTCGCGCCCCAGCCACTCGACGATGCCACGCGCGACTTCGCCCGGGCGCGGCTCGCCCGTCACGCGCGCGAGATCCGCGTAGAGCGCGAGGAGCGGCCCGTTGTCGTAGAGCATCTTCTCGAAATGCGGGATCGTCCATTCGGCATCCACGCTGTAGCGGCAGAATCCGCCACCCAGTTGGTCGTGGATCCCGCCATCGGCCATTCGGAAGAGCGTGAGGCGCGCGACCTCGAGCGCCTTCGCGTCCCCGGTCAGCGCGTGCTCGCGCAGGCAGAGCTCGAGCTCGGTTTCGTGCGGGAACTTGGGGGCCCCGCCGAACCCGCCGTGGATCGGGTCGAACTGCCGGATAAGCCCCGCGACCGCCACGCCGGGCGCCGATTCCGGGAGCTCGTCGCCCGCACCGGGCGCAGGCTCGATGCTCGCGAGCGCGTTGCTCACTTCTGTGCTCTGCGCGGCGATCGCCGCACCCTGTTCGCGATAGGCCGCGGCCACGCGAGGCAGAAGATCGACGAACCCTGGCAGGCCGTAGCGTCCCTGCTTGGGGAAGTACGTTCCGCCGTAGAACGGCGCGCCCTCCGGCGTGAGGAACATCGTCAGCGGCCATCCGCCCGAACGCCGCGTCAGCAGCGCGTGCGCCGCCTGGTAGATCTGATCGAGATCGGGCCGCTCCTCGCGGTCGACCTTGACATTGACGAAGCTCGCGTTCATCACGGCCGCGACTTCCGGATCCTCGAACGACTCGTGGGCCATCACGTGGCACCAGTGGCACGCGGAATATCCGATAGACAGCAGGATCGCCTTGCCTTCGCTGCGCGCCTGTGTCAGCGCCTCGTCGCCCCACGGATACCAGTCGACCGGGTTGTCCGCGTGCTGCAGCAGATACGGGCTCGTCTCGCCCGCCAGACGGTTGGGCATGTTGCGGTGAGCGCGGCGACTTCGCCGGCTTCCGGACGATCAGGCGGTCTCTTCGAACGCGACGCGCTCGAAGTCGGCCCCTCGCTGCAGAAGGCGGACGAGGCGGAAGCGGCGCTCGGGGGGATCGATGGAGCGCAGGACCCTGCTCGGATTGAACGTGCGCGCCGGAAGCAAGAGCGAGGCCTTGTCGTCGGCAGTCTCCTCCAGCAGCAGCGCCGGCAGCGGCGCATCCTCGGAGCCCGCCGCGGACAGCGGGCGCAGCGCAAGCGCCTTCGGCATGCCCGACCACACCCTGAGCGTCAGTCCGAGCGCTTCGGGGGCGTCGAGCGCAACCCGCGACACGTAGCCGACGCGCAGGCGCCCGCCGACGCG
The DNA here is from genome assembly GCA_035541655.1 of Casimicrobiaceae bacterium. Taxonomy (GTDB): domain Bacteria; phylum Pseudomonadota; class Gammaproteobacteria; order Burkholderiales; family Casimicrobiaceae; genus CAIWHR01. The sequence continues at coordinate 12,055 of DATKMY010000026.1, read as the reverse complement.
CGCAGTTGCGAGCTGGTCGAGCGACCATCGATGCCGCGCGTCGGAGTCGCGCGTGACGACCGCCTCGCGCCCGCCGACAACGCCCTGCCAACGCTCCCAGGGCCATTCGTGCTCTGCTTCGTCACGTCCGCGATCGTAATCTTCCACGGGCGGGGCTGCATGGAGCTGCTGCACTTCGCCGAACGACATCGGCTTGCCGGGATCCTTGCGGCCGAACGAACGCCCGCTCACGCGGAAGTGCGCGGCAGACAGGCCTCCCGCACACAGCTCGACCGGCCCCGCCGGCCCCTCGGGCGCGCGCCGCGCCGGCATGTACCAGCGTGAATCGAGATAACCGAGCAGTGTCGTGCATTGCTCCGCGCTGCAATCGTGACCAAGCTGAAGCTCCGCAGGGTTGGATCCGGTCTGCAGCCGCTTGAGCCGGCCGCGCACGCTCGTCGCAAGCTTGCCCGGATAGCCGAAGCGCAACGATTCGCTCCCGTTCGCGGGCGCCGTCGCGACGAGCGCCGCACCCATCCCGCCGTCGAGGTCGACGATCAGGATCGTGCCTTCGGTCTCGCGTTGCCGCGCGTACGGAAACACCTTCCGCGCCCACATCGCGAGCCAGCGGTCGGTCAACTCGATCTGTTTCACCGACATCGCGCACGGGTCCGCGAGCCCGAGCAGCAGCGCGTGGCTGTACGTCGAGTAGCAGGAGATCCCGACGGCATCCGGCATCAGATTGTCCGACACCGAGGTGACCGCGCATTCGAGCATTTCGGCAAGGCGGAAGTAGGCGTGCAGCTCGTGCCATACGGTCTTCGGCACGCTCCTGCGCGCGAGTCCGTGGACGAGGATCAGCTGCTTGCCGACGTACGCGCCCCGCTGCAGGATCTTCGCCTTGACGCCGGCGAGCTCCGGGTCGCCCTCGAGCAGGGGCTTCAGGCAGGCGGAGTACTGCTCCCAGAGGCCCTGCCACAACGCGATCGCGTGCTCGGCGGCCTCGAGCTCGCGATCGACAGCAGGCTGTCCTTTACCGGCGTACCGCCGGGCGAGCTCGGTGTGGAGGTGGGCGATCAGATCGCGCAGCACCTCCGCGATCGTCGCGCGCTCGCGCGCCGGGAAGGCTGCCGCCGACAGCGCCTTCAGTTGCCCTTCCACCGTTTCGCAGACGAGCGCGAGGTTCGTCAGCGGCAGCGCGTGCGCCCACTTCTTCGCGCCGTCGGCGTCCGAAAAGACGAGCGCGCGCGGCGCATCGTCCTGTGCCGCAGGTGCCGGCGCTGCCGGAACGTCGGGGTCGCTCATGGCGGCGCGCAGCGCTTCATCGCGCGGTCGACGCACCCAGCATCGCCGCGAGGTCGCCCGCGAGCGCCGCGACGAAGTCGTCGGGCAGCGGGCGCGGCGCCGCGTCGCGCACGCGCGGCGCCCATACCGAATCGGGAAAGTGCGAATCGTCGGCGAAGCGCGGGATCACGTGCCAGTGCAGATGCGGTGTCTGGTTTCCGAGCGACGCGATGTTCATCTTCGCAGGCGTCAAGCGCGCCCGCAATGCCGACTCGACCGCGTAGACCACGTGCATCAGGTGCGCGCGATTCGGCGCGGAAAGGTCGGTCATTTCTCGGACGTGCTCGCTCCAGATCACGCGGCAGAATCCCGAAAAGGGCTCGCCCGCGAGAACGACGCGGCAGCGCCCGTCGCGCCACAGAACCTCTCCGCCATCCTCGTCGCAGAACAAGCACTTCGTCGTCATCGCTGGCCGAAGCCCGCCTCGGGCGCGAGCCACGCCGGCCCCGCGCGGCGAGTTATAGCACAACGAGGGGGGGAGCAGCGCGGCCTCGGGGACGCTGTGGAGTGCACGGGTTGTCCGCTACACGAGCACGCGCTCGATACCTCCCCGGTTGGCGTTGGCGACGTACCGGGCCATCCAGTCGGGACCCAGCACGTGGCGCGCGATCTCGACGACGATGTAGTCGGCGCTCGTCTGCGCGTCGTCGTCGAAGCGCGACAGGCCCTGCAGGCAGGACGGGCACGAGGTCAGCACCTTGACCTCCCCGCCGAAGCCGTCCGCCCGCAGCGCCGCGGCGCCCTTTCTCATCTCGGCCTCCTTTCGGAAGCGAACTTGCGTCGAGATGTCGGGACGCGTCGTCGCGAGCATTCCTGATTCCCCGCAGCAGCGCTCGCTCTGGGCCACCGGCGTCCCCATCAGGCGGTTGACGACCTTGAGTGGCGAATAGGACTTCATCGGCGTGTGGCAGGGGTCGTGATACATGTAGCGAACGCCTTCGACGCCGTGGAGCGCGACGCCCCGCTCGAGCAGGTATTCGTGGATGTCGAGCAGGCGGCAACCGGGGAAGATCTTGCCGAACTCGTACTTCTGCAGCTGGTCCATGCACGTCCCGCACGAGACGATCACCGTCCGGATGTCGAGGTAGTTGAGCGTATTCGCGACGCGGTGGAAGAGCACCCTGTTGTCGGTCACGATCTTTTGCCCGCGCGCTTGATCCCCTGAAGCGGCCTGCGGATAACCGCAGCACAGGTACCCGGGCGGCAGCACCGTCTGCGCGCCGACGTGCCAGAGCATCGCCTGCGTGGCTAGCCCGACTTGCGAGAACAGCCGCTCCGACCCGCACCCGGGAAAGTAGAACACTGCCTCGGCGTCCTCGGCGGCGATCTTCGGATCGCGGATGATCGGAACGATCGCGTCATCCTCGATGTCGAGGAGCGCGCGCGCCGTCCGCTTCGGCAATCCGCCCGGCATCGGCTTGTTGATGAAGTGGATCACCTGCGCACGCACGGGGGGCGTGCCGACCGTCGCCGGCGGACGCCTCGTCTGCATCGCCGCGACGCCGAGCCGCCTGGCAACGCGATGGGCGAGACGCTGCGCGGCAAAGCCCCAGCCGATCATCGCGCTCTTCGCGAGCCTGATCGTCGTCGGATCGGTCGCGTTGAGAAAGAACATCGCCGCCGCCGTCGCGGGCCGGAAGGGCTTGCGCCCCTGCTCGCGCAGGAGGTTGCGCATCGCTATCGAGACGTCGCCGAAGTCGATGTCGACCGGGCACGGAGCAGCGCACTTGTGGCAGACCGTGCAATGGTCGGCGACGTCCGAGAATTCGTCGAAGTGGCGCAGGCTCACGCCGCGCCGCGTCTGCTCCTCGTAGAGGAACGCCTCCGTGAGGATCGACGCGGCGAGGATCTTGTTGCGCGGCGAGTACAGAAGATTGGCGCGCGGCACATGCGTCGCGCAGACGGGCTTGCACTTGCCGCAGCGCAGGCAGTCCTTGATCGACTCGGAGATCCTGCCGATCTCGGAAGCTTCCAGGATCAGGCTCTCGTGGCCGATCAGCGAGAAGCTCGGCGTGTACGCATTCGCGAGATCGGCGCCCGCCAGGAGCTTGCCCGCGTTGAACCGCCCGTGCGGATCGACCTTCGCCTTATAGCGCGCGAACGGCGCGACCTCGTCGGCGGTCAGATACGCGAGCTTCGTGATGCCGATGCCGTGCTCGCCGGAGATTACGCCGCCCAGCTCCCGCGCAAGCGCCATGATCCGCGCGACCGCGGCGTTCGCCTGCTGCAGCATCGCGTAGTCGTCGGAGTTGACCGGCAGATTGGTGTGCACGTTGCCGTCGCCGGCATGCATGTGCAGTGCGACGAAGACGCGGCTGCGCAGCACTTCGCCGTGGATCGCCGCGCAGCGCGCCATCACCGGCGCGTAGGCCAGCCCGGAAAAGATCTCTTCGAGCGGCGCCTTGAGCTCGGACTTCCACGACGCGACGATCGTCCGGTCCTGCAGCGCGGAGAACGTCTCGTCGACTCGATCGAGCAGGTCCTGCCAGCGCCCGCGCACTTCGGCGACGAGCCCCCGCGCCTCGTCCAATTTCGCGGCGATGGCCTCGTTGCCGGGTCGCGCGTCGTCCGCCGGCCCCCAGCCCTGGGCGACGGTAGGTCCCGCGAAGAACGCGGCTAGGGCGTCGCAGAGGGCGATCTTGTTCGAAAGCGACAGCTCGATGTTGATCCGCTCGATCCCGTCGGTGTAGTCACCTAGGCGATCGAGGGGGATGACGACGTCCTCGTTGATCTTGAAGGCGTTCGTGTGCCTCGCGATGGCCGCGGTGCGCGCGCGATCGAGCCAGAACTTCTTGCGCGCTTCCGCGGACGCCGCGACGAAGCCCTCGGCGCCGCGCGCGTTCGCCAGGCGTATCACGTGCGACGCCGCGGTCGCGACGGCGTCCTCGGCCTCGCCGACGATATCGCCCAGCAACACCATCTTCGGCCGGCCGTGCCGCTTCGCCTTCGTCGCGTACCCGACCGCCTTCACGTAGCGCTCGTCGAGGTGCTCGAGCCCGGCGAGGATCGCGCCGCCCGGGCACCCGTCGAGATAGCGCTTGATCTCGACGATCGCGGGCGTCGAATCGCGGACCGGCCCGAAGAACTCGAGGCAGACGGTGCGCACGGCCGGCGGCATTCGGTGCAGGACGAACCGCGCCGACGTGATGATCCCGTCGCAGCCCTCCTTCTGCACGCCGGGGAGCCCGGCGAGAAACTTGTCGGTGACGTCCTTGCCGAGCCCCGCCTTGCGAAACGCCGGGCCCGGGATCGCGAGCGTTTCCTTGCGCTTGACCGTCGTCCCGTCGCCGTCGAGCCACGCGAGGTCGAACGTCGCGACGGGAGCGTCGTGGATCTTCCCGAGGTTGTGATCGCGCCGCGTCACTTCGAGCCACTCGGCGTCCGGTGTCACCATCCGCCACGAAACGAGATTGTCGAGCGCGGTGCCCCACAGCACCGCCTTTTTCCCGCCGGCGTTCATCGCCACGTTGCCGCCGATGCATGAAGCGTCGGCCGAGGTGGGATCGACAGCGAAGACCAGTCCCACCTGCTCGGCGGCGTCCATCACGCGCCGAGTGACCACGCCGGCACCGCAGTCGATCGTCGCGACGGGGCCGCCGCCCTCACGGATGACCATCCGCGCGACCGCCGAGAGACGCTCGAGCTTCTCGGTGTTGATGACGGCCGTTCGCGCGCTGAGCGGCACGGCACCGCCCGTGTATCCGGTGCCGCCGCCGCGCGGGATGATCGTGAGTCCCAGCTCGATGCACGCCGCGACGAGGCCGCGCACCTCCTCCTCGCTATCGGGGCACAGCACGACGAACGGGTATTCGACGCGCCAGTCGGTGGCGTCGGTGACGTGCGCAACGCGCGCGAATCCGCCGAAGAGCACGTTGTCCGGGTGTGTCCGCTTGCCGAGAGCGCGCCGCGCGATCCGGCGCAGCGAGGCAGTCTCCGCAAATTCGCGCTCGAACCGCGCGACCGCCTCGGTCGCTGCCGCGACGAGCTGCGAGACCTTCGCGTCGCGCTCGCCGTCGGGCTCGTCCTCGGACTGTGCACGATCGGCGCGGCGCTTTTCGATCTCGCGCAATCGATGGCGCATCGCGCCGATGAGCAGCTCGCGCCGCTTCGGATTCTCGAGCAGGTCGTCCTGCAGATACGGATTGCGTTCGACCACCCAGATGTCGCCCAGAACCTCGAAGAGCATCCGCGCCGAGCGTCCGGTCCGGCGCTCGCCGCGCAACTCGTCCAGGACCCGCCACATCGGGGCTCCGAGAAGGCGAATTACGATCTCGCGATCCGAGAACGACGTGTAGTTGTACGGGATCTCGCGCAGCCGCGGGGCGGCGGCGGCGGGATCGGTCATCGCGACAAAGGGGGCGGCAATCGCGTTCATGGCCGGCGCCAGACAAGTCTACCGCAGCGCAACATGCCGGCCGCACTATGGCGCGGCACCGGAGCGCGCCGGATCTCCGGCGCGCCATCGTCGGCGGCCTCGCTCGCTTTCGCGCAGGATCGTCCGTCGCGCACGTCGAAGCCGACGTCAAGCCCAGTCCAGCACCACCTTGCCGCTCTGCCCCGAGAGCATCGTCGCGAACGCCGATTCGAAATCGCCGAACGCGTAGTGGTGCGTGATGATCGGCCCGAGATCGAGGCCGCTCTGAAGCATCGCGACCATCTTGTACCAAGTCTCGAACATCTCGCGCCCGTAGATGCCCTTGATCTCGAGTCCCTTGAAGATCACCTGGTTCCAGTCGATCGCCATGTTGGGCGGCGGAATGCCGAGGAGAGCGACCTTCCCGCCGTGGTTCATCGTATCGAGCAGTTGCGTGAACGCCGCCGGAACGCCCGACATCTCCATGCCGACGTCGAAGCCCTCGGTCATCCCGAGCTCGCCCATGACGCCGCGCAGGTTCTCACGCGCGACGTTCACCGCCCGCGTCGCACCCATCCTCCGCGCGAGCGCAAGGCGGTAATCGTTGACGTCGGTGATCACGACGTGGCGCGCCCCGACGTGGCGCGCGATCGCTGCGGCCATGATCCCGATCGGTCCCGCGCCGGTAATCAGCACGTCCTCGCCCACGAGGTTGAACGACAGCGCGGTGTGCGTCGCGTTGCCGAACGGATCGAAGATCGACGCGATGTCGTCGGAGATGTCGCCGGGAATGCGGAACGCGTTGAACGCCGGGATCACCAGGTACTCGGCGAACGCTCCTTCGCGATTGACGCCGACTCCCACGGTGTTGCGGCACAAGTGCCGGCGCCCCGCGCGGCAGTTCCGGCAGAAGCCGCAAGTGATGTGGCCTTCGCCGGAGACGCGATCGCCGACCTTGAAGCCGCGAACCTCCTGTCCCATCTCGACGATCTCGCCGACGTACTCGTGGCCGACCTGCATCGGCACCGGGATCGTCCTGCTCGCCCACTCGTCCCATTTCCAGATGTGGATGTCGGTGCCGCAGATCGCCGTCTTGCGGATGCGGATCATCACATCGTTGTGCCCGACCTCGGGCGTCCTGACCTCGGTCAACGCGAGGCCCGGCCCGGGCGCGAGCTTGGCCAGCGCCTTCATCATGGTTGTCACCTTTCGTCTTCAGCGAATCGCGCCCAGCGCCTTGCCGACCTTCGCGAAGGCCGCGACCGCGCGATCGATCTCCTCGTCGGTGTGCGCTGCGCTCATCTGCGTGCGGATGCGCGCCTTGCCCTTGGGCACCACAGGGTGCGAGAAGCCGATCACGTAGATGCCCTCGGCGAGCAGGGCGTCCGCCATTCGCGTCGCGAGCGCCGCGTCGCCGAGCATCACCGGGATGATCGGATGACTCCCTGCCACGAGGTCGAAGCCCAGCGCGGCCATCTGGCACCGGAATCGCTCGCCGTTCGCGGCAACGCGCTCGCGCAGCCTCGCCCCTTCCTCGCTCTGCAGCAGCTCGAGCACGCGCAGCGAAGCCGCGGCGATGCAGGGGGCAAGCGTGTTGGAGAACAGATACGGACGTGAGCGCTGGCGCAGCAGCTCGACGACTTCCCGGCGCGCTGCCGTATAGCCGCCCGAAGCTCCGCCCAGTGCCTTGCCCAGCGTCCCGGTCACGATGTCGACCCGTGTTTCGACGCCGCAGTGCTCCGGCGTTCCGCGTCCGCCTGGCCCGACGAATCCCACCGCGTGCGAATCGTCGACCATCGTGAGCGCGCGGTGCTTGTCGGCAAGGTCGCAGATCGATCTGAGGTCGGCGACGATGCCGTCCATCGAAAAGACGCCGTCGGTTGCGATGAGCTTGAGGCGGGCGCCCGCCGCATCGGCTTCGGCAAGCTTCGCCGCCAGGTCCGCCATGTCGTTGTTGCGGTAGCGATAGCGCTTCGCCTTGCAGAGGCGGATGCCATCGACGATGCTGGCATGATTGAGCTCGTCGCTGATCACCGCGTCCTCTTCGCCGAGCAGCGTCTCGAACAGCCCCCCGTTCGCGTCGAAGCAGCTCGTGTACAGGATGCAGTCATCGGTGCGCAGGAACGCCGCCAGCGCCGCCTCGAGCGCCTTGTGCACGCTCTGCGTGCCGCAGATGAAGCGCACGGAGGCCATGCCGAACCCGTATTGATCGAGGCCGTCCTTCGCCGCCGCGACGAGCCGCGCGTCGTCAGCGAGCCCCAGGTAGTTGTTCGCGCAGAAATTGACGACGCGCTGGCCGGTTTCGAGCTCGATCGCCGGTGACTGCGGACTGCGTATCGTCCGCTCGCTCTTGTAGAACCCGTCCGCGCGTATCCGGTCGACCGCGGCACGGAGGTAGGACAGTTGCTCTGAATCCATCGCGTTCGCCCCTCCCGGGTCTGGAGGCCCCTCTGCCGGCGATCATAGCCTTGTTGCCGCGATCGGGCGGCCGATGGGGCGCCTCTCCGCGCGGGCGCTCGTCGCGACGGCGGAGCGGACGGAGGCGAGACCCGGGCCGCCAGGGGCTCAGGCGCCCGCGAGGGCCGAGTTGATTCCCTTGAGCGTCGCGACGTGCGCCTTAAGCGCATAGTCGAACAGCGCAAAGCGGTCCGTCAGATACTCGCCGGTAACCGACGCAGGGCTCGCCGGCGACAGCGCGAGGTGGGCGTCGGCGTCGCCCGCCTCGGCGACGATGTCCATCCCCGAGGCGCGCGCGATGTGCATCATCGCCGCGTTCTCGCTGAGGCAATGCATGAACAGCCTCGGCACGAATCGGTTGCGCGCGTGCTCCGAGGCGCGCGCGAAGAGCGCCCGCCCTGCGCCGCGACCCCGATGCTCGGGCAGCACCGAGATGCCGAGCTCCGCGGCGTCGTCCATGAAGGCCACGTGCGCGACGCCGACGAGCGCGAGTTCGTCGTCGAAGACGCCGAAGACCGCGTCGTGCCCGAAGTCGATCCCCGCGACGTACGCCTCGATTCGCTCCGCGGATGTCGACGCCCCGAACCGAAGCCGGCGGTCCTCCGCGGAAAGGGTGAGGAAGTGCGCAGCAAGGGCAGTCCTCGTTCCCTCGGTCAGTCGCTGGACTTCGGTCGTCGAATACGATCGGTCGGTACTGTTGACGCTATCTGTTTGATTAAGCATGCGTTCTCTCCCGGTTTTTCGCCTGGCTCGTTGTGCGCCGCAGCAAATCGTGTTAGCATTCCGTTCGGATTGAGCCCCGTCGGCTCTGATTGGACAACCCGATCGGCAGATGGTGCGGTGCAATATCCGTGCCTTTCCAGGGGGCATCCAGGTCCCCGAGTGGGCTTGAGCCATGGACCTTAACCACCTCCGCTCCTTTGTCGCCGTCGCGAAGTTCGGCCATCTGACCCGGGCCTCCGAGGCGCTGCATCTGAGCCAGCCGGCGCTTTCCAGCCACATCAAAACGCTGGAGGAGCAGTTCGGCGTGACGCTTTTCGAACGCACACCGACGGGGATGACGCTGACGCCCTCCGGGCGGCACCTGCTCGTAGAAGCAGAACAGATCATCGGCGCAGTGCGCCACCTCGCGCACTCCGCGCAGGACCTGCGCGGACAGCCGACCGGACACCTCAAGATCGGGACGGTCCTCAATCCCGCGACGCTTCGCGTCGGCGAGACGATTTCGCGCGCGCTCGAGCGCTACCCGCAGATCGAACTCGAGCTCTACCAGGTCATGTCGAGCGACGTGCTCGCCCGGATTCGTAACGGAACGCTCGACGCCGGGTTCTATTTCGGCCCGGCGCCGGACAGCGACATCGACAGCGTCCCGCTGCGCGACGTCGTCTATCGCGTGACGCTTGCGGCCTCGCGCGCCGACGAGCTCTCCGCCGCGGGATGGGAGACCATCGCGCAGCAACCGTGGATCGTCGCTCCCGCGCCGAGCACGCACCATCAACTGGTGATGAGCCTTTTCGGCGACGGCGCCCCGCGCCCCGAGCGAATCGTCGAAGCAGACTCGGAGTCGGTCATCAACGACCTCGTCGAATCGGGTGTCGGCGTGAGCCTAATCCGCGACGAGATCGCCGCGCACTCGGTCGAAGCCGGCCGCAGCTTCGTCTGGCCGGGTCGCGAGATCACGACGAAGCTCTGGCTCGTCCATGCCGCAGACCGCAGGACCGACCCGCTGATCGTCGCGCTGCGCGACGTGCAGCACGACGTCTGGTCGGACGCAGCCGGCGGGCCGGCGACCGCGTCTGCTGCGCCCGTCGCGGTTGCCGCCGGCGCAGCGCGCTGATCGTTGCAGCTCAACGCGACGTCGCGGGTTCGACGCGCGCGTCCAATCCGCCGGTGCGCGGCTTCGGTGCGGCGATATCGTAAGCGTTCGTCTCCGCAGCCTCCGCATCGAGCGCCGCGCGCGCCTTGCTCCACGACCATCGCGCTGTCACGCCCGCGACCACCGCGAACGCGATTGCGATCCACGGCGAAGCCTCGCCCGTGGCCAGCCTGATCAGGACCATCGCTTCCACGCTCAGTGCAACGAAGCCCAGGCGCAGCCACAGTCCGCTCGTAACCATGGCGTGGTGCGCCGGGCTGCGAGGATCGAGGGCGAGTCGGTCATTGATGTGGTGAACTGCCATCGGCTTTCTCCTTCCTGGTACCAAGCCCCGATGCATTGCGGGCGAGATCCGCGGCTGGCGCGAGCGTCAGTGCGACCACCACGGAGCACCGCGCTCAAGCTCACGGATGCGCAGTTCGAGGTCGTGGATGTCCGTCGCCTCGGCGAGGCGCGCCTCGAGCGCTCGCTGCTCGAGCCTCCAGAACCAGTTGTCGATCCGATCGAGCAGGCCGCGCCTCGTCGCTTCCGTCTCTGCCCCCGCCGTTTGCGGTGAAGGTTCGAAACGACGGGCAGCCTCGTCGCCAGGCGGTTCGACCTCGAGCGCGTTCGCAAACAACAGCGCGTTCGCGGCAAGAGGCGCACCCGCCATCAGCGCAACGATGCCGAGGTTGTCGATCTGGGTTGGTGTCCGTTCCATTCAAAAACTCCTTTCGACCGTTTGGCCTGTCGTGCAGCCAACTTCGCGATACGGCGATTCCGCGCCGCACAAGGCCAAGCTAATGGCAGGTCCAAAGGGAATCAAATCGTCGTTTCGGATCAATGCCATTTGGCCTTCCGATGGCTCGCTAACCGCTTGCTGCGCCATGCTATTCCACGAAGAAAGCCTCCGGCCACCAATGCGGCCCGTCGCCTAGTCAGTGTGTACTCACACTCAGTGCAATGCGCTGATTGTTGATCCACGGCAAGAAACTTTCACCGTTCGTCCGAAATCGCAGTCATTCGGTGACAGCTGGCCAGGAAAGCAGCTAGAATGGTGCAATGCAGCATCAACGGGGATGAACGATGGAAGTTTCGGGAAAAGTTGCAGTAATTACCGGCGCCGCCAGTGGCATCGGACGTGCCGTCGCAACCGAATTGGCGCGACGCAACGTGCGCGCAATGGCGCTCGTCGACATGGGCGATTCGATCGACGGCGTAGCCTCGGAGATCAACGCCGCAGTCGGGCGCCGGGTTGCCGTCCCCTACCGCGGCGACACGACGGATTCGGACTTCCGCGCCTCGGTCTACGATTCGATCAGCAGCGAGTTCGACACGGTCACGATGTGCGTTCCCGCCGCCGGCATCACGCGGGACGACCTCGCGGTTCGGGTTGACCGCAATTCCGGCAAGGCGCGTATCTACGCGGTCGAGCGCTTCAAGCAGGTACTCGACGTCAACCTCGTGGCGCCGGTCTACTGGGCGCTCGAGATGATCGGACGTATCGCCGAGAATCGCGCTGCGCGCGGCCTCTCGCGCTGGCAGCCCTCGGAGCGCATGCAGGGGGCGATCGTGTTCATTGGCTCCGTGTCGTCGCAAGGTAACCGCGGCCAGATCGCTTACGCCAGCGCCAAGGCGGGCCTCGAGGGTGCGGCCGCCACCATCATGAAGGAAGCCGTCTATCACGGCGTGCGCTGCGGCGTGATCCACCCCGGCTTCACCGATACGCCGATGGTCCGTTCGCTGGGCGACGACTACATCGGCAAGAACATCCTGCCGTTCACGCAGCTCTGCCGGCTGATCCGGCCGGACGAGATCGCCGACGCGATTTGCTTCATGCTCGCCAATTCCGCGGTCAGCGGCGAGCTCTGGGCCGACGCCGGCTGGCACGCGCCGGCATAGCGCCGACGGGCGCGCCGCGCGCGGGCCCGGTCGAATCGTCGGTGACAGCCGCGGCCGGTGCTTCGTCCCGCGATCGAGCGTTCGTCGCGCGGGCGTTCGCGACTCGAACGGGGAGCGGCGCCCTCAGTCTCAGTGTGAGCCGGGCCACAGAGGCGCGCGGTGCC
>DATKMY010000025.1:0-9839 GCA_035541655.1 Casimicrobiaceae bacterium | reverse complement strand
ATCCACGAAGAGCTGTACCGCATCCGACCGCGACAGCGTCTCGACGCTTGCATTGCGGTCGGGTACCGCCAGCGGAAGCACCGGATAGGTCTGCTCGCCCGGGATGCGCAGCGCTTCGCGGCTCGTTGCGATCATCCGGATCTCCGGCGCCGCGCGCAGCAGCGTGTTGGCGAGCGTCGCGCTCGCGCTCACCAGGTGCTCGCAGTTGTCGAAGATCAGCAGCAGCTTCCGCGATTTCAAATGCGCGCTCAGCGTTTGCACAAGCGCCCGTCCCGGTTCCTCCTGAACGCCCAGCACCTGCGCGGCCTCGCTCAGGACGAGAGCGTCGTCGCGGATCGGCGCGAGGTCGACGAACCAGACACCGTCGGGATAGCCGTCCATTAAGTCGGCGCCGATCTGGAGCGACAGGCGCGTCTTGCCCAGCCCCCCCATGCCGAGCAGCGTGACCAGCCGTGCGCTCTTCAGCAGGTCCTTCGCCTCCTCGAGCTCGCGCTCGCGCCCGATGAACGAGGTGAGCTGCTGCGGCAGGTTGTTCGGGGTCGCCTCGAGCGAGCGCAGCGCCGGAAAATCCTGCCGCAGCGCCGGGTGCACGAGCTGATAGACATGCTCGGGCTGCGACAAATCCTTGAGCCGGACGTTGCCGAGATCGCGCAGCGAAACTTCGCTCGGCAACTGCGCCGACACCGCGTCTACGACAGCCTGGGTGATGAGGATCTGGCCGCCATGCGCGGCGCCCATCACGCGCGCCGTGCGATTGACGGCGGGGCCGAAATAGTCGTTGTTCCGGTGCTCGACCTGCCCCGAATGCAATCCGCAGCGGATGCGTAGTGCGATGCCGTTGGTGGCCGCCGGATCGGCGAGCGAGCGCTGCAGCGTTACCGTCGCGTTGAGCGCGTCGAGCGGGTTCTCGAAGGCGGCGTAGAGTCCGTCGCCGGTCGTCTTGACGATGAAGCCGCGGTTGCCGGTGACGGCGTCGCGCGCGAAGGCGTCATGGCAGGCGAGCGCCGCGGCCATGCGCGCGCCTTCCTGCTCCCACAAGCGGGTGCTGCCTTCGATATCGGTGAACAGAATCGTATAGTCGTGCAGCGACACCGGGACCCCGAATACCTGGCGCGCGATCGCGACGCCCTTCCACTCTACAACCCGGGCTCCGAATCGACAAATCGCTGCGGCAGCGGCGTCGATCGTACCCGAATCGCAGAACCGAGTTGCTCGCCGCCGCGAGCCAGGTCAGGGTACCGCAGCGATCCCCGGCCTCAGCGCGCCGCGCTCATCCAGAAAACCGGGAACTTCGACGCCGAGGCTCCTGCCGGCCCCCGGCCGGAGCCATTGTCGGGTCGCGGCTCGATGACCTTCTTCCGCAGCAGGTTGCGCGAGGGCACGCCGGTGCGTGCGTAGGACTTCTCGCAGTCCTGAAGCGACGGCCCGCGCATGTCGCCTTCCATATAGGCGAGCCCGGGACAGCGCGAGCAGCTCCCGCCGTGCACGCAGCTCGAACAGCCGTTGAGATCGTGGACGGTGATCGATCGCACTTCGGCGAGTTGCGGGGAGCCGCGCCAGATTTCGGCGAACGGCGTGCGACGCACGTTGCCGCAGGGCAGCGGAAACTGCACGCAGGGATAGACGTCGCCGTACGGTGAGACGTAGCAGGCCGTATGGCCGGCGCTGCACGGCAGAGTCTCGAGCGCGTCCTCCTCGGCGAGCGGCCCGGTGGGCGGTGCGCAGAACGCGTCGGCGTCGCCGACGAGCGTCGCATCGTGCATCACCTGCTCGAGGGTCGGTGCGTCGACGTTGAGGTCGAGAACCGAGCGCCCGCCGTCCATCATCGGGGTGATCGTCGGATCGACGGTGCAGTCGGCGCCGAGCGCATCGGCAAGCGTGCGCACGTCGCGGTAATCGCTGGCGTTGTCCTTCATCAGCACGTTGGCGACGCTCACCTTGACGCCGTTCTCCCGAAGCAGGCGGATGCCCTCGATCGTGCGCCGGAAAGATCCGGGAAGCTTGGTGATCGCGTCGTGAACCTCCGCGCGGTGTGAATAGACGCTCACCTGCACGCTTTCCACGCCCAGCGCGGCGAGGCGCCGCGCCTTCGCCCCGCGGATCATCACGGCGTTCGTCTTGAGCTTGACGCTGAACGACAGGCGACGCGCGTGCTCGACGATGGCGAAGAGGTCCCGGCGCAGGAAGATCTCGCCGCCGCTCAGGATGAGGAAGAACACGCCCGCATCCGCAAGCTGCTCCAGCAGCGTCTTGATCTCGCCGAGCGTCATCTCGCCGTGGTCGTCGTGATCGAGGTAGCAATGGACGCAGCGCTCGTTGCACCGATACGTGAGGTCGAGATGCACGCTGAGCGGTATGCCCAGGCGCAGCGCCTTCGCACCCATCTCCCGCATGAGGCTGCTCAACGCGTCTCCTCGACAGGCGGGTCGGCCGCGCCGAACGGCGTGTCGGCCACCCGCAGGATGCCGTGGGCCGCGAGGGCGTCGATCAGCTCGTCCGCGTCGCGCACCGCGACGTCGTGCTCGACGTCGAAGCGGCCGCAGATCTCGCGCTCGACGATCGCGGCGATCGGCGTGGTCCCGTCGGCCGCCTGCCAGAGCGCCGAGGCGGTCGCGTTGAGCGTGAACAGCGACGAATCGACGCCCGACATGATCATCATCTCGTCGCCGATCATCCGAGCGGCGACGCGCGTCGAGCGCGAGATGTAACGCTCGCCGCTCACCGGACCAGCTCCCAGACGCGCGCGTCCGGAACGAACGTCAGCCGCCGGATCGGAACGCGTTCGGCGCAGTCCAGCGCCGCGCGAAAGACCGCCCGGACGAGATCCGGATCCTCGGCGAAGAAGAGGATGTTCGCGAGCAACGACCGCGCCGCATCGGCGGCGCTCATGTCGTCGATGCGGTTTTCGGGGCCCTGCGCGAGAACGTAGATCGCCGCAATCGGCGCGCGCAGATTCTCGCCGGCCTTCGCGAGCTCTCCGGCGAACGGCGTGCCGTACGCACGATATTCGTCGTCCTCGCGCCGCACGTACGATATTTCGTCGCTCAGCAGGCGCACGTCGGCAGGCGCAAGCCGCGCGATCGTCGTCTTGCCGGCGCCGGAAGCGCCGGTGAAGAGAAACGCCCTGCCGCCGCGCACGGCGCTCGCCGCGTGCATAAGGAACCCTCCCTCGCCGGCGAGAACCAGCGTGTGCACGATGCGCAGCACGGAATCGATCGAGTAGGGATTCGGCGACTGGCAAATCCGTCCGCGGCGCAGCAGCGGATCCCAGTCGGCGCGGAAATCGCCGCGCTCGATCCGCCAGCGCCGACCGTCGCGCACCACGCGCAAATCGGCGTCGGCGTCTGCAACCTCGGGCGGCGTCAGCGAGACGTCGAACGCATAGTGGGGCGTCGCACCGTCGTCGATGAAGCCGGCGTAGCGCTCCTCGAGCATCCCGAGAAACGCCGCGTCGGTCGCGCGGATGCCTACGGCGACGCGGCCGATGGCGATCGTGGCGCAGCGGGATTCGCCGGCCGCGCTCACGAACCTGCGCCGCCGGGCAATCCGTGCAGTCGCGTCAACAGGCGGCCCGCCCCCGCCGAGCGGGACGCAAGCGCGGCGGTTATCCGGCCGCCGAGCGAGAGTCTGGGCTTGGGTTGCAGCACCTTTCCGCGCCGAACGATTTCGAACACGCGGCCGATGAGCTCGCCCGGTTTCACTGGCGGATCGGGCTCCGGTACGCCGTCGCCTTGCGTGAGCAGGCAATCCCCGCAGCGGGAAACGACGCGATGCGCGAAGAGGCGCCCCTGCCGGCCGAAGAGAACGATGTCGCCGACTGCGGCTTCCGCAATTCCGCAGGGGCGGATCGCCAGGATGTCGCCCGGCCAGATCGCAGGCAGCATGCTCGAGCCGAGCACCCGCAGCCTCAGCTCTCGGTAGGATTGCAGCACCTCGGCGGCGAGCTCGTTCTTGGTGGCTTCGCGAGGATCGAGCGCCGCGGTCATCGATGCGGCGATCAGGAGTTCTTCCTGTTCGAGTGACAGGAGGCCTGCGTGTTGCTGATCTTGCCACAGGCGAGTGCCATGGTTTCGAAGACCTTCTCGCGGCGAAACGACGGCTTGCGGTATTCCTGCTTCGAGGGCATCGAAGTGGGGTCGTCCGGCAGAGCTGCGGGTGTCTTCGCGTCGTCGTTCATCGCTCTCCCGTCGGCCGGGGAACACCGGAGCGGATACCGCCGCCCACGGCGCACCCCGCTCCGGGGCGTCCGGTCATTCCCCGAAATGGTTCGGTCGAAGCTAGCATACTAGCCCTAGCGGTGCCAAGCCATTTCATCCCATTCCATGGTGGTGCCGCTGGCATGGTGACGGAATTGCCACACCGGGCGACGCGAATGCCGCAGCACTAGGGCGCGAGGGGTCGCGAATCGCCCCACTGGCCCAGCGTGGGGACGGCGCCCGGCGCAGTCGCCGTCGGCAGATAGCGCGGCGGGCCAACGCCCGCGAGCGGATGACCGAAGACGCGCGGCGCGACCGCCAGGAGTCCAGCGCGCGCGTCCGGATCGGAGGCGGCCCGCTCGAGCGCCTCGACGTCGACCCAATCGGGTGCCCCGGATGCGATGCGCAGGCAGATCCGGCCGCTCGCTTGATCGGCGAAGTTGATCTCGCGGAATCTGCTTGCGCATGCCCGGAGAAATCCGGTGTTGTGTTCCGGGGCGAGGAGCTTCGGATCGCGGAACAGGCGCTCGGGCATGCGCGCGTCGACGTCGACGCGGCAAAATCGCTCGATGTCGAGCATCCGTCCGACGTGCAGTACGTTCATTACGTCGTTCGTCCCGAAGGCGATCGTCCGCGGGCGCTCGCCTTGCGCGACGCTGTTGTCGACGATCTCGAACACCAGCTGCTTCTCCCTGCGCTCGACCCACGTAAAGAGAAGCCCCGGAATCCCCGTGTATGCCTCGACGCTGTGCGAGAGCGTGTCGTCCACGGCCTTGTAGCGGCCGACCTCGAGCCCGCGGTTCCATGCGCGCTCGACGAGCGAGGCGGGCGGCGTGATCACGAAGAACAGATAGATGCGGTGGCCGAAGCGGGTCAGCAGGTTGCTGCCGGCCTCGGCGGAACCCGGGGCGACGGGCTCGAAGCGAAAGCGATCGATCAGCAGATGCGGCATCTCGCCGCGCTCTCCCTTCAACGCCATGTGGCGGTCGAGCTTCTCGTCGACGATCGCGAGCTCGTCGCCGCTGAACGCGCCGGCGTACTTGTAGGCGGCGCCGAGCGCGTCGTAGTCGAGCAGCTTCTTCCGCCAGATGTCGGGGCTGATCAGCGCGAAGTCGGTCCAGTCGACGCCGATCTCCATGGCGAGCTTCTTCTGCAGCGGACGCAGAGTGCTCTTGCCCGCGGCGGAGGCGCCCTTGGTGTTCATCACCACCGGGCGCTCCCTGCGCGGCAGCAGCTTGTAGCCTTCCTTCGTGGCCGCCTCCGCGATGCAGGCTGCGACGTGGGCTCCGATCGCCTCGCTCCCGGCGCGGTTGCAGGCGAGGTCGGTCGCGAGCGACGCGACCAGCTCGGGGCTGCCCCAGACGCGGTCGTGGCGGATCAGCAGTGCCGAGACGATGCGGGCGAGTGCCCGGTAGGCCGCCTCCTGCGCAGGGCGGCCGACGGCCGCAGCCTTGGCCTCCCATTCGGCGACGAGGCGCCGCGCGCGCTGGTTCGGCTCCTCGACGACAGGCTCGACCGACTGCGCGCGCCGACCGAGGCGCGCGAGGAATCCCGTCCGCTGCGACGATTTCACGCTCGTGGGCGGACTCGATGGCTGCGGAAAGAGCGGCAAGAGCTCCGCGGCGGCGAGCGCGGAGATCTCCTTGCGCAACGCTTCGTAGGTCGCGGCGATCGCGCCCATCCGCGGGCCGACATGGCGCTCCAGAACGACGGAGACGATCTCGCGGAAATTGATGCCGAGATCTTCGATCTTCGTTCCGTCGGGCACCGAGACGTCGGCCGTCACGCGCACCAGGACCTCGTGCAACGCGAGCCGCTCGGGACGGAACGCAACCAGGTCCGCGATCGGCAAACCGGTGAGGTCGCGCATCTCCTCGGCGCGCTCGACGCTGGTGAAGACGTTCTCTCGCCGGAAGATCGTCGCGAGCGGACGAAGCTCGTCGGGAATCCACGATTCGATCCCGGGATCCCAGGCGTGGGATTGCATGTCGGTCGATGGTGCATCGGGCGCGGCGCCAATGCGATGACTTTCCTGCTGCATATGCTCGACAGGGGTGGCGATAATCGATTCGGTCAGGTATCGACTCGTCGGAAATCGTTCGGGCGACCCGGCCTGCGGGAAATCCGATGTTGTTTCCCGGTACACAACGCGATGCTTCAGCTCGAAAATTTACTCCGTTTCGTGGCGAGATGCGCCGACACGCACTTACAATGACCCCACGTGATGACCGTAACGCTTTTCGGTGACTGGTATGCCGCGCTGGCCGCGATCTGCGTCGGCGTCCTGATGCCCGTCGCGATTCGGCTGCGGTCCGTCGGCTACGATCGGCCGGGCGGGGTGCAGAAGGTCCACATCTCCGCGACCTCGCGCCTCGGCGGCGTCATCGTCGTGGTTGGCTCGTTGGCCGTGCTCGGTACTGGCCGGGGGCTCGGGTATCACGATGTCGCCGCCGCGCTGCCGCTCGCGCTGGCCGCGCTGCCCGTCGTGCTCATGGGCCTCGCTGAAGATCTCACCGGCAGCGTGCGGCCACGCTACCGGATGATCGCCGCCGTCGCCTCCGGCGCGCTCGCCAGCTACTACGCGGGAGGCGTCATTCCGCGTCTCGATCTCCCGTTGGTCGATACGTTGTTGAGGAACCCGTGGATCGCGCTGCCGCTCACCTGGTTCATGGTGGCGGGAGCATGCAATGCGATCAACCTGGTCGACGGTGCCAACGGACTCGCGAGCGGCACCGCGATGATCATGTTCGGCGGCATCGCGCTCGCCGCCGGCTGGTCCGGCGATTCGAGAACGCTTGCCGAGGCGCTGACGATGATGGGGCTACTGGCGGGCTTCCTCGTGTGGAACTATCCCCGTGGCCGCATCTTCCTGGGCGACGCAGGCGCGTATTTCGTCGGCTTCATGTACGCCGAGCTCTCGATCCGCCTGATCGCGCGCAACGACGGGATCTCCGCCTGGTACGTGATCATGCTCGGCGCCTATCCGATCTGCGATACGCTGTTCGCGATGTACCGCCGCGGCGTCGTCCGCCGCAGGCCGCTGATGGCGCCCGATGCGCTGCATCTGCATACGCTGGTCTTCCGCCGCGTCGCGATGCCGATCGAGCGGCGGACCGCGAACCCGGACCGCGTTCGGGCGAACGCTCGGGTCGCGCGACGTCTGTGGCTGCACAGCCTTCTGTGCCTCGCGGTGGCAATCGTGTTGCACGACGTCACTCCGGCGCTTTGGCTCGGCATCGCCGGCTACGCCTTCTTCTATGCGCATCAGTATCGGCTCCTCATCCGCTTTCGCCGGCAGCGCGAGCAGCCATGGTCGGGCGTCGAGCGGCGCCGGAGCGTCAAGCGCTCGACCGCCCCATGAGCCGGCGGACGAGGGCCTGAATGCGCGTCTACGAATCCCGCAGGCGCATCCTCGTCACCGGTGGCGCCGGGTTCCTCGGCTCGCATCTCTGCGACCGGCTTCTTGCGCAAGGTCACGAGGTGCTGTGCGCCGACAACCTCTTCACCGGCACGAAGCGCAACATCGATCATCTGCACGGGCATCCGCACTTCGAGTTCATCCGGCACGACGTGACGTTCCCGCTCTACGTCGAAGTCGACGAGATCTACAACCTCGCGTGCCCGGCTTCGCCGATCCACTATCAGCACGATCCCGTGCAGACGACGAAGACCTCGGTCCACGGCGCGATCAACATGCTGGGGCTCGCGAAGAGGCTACGCGCGCGGATCTTCCAGGCCTCGACCAGCGAGGTGTACGGCGACCCGAAAGTGCATCCGCAGCGAGAGGACTATTGGGGGCATGTCAATCCGATCGGACTGCGCTCGTGCTACGACGAGGGGAAGCGCTGCGCCGAGACGCTGTTCTTCGACTACTATCGGCAGAACAAGCTCGAGATCAAGGTTGCGAGGATCTTCAACACCTACGGTCCGCGGATGCATCCGAACGACGGCCGCGTGGTGTCGAACTTCATCATGCAGGCGCTGCGCAACGAGCCGATCACGATCTACGGCGACGGAGCGCAGACGCGATCGTTCTGCTACGTCGACGATTTGATCAACGCCTTCCTCGCGCTCATGGCGACGCCTGCGGATTTTCCCGGCCCCGTGAATCTCGGAAATCCCAACGAGTTCTCGATCCGCGAGCTTGCCGACAAAGTGATTGCGCTCACCGGGTCGAAGTCGAAGATCGAACAAATGCCACTTCCGGCTGACGATCCGGTGCAGCGCCAGCCGGACATCGCGATGGCGCGCAAGCACCTCGGGTGGGAGCCCAGGGTGCAGCTCGAAGAGGGGCTGAGGTACACGATCGGGTATTTCGAGGCGATGCTGGAAGGCAGGGGAGCGCCGTAGAATGTGCGGGATCGCGGGCGTCTACGCGTATCGCGAGTCGGCG
The DNA here is from genome assembly GCA_035541655.1 of Casimicrobiaceae bacterium. Lineage (GTDB taxonomy): Bacteria > Pseudomonadota > Gammaproteobacteria > Burkholderiales > Casimicrobiaceae > CAIWHR01. Next base: position 1,250 of record DATKMY010000025.1, on the reverse strand, counting down.
CCGCAGGTAAATCGCGCGGAGCTTCTGCGCATTCGCGATCACATGCGGCGCCGCGGACCCGACGGTGAGGGTCTGTGGATCTCCGGCGACGGCCGGATCGGCCTCGCACATCGCCGGCTCGCGATCATCGATCCATCCGAAACGGGCGCGCAGCCGATGGCAAGCGCCGACGGCCGCTATCAGGTCACGTTCAACGGCGAGATCTACAACTATCGCGCGCTGCGCCGCGAGCTCGAAAGCAGGGGATTCGTCTTCCGGTCGCAGAGCGACACCGAAGTGTTGCTGCATCTGTACGCCGACCGCGGCGAGCGGATGGTCGACGCGCTGCGCGGAATGTTCGCGTTCGCGATCTGGGATGCGACCGAGCCCGTACTCTTCCTCGCGCGCGATCCCTTCGGCATCAAGCCGCTCTATTACGCCGACGACGGAACGACGTTCCGCTTCGCTTCGCAGGTGAAGGCGCTGGTCGCCGGCAATGCGATCGACCTGGCGCCCGATCTCGCGGGGACGGTCGGATTCTTCCTGCTAGGCTCGGTTCCAGAGCCCTTCACGCTGCACCGGAATATCCGCTCGCTGCCCGCGGGAACGACGATGCGCGTATGTGCCGGCGCGGTGAAGGCGCCGATCGAATATTTCGACGTCGCCGACGTGCTGCGCCGGGCGCAGGACACGCCGCCCCGATCGCCGGCGATCGCGTCGACGTTCGGGGATTCCGTCCGCGATTCCATCAAGGCTCATCTTGTCGCCGACGTACCCGTCAGCATCTTTCTCTCTGCGGGGATCGACTCGGGTTCGATCGCGGGGCTCGCTTCCGAGGCGGGCGCTGCAGATTTGCGCGCCATCACGCTGGGCTTCCGCGAGTTCCGCGACACGGCGAGCGACGAAGCGCCGCTTGCCGGCGCAGTTGCGCAACACTACGGGATCGCTCATCGCGTGGAATGGGTCGAGCGCGAGGACTTCGAGCGGGAGATCCCGGCGATCCTGGCGGCGATGGACCAGCCGTCGATCGATGGCGTCAACGCCTACCTCGTCAGCCGAGCCGCGGCGCGCGCCGGGATGAAGGTCGCGCTCTCGGGCCTCGGCGGCGACGAGCTGCTCGGCGGCTACCCGAGCTTTCGCCAGGTGCCGCGGCTGGTTCGTGCCTTGGCTTGGTCGCGCCACGTTCGTGCAGGCGGCGTGTTGGCCCGCAGGCTGACTCAGGGCTGGATCGGCGGTCTGACTTCGCCGAAGTATGCGGGACTTCTCGAATA
>DATKMY010000024.1:0-2600 GCA_035541655.1 Casimicrobiaceae bacterium | reverse complement strand
CTTCGGGCACAACGTCGCGACACGCGGTGAGAGCCTCGCAGAGCAGCGGCAAGACGTAGTTCTTCTCCGCGAGCGCTAGAGCTCGTCGCCAGTCCATGCCGCGCTCGATCGTCGCGCGAATATCTGCACGTTGACGATCGTCGAACGTGCAGCGCGCACAGACGACGACCAGCGCGGCGGCAGAATCCAGCTCGAGCTTCACGATGCGGCCACGCGCGGCACACGCTTGCGCCGCAGCGGCCGACCGAGCAGCCTCCCCATGCGTTCCACGTACAGCCACGGAATCCGCCATCTCGCCGTCGGGCGTCGCTGATACGCAATGTGCTCGGCGCTCGGGAAAAGAGCGAAGCGCGTGGCCGCCCGGAACAACTGCGGCTGCTCTCGCGCGCGACGCACGAAATCATCGACGGATGCGGACGTGCGCAGGGCCATGGAAAGAAGAAGGCTCGCGCCCTGGGCGTTGCGCGGGGCGCCGCCGAGGCGGCGGAGCTCCGCGACCACGTCGGTGGGAACCGCGACACCAAGCTCGGCGCGAAAGAATTCGAGTAGCACCGCGACGGGCAGCGCTGTCCCGACTTCGGCGGCGACTGCGATCACGCGATCGTAGTCGAAACGCGCATCACGGCGGAGCAGCAGATACGCATCGCAGGCCCAGCGAAGGTTCCGGGACGTCAGCGAGGTAGCGCCTTCGCCGAGCGTATGGCAGAGGCGATCGGCGGGCGCCAGCACGCGAGCACGGAAGTTCTGCACGCACACCTCTTCGCATCGCGACCGCAGACCCGCGACGTCTTCCTCGACGTGGGGCGTCAGGTATAGACGGGAGCGGAGCGTGAGCTCGAGCCCAGTGCGGTGTCGATAGGTCTCGACTACGCCGCGCGGCAGCGTTGTCGTGCGCTCGTGGCGAAAGCCCGCGGCAACGGCGGCGCGCCCGGCTTCTTCGAGCCGTTCGCCCGATAGCATGAGATCGATGCCATGGTTGTGCCGCACGAGCGGTTCAGCGTAGACCGCAAAGGCATAGGCAGCACCGTTCACGAGAATCGGCTCCAAACGGGCCGCATCCATTGCGCTCAGAACAGTGCGCAACGTGTCGACGAAGATGCGGCCGCGCAACTCCTCGCGAACCTGCGCCACGCGCGCATACGTCGCGAAATCGTGACCTGGGTCGATGCCGTTCGCGCTAAGACGATGACTGATGAACGCGAGCAAGCCCTTGCGGCCTAGGTAGTCCTTCTCGAAGAACGTGCGCGGATCTCCGACCGTCTTCGCCCACGCCGTCCACCGAGCACGCGCCGCGGCGCCATCCCAGAGCAACGCCTGGAGCAACCCGACGGAGCGTTGCTCCGGCACGATGCTCGTCAGCAACGCGGCCCACGGGCTCGACGGATCCGTGCTCATCTCATCCGCCCAGCGCTACGAGGACTCGCGGGAAGCGAGGCTCTTCTGCAGGATTGCGAAGAGCTCCATGGCGTCGGTGGCACCGCGAGAGCGGCTCCTGTTGTTCGCGTGTAGCCGGCGGCGGACCAGGACCTCGTCCAGGCGCTCGAGCTGTAGTCCCGCGGCACGAATGCGCAGCATCCACTCTTGCGTATCGCGGTGATGCAGCGCCGGATCGAATGGGCCCACGCGATCGAACGCATCTTTGCGGGCGATCAACGTTTGGCTCGGGCCCGGTTGCGGCTGGGCCGCATCCGAGCTCGCCAAGAGCTGCTCTTCTTCTGCAACATCCTCCGCCCAGAAGTTCTGCATCAACGAAGTGCAAACCGCGAGGCCGGGATTTTGCTCGAAGCGACGTAATTGACTCTCAGTCTTTTGCGGCAACCACAGGTCGTCGGCATCCAAGAATGCGATGTACTCTCCGCGAGCTTTTTCGATCCCGCGATTCCTGGCAGCCGAGGGACCCGCATTCGCTTGCCTGACGCTCGTGATCCGGCTGCTCCATTCCTCGAGGATCCCCGGAGTGCCGTCCGTCGAGCCGTCATCGACGACGATGATCTCGATCGCCGAGTGGGTCTGACTGAGAACGCTAGCGAGCGCCTCGCGTAGATACGGTTCTCCGTTGAACACGGGGATCACGCACGACACGAGCGCGGAACGGCTCATTTTGCCGCCTTGGCGAGGCCCGGCAACGGCGGATCCATCGCGAAGATCTCAGCCATATCGCTAAACTTTCGCAGCTCGGGCTTTGCATACGCGGCTTTCGCCGCTCCGCTCGCCGGTTGCGGCGCCGCGCGCGACGTATCGTCCTGCGGTCCGGCGTCGATGAGCTTTTCGGCTGCGAGCTGCTCCACGAGCTCCGCCACGTCATTGGCGGCCGCAGCGGCCGTAATCTCGTACTCCGCGGAGATCGCCGACGCGATGTCTCGGCAACTGCGATTCTGCTCGATCAGCGACCAGACGCGGCCGCCGACTTTCCCCATGCTGTAATACAAGCCTGTCGAGAGGTTGATGAGAATTGCCTCCCCGTCGATAACCTTCGCCGCAACCTCGCCGCGACGGACTCCGAGCCGTTCGTTGTCGCCGATCACTTCTTTCTCCTTGTCACACTAGGCACTCGATGACTGGGCGCGCGCCTTGAGTCGTCTCGCCATGATCTCCAGCAG
>DATKMY010000023.1:0-2112 GCA_035541655.1 Casimicrobiaceae bacterium | reverse complement strand
CGCATCGACATCCTGGTCAACAACGCGGGCGCGATCCGCGACAACCCGCTCGCCGGGTTCTCCGACGCCGACGTGCAGGACGTGCTCGACACCAACGTCACCGGCGTGTTCAACATGACGCGCGCGGTCGCGCCGTACATGATCTCGCAGCGGCGGGGGCGCATCGTGAACCTGAGCTCGGTGTCGGGCGAGAAGGGCGGGCGCGGGCAGACCAACTACGCGGCGAGCAAAGGCGCGATCAACGCCTTCACGCGCGCGCTCGCAGTCGAGCTCGCGCCGCGCAAGATCGCGGTCAACGCGGTGGCGCCCGGCGTCATCGAGACGGAGATGTCCGAGGCCGTGCGCGCGCTCGCCGGCGACGAGGTCAAGGCGCGCATCCTCATGAAGCGGTTCGGCAGGCCCGAGGAGGTGGCGTACGCCGTCTGGTTCCTGGTTTCGGATTACGCGAGTTACATCACCGGGCAGGTGCTGACGGTGGATGGTGGGTTCAAGATGGAGTGAGCGGGTTAGGCAATCAGAGGGGAAAGCATGACGACCACAGCAATCACGCAGGAAGAGATCGACGCGGTCTACCCGACGGTGGCCGAGACGATGGCCGATGCGCTCGGCTGCGACGTCGAGGACATCAAGCCCAAGGCGTCCCTGATCGAGGACCTCGACGCGGAGTCGATCGACTTCCTCGACATGGTGTTCCGGCTCGAGCGCGCGTTCAAGATCAAGATCCCGCGCGGCAAGATCGTGGAGAACGCGCGCGGCGCGCTGTCGGAAGCCGAGTTCGAGCAAAGGGGCACCGTGACCGACGTCGGCATGGCGCAGCTCAAGGCTTACCTGTCGGAGGTGCCGGCCGACCGGTTCAAGTCGCCGATGAAGGTGGCGGATATCCCGCGTCTGTTCACGCCGGAGACGTTCTGCAAGCTCGTCGTTCAGGCGCAACGGGACGCCAAGGGCTAGCCATCGTTCAGCGTTCGAGCGCGATGCGGATGACCGATCACTTCGCGGCCTTTTCCTTCGTCGACCGGATCACCGATCTCGTGCCGGGCAGCCGCGCCCGCGGCCGCTTCGCGATTCCGGCCGGCATCGAGGAATTCCCGCCCTGTCTCATGGCGGAAGCCGTGGGCCAGCTCGCCGCATGGGTCGCGATGTCGCACATCGACTTCCGGGGCCGGCCGGTGGCCGCGCTCGCGCGCGAGACGCGATTCCTGCACGCCGCGAAGCCCGGGGACACGCTCGAACTTGCCGTCGAGATCGAGGACTGCGACGACGAGGCGGTGGCGTACCGCGGCTGGGCGGATGTTGTGAGCCCCCACGCTCGCGACACGGCACTGCTCGCTGCCCCCCCAGGGGACGGATCGCGCGCCTCGGGGCGGCCCGGCGGCGCGCAAGGCGGCGTGCGAGCGATCGAGCTGCACGACTGTCTCGGGCCGATGCTCCCGCTCGCCGAATTCGACGACCCCGCGGCGATGCGCGAGCGATTCGCCCTCCTGACCGGCGCCGGTGCGCAGGCCGGCCGCTTCCACGGCGTGGACCGCATGCGCGTCACGCGCGACGGCGGGGAGTCGGGCACCTCGGCAACGGCAACGCTCGCGGTGCCTGTCTCGGCGCCGTTCTTCAACGACCACTTCCCCCGCCGTCACGTCTTTCCGGCCACGCTCATGCTGGACGCGCAGATCGGCCTCGCGCTCGAGCTCGCGGCGGAATCGTCCCACTGGCGCGCCGGAGCGGCGCTGTCGCCGGTTCGCATGACGAACGTGAAGGTGCGCTCGTTCACCGCGCCCGGCGCGAGCCTCACGATAGGCGCGGAAATGCGCGAGCAGGAAGGAGGCGAGGCGACGTTCACGCTTTCGGCGCAAGCCGAAGGCAAGACGGTCGCGACCGCGCGCGTCGTCATCGCGGAGGCGTCCTCATGAGCAAGCGCAAGCGCAGAGTGGCGGTCACCGGCGTAGGCCTCGTCACGCCCGTGGGCAACGACGTCGACACGACGTGGAGCGCGCTGCTCGCGGGACGAAGCGGAGGCGCGCCCATCAGCCTGTTCGACGCGTCCGGATTCACGACGTGGATCGCGGCGGAAGTGAAGGGCTTCCGCAACGAGCTCGTCACCGACCGCAAGCTGTT
>DATKMY010000022.1:0-15702 GCA_035541655.1 Casimicrobiaceae bacterium | reverse complement strand
CGCGCGTGGGCCACCCGTCAACGCCTGACGACCACAGCCCGCTGGCCCCACTCCTTCCCATCCCGAACAGGACCGTGAAACGGCGGCGCGCCGATGATAGTGTGGATTCCCATGCGAAAGTAGGTCATCGTCAGGCACCCTGCAAAGCGAAAGGCCCACCGCATGGGTGGGCCTTTCGCTTCGCGAGCTTCCTTCGATCTCGCTCAACGAGAGGGGCGCCCGGGGCCCGGCCATCGGGCCGGGCCTTTTGCATTGGGCGATCCAATTTGGTAGGGTTGGTTTCCCCACTTCTCTCCGACTCTGCGCGACCGACTGGCGAGCTTGCCGTGACCGAGACCGAATCGCGTCCGCGGAATCGCGCGCTGGTTGCGAGTTTTCTTTTCACCGACCTCGTCGGATACTCGAAGGGGACGGCTTCCGAGCAGTACGCGGCGAAGGCGGCGCTGTCCGGGATCCTCGGGCGCAACCTCGCCGCGCTCGCCAAGGATGACTATCGGATCAAGGACACCGGCGACGGTGCATTGATCGCCTTCCCGGTCAATCCCGAGCATGCGCTCTACATGGCGCTCGCGATCGCGCACGACTTCACGCACGCAGCGAATGCGTCGGGATTTCCTTCGAACAAAGTGCGCACCGGCCTTCACATCGGCGCGGTCAAGGAAGCAATCGATCTCGAGGCGCGACCTAATTTCGTCGGCGATGGGATCAACGCAGCGCAACGCATCATGGATTTCGCCGCTCCCGGCCAGATCACGGCGTCGCGCGCGTATTTCGAGGCGGTGTCGTGGCTCGACGCCGCGTACGCCGCGCTGTTCCAGCATCTGGGTGCATCGAACGACAAGCACGGGCGCCCGCACGAGCTCTACGCGGTCACGCCGAACGACGCAGTACTCGAAAAGTTGCGAGCCGATCTCGGCAATGCCGCACTGGACGCGCGCGGGACGGACAAGACGCCCGTCCGGCAGTCTGACGAATCGATTGAGCGAGCAACGCGCGAAATCGATGCCCCGAGCGCAGCAAGTGCGAAAACGGCCGGCAAGCGCAAGTGGTTCGTGCCCGTCGCGGCGGTGGTCGGCGTCGCGATTGTCGCGGTGATCGCTTTGGTCGTGATGTCGACGAATCGTGGCGGTGCGACATCGAGCTCGGCCGAAACCAAGGCGAGCCCCGCCCCGCCGCCGACCGCTAAGGCTCCCGCACAATCGGTCGGAGCCACCGCTGGTGCAACCGCAAATGCGGCGAGTCCATCTGCTTTGTCCCAACCTGCTTCGGATGCGAAGTCGCCGGCGACGCTTGCGCAGCCCGCTGCCACCGCGGTTATTCGTGCCGGCAACGCCTCCGATGCTGGTGGGCAGCCGTCGCCAATGGGGAAGGCTGCGCCCTCGCCGCGCCCGAGCGCGGCAAACGCGGGGCAAGAGACGCCACGAAAGCCGACCGAGACGCTCGCCGCTCCCGCGGCGGCGACTGTTTCCGCTCCCGCGAGCGGTTCGGCACCTGTGGGCGTTTCGGCGGCGACGAGCGCATCGGCACCGGCGAGCGCGCGCTGCCGATACATTCTCGAAAAGGTCCAGGTGGGCGAGCCCCTGTCGCAAGACGAAAAGAGGGAGCTCGCGAATTCATGTCGATGAAATGCGAGTGGCCAACATGGCGATGAAATGCAAATGGTTGATCGAGGGACGCGGACTCGCCGTTCGTCTGATCGCGGCGGTGACCCTCGCCGCGTGTGCGGCGCCGCCGGCGCCTCTTCCCGAACGCCCCGTCGCGCCAACCTCCGACTTGTCGTTCGACGCCGGCGTCGACTACGCGGTCGACGATCTGCTCACTCAGATGCGGCGGCTGCCGGCGTTCAACGCGCCGCCGAAGTCCGGAATGTTCGGCGAGAAGAAAGAGGAGCCTCCTCGCGGCATCATCGCAGTCGACCCCGCGATCGATGGCGTCACCGGTCAGCAGACCGTGGCGTCGCGATCGCTCGACTCGCGCCTGCTGCAACGCGCGGCGGAGAAATTCACGCAGTTCGACGTGGTTGCGGTGAGCTCGACGAGCATTTCCAAGGCGCAGTACCTGCTTGCGGGGACGTTCACGCCGCTCGACGCAGCGAGCGCCACACGGGGCCCGTTCCGGATCAATCTCTCGCTGACCGACATAAAGACGGGGCTCGTCGTCGCGCAGTCGGTGGCAAGGGTCCGCGGCGACGGTGTCGACACTACGCCGACCCCGTTCTATCGCGACAGCCCCGCGCTCACCAAGGACCGCGTGGTCGAGGGGCAGATCCGGACGGCGCAGGCGCCGACGGGGACGAGCGCCGACGAAGTCTACCTGTCGCGCATCCCGATCAACGCGCTGATCGCCGAGGCCGCGAAGCTCTACGAGGCAGGCAATTACCAGGAGTCGCTGCGCTATTACGAATCGGCGGCGTCGCGCCCCGAAGGCCAGCAGATGCGCGTCTTCAATGGCCTCTATCTCGTCAACACGCAACTGGGGCGCACGGAGGACGCCGAGAAGGCGTTCGCGAAGATCGTGGCGCTCGGCCTCGCGACCAACAGCCTCTCCGTCAAGTTTCTCTATCGTCCGGGCTCGCTCGAGTTCCTCGCGGACCCGAAGATCAGCGGCCAGTACGCGATGTGGGTACGCTTGATCGCGCGCGAAACCGCGGCATCGGGCGTGTGCCTCACGATCGTCGGCCACACGAGCAAGACCGGAACCGAGCAATTCAACGAGCGGCTGTCGCTGCAGCGGGCAGTCGCGATGCAGCGCCTGATCGAGGCGCAGGCGCGCGAAACGGCCGGAAAGCTGCAAGCGGTAGGGATGGGCTACCGCGAGAACATCGTCGGATCGGGCACCGACGATCTCCGCGACGCGCTCGATCGTCGCGTCGAGTTCAAGGTTCGGAGCTGCCAGGGCTGAGCCGACGGCGACGTTCTTTCGACCGCGACTCGCGGCCGCGACCCTCGGGCAGAACGGAACGCCCGCCGCGGGGCGCGGAACGCTACGCCGCGACGCGCAGCGACTGCGCGCCGGGCAGATGGATGCGTGCGGCGAACTCCGCGGCGGGCATCGGCCGGCCGAAGTGGAATCCCTGCGCCTGATCGCAGGTGAGCGAGCGGAGGAACGCCGCCTGCTCCTCGGTCTCCACCCCTTCCGCGGTGACGCGCAGGTTCAAGCTGCGCGCCATGGCGACAATCGCGGTGACTATTGCCGCGTCGTCCGGGTCGGTGCTGATGTCGCGGACGAACGAGCGGTCGATCTTCAGCGTGTGGATCGGGAAGCGCTTGAGGTACGACAGGCTCGAGTAGCCGGTGCCGAAGTCGTCGATCGCGAGGCGCACGCCAATCTCGTCGAGGCGCGCGAGAATCCCCGTGGCCTCTTCGACGTTGTGCATCAGCATACCCTCGGTAAGCTCGAGCTCGAGCAGCGAAGGGTGCAGCCGCGACTCGCCGAGCACCTGCTCGATCATTCCGATCAGGTTCTTTTGCCGGAACTGGCGCGCCGAGAGGTTGACGGCGATCCGCAATCCGGGGTGCAGCGTCTGCCAAGCCTGCGCCTGCGCGCATGCCTCGAGCAGCACCCATTCGCCGAGCGGAACGATCAACCCCGTTTCCTCGGCGATCGGAATGAACTCGACGGGCGAAACCAGGCGCTCGTCCTGCTGCGGCCAGCGCAGCAGCGCCTCGGCCCCGTCGACGCGGCCCGACCCGAGGTTCATCAGCGGCTGGTAGTTGACCCTGAACTCGCCGCGCTCGAGCGCGCGGCGCAAGCTGGTCTCGGTCGAGAGCCGCCGGCTCACGCGCTCGGTGAGCTGCGCGCTGAAGAACTGATAGTTGCCGCGCCCCGACTCCTTCGCGTGATACATCGCGGTGTCGGCGTTGCGCATAAGCGTCTCCGCCGTGTCGCCGTCGCGCGGATAGAGGGCAATTCCGATGCTCACGTCGGCGTGGAGCTGATGGCCGTTGATCGTGAACGGCTTGGCGAGATCGGAGAGAATACGCGCGGCGACCGACTCGGCTTCCGCGGCATCGGCGACATCCGGGATGCTGACGATGAATTCGTCGCCGCCCAAACGTGCGACCGTGTCCTCTTCGCGCCGCGATGCGGTGAGGCGCGCGGCGACCGCGGTGAGCAGCATGTCGCCGACGGCGTGACCGAAGGAATCGTTGACGTTCTTGAAGCGGTCGAGGTCGAGGAAGAGCACGGCGAGCTTCCCGCCGCTGCGATGTGCGCGCGCGATCGCCTGTCCGACGCGGTCGGCGAGCAGCGTGCGGTTCGGCAATCCGGTCAGAGCGTCGTGATGCGCCATGTGGACGACGCGCTGATCGGCGAGGCGCCGCTCCGCGATCTCGGCCTCGAGGCCTGCGTTCGCCCGGGCGAGCTCCTTGGTCCGCGCCTTCACGCGCCGCTCGAGCGTTCCCTGGACCTGGCGCAGCGCCTGCTCGCTCAGCTCGCGTTCGCGATACTGGCGGCGGATGATGCCGTCGGCGTGCTGAACGACGAAGAACATGATGGCCTCGAGCAGTCCGACGACGATGGCCGCAACTGCCGCGACCTCCCACTGTGCGCGCTCGACCTTCGCGACGAGAGGCGTCACGTCCTGATAGATCTCGACGACTGCGGCGATCGGACCGTCGCCGGTGAGGCGGATCGGGACGAGCGTCGAGAGGATGTCGGCGTTGTCGATCGTGCGGTCGATCGCGCCGAAGCGCTCTCGATGCGCGAACTCGCTCGTGACGGCGCCGGCGATCGCCGCCCGGAACAGCGGATTGAGGCTGTCGTCGTCGCTGATCTGGTTGGGCGAGGTCGAGTAGACGGTCCGGCCGCGCGCGTCGACGATCTTGAGCTTGACGACCGGGAGCCCTTGCAGGTTCGCCAGCGCGAGCGCGGAGAACTCGCTCTTCGCCGGATGAGATTGCAGCTGGGCGCTCGACATCGGCTCGGCAGCAGCGAGATACGAGTTGAGCTGACTCCAAAGCGCGTTCACGAACGCCTGCGCCATCGCCGCGTTGCTGTTCTCCGCTGTCTCGATGAGCGAGCGATACGCAATCGTCCGATAGCCGAAGCCGAAGAGCGCTGCCGCGACGACGATCGAGAGAAGGCTCGTGATTGAGAAGTAGCGAAGGAGCTTGAACATGCGTTCTTCGGCGAATGGGTTTTGTCGCGACGTGTCCGGATTGCGTCAATTCCGGGCAAACACGTTTCGAGCCTGAAATCCCCCGGTTTCGAGCAATTGTCATGCCATGGAATCCGCCGTTCCGACGAGCGTCCGCGGGTGGTTGGGAAGCGAAAATCGCTCTCTTCGCCCCGCGTTTGTAGAGCACGATTCCGACGACTCGGTGCGCCGGAAATCGGGATTCAGCGCTTGCGGCCGCCGAGCAGGGACCCGAGGACGCCGCGGACGATTTCGCGCCCTATCGTCGAGCCGACGGTGCGTGCGGCGCTCTTTGCTACCGCTTCGACGATGCTGTCCTTGCGGCCGCTTCCCGCAACGAGTCCGCCGAGCGAGTCCTTCAGCGAATCAGTCCAGCTGCCGGAGCCCGGCGTAACACCTTGCGGTGCCGCTTGCGATGTCGTGGCACGACCCTTGAGGCGTTCGTAAGCGGATTCGCGATCGACGGGCTTGTCGTATACACCTCCCAACCCCGACCCGGAGATGACGCGCTGCCGTTCGTCTGCGGTGACGGGACCGATGCGGCTCGCCGGCGGCAGGATGAACGCGCGCTCGACGGCACAAGGTCGACCTTTTTCGTCGAGAAACGACACGAGAGCCTCGCCCACCGCGAGCTCGGTGATCGCCTTTCCGGTATCGATTTTCGGATTGGCGCACATCGTCTCGGCGGCCGCCTTGACCGCTTTCTGGTCGCGCGGCGTGAAAGCACGCAACGCGTGCTGAACGCGATTGCCGAGCTGGCCGAGCACCGTGTCGGGGACGTCGAGCGGATTCTGGGTGACGAAATAGACGCCCACGCCTTTCGAGCGAACGAGGCGCACGACCTGCTCGATCTTGTCGAGAAGCGTCTTCGGCGCGTCGGTGAAGAGCAGATGGGCCTCGTCGAAGAAGAAGACCAGCTTCGGCTTTTCGGGGTCGCCGACTTCCGGCAGGCGCTCGTAGATCTCGGAGAGGAGCCACAGGAGCAGCGTCGAGTAGAGCTTCGGTGCGTTGAGGAGACGATCGGCGGCGAGAATGTTCACGACGCCGCGCCCGTCCGGCGCTGTTTGCAACAGGTCGTCGATGTTGAGCATCGGCTCGCCGATGAACTTCTCGCCGCCCTGCTGTTCGAGGGCGAGCAGGCCGCGTTGAATCGCGCCGATGCTCGCCGCGGAGACATTGCCGTAGTTCGTCTGCAGCTCCTGGGCGTGGTCCCCGACGTGCTGCAGCATCGCGCGGAGATCCTTGATGTCGAGAAGCAGCAGACCGTTGTCGTCGGCAACCTTGAACACGAGCGACAGCACGCCCTCCTGCGTGTCGTTCAGATCGAGCGCGCGCGAGAGCAGCAGCGGACCGAGGTCGGAGATCGTCGCGCGGACGGGATGCCCCTGCTCCCCGTAGACGTCCCAGAACACCGCCGGTGATCCCCCGTACGCGGGCTCCCGAGTGCCGATCAGCTTGAGGCGCTCGAGGAGCTTCGGCGAAGACGCCCCCGGCTGCGAAATTCCCGAGAGATCGCCCTTGACGTCGGCCATGAACACCGGGACGCCGATCGCGGAGAACCTCTCGGCCATCACCTGCAGCGTGACGGTCTTTCCCGTTCCGGTGGCGCCGGTGATGAGCCCGTGGCGATTCGCGAGCGCGGGCAGCAGCGCGAGCTCGATCTGCGCGTTCTTGGCGATCAGCAGCGGTTCGGGCATGCGAATTCTCCGTCAGGATTCGGGCTGGCCGTACGTACGGAACTTGGCGATGACGATCGCCATCTCGGATTGCGGCAGCAGCACGGGCTCGCCGAGCTGACGCGCACGCCAGTACATCTCGGCGAGCGTCTCCACCTCGACCGCGAGCGCCAATGCCGCGGCGAGCGATACGCCGATCGCGATCATCCCGTGGTTTGCGAGCAGGCACGCGCGGCGCCCGTCGAGCGCCGCGACCGCGTGATCGGAGAGCGCCTGCGTGCCGAACGTCGCGTACGGCGCGCAGCGAATGTCGTCGCCGCCGGCCACGGCGACCATGTAGTGGAACGCAGGAATTGCGCTCCGCAGGCACGCGAGCGACGTCGCGAACGGCGAGTGCGTGTGGACGATCGCAGCGGCGTCCGGGCGCGAGCGATAGATGTCGCGGTGGAAGCGCCACTCCGACGACGGATGGCGCCTTCCGGGCGCAGCGCCGGTCTCGCCGGCGAGCGGCAGCGCGACGATGTCGGCCGGCTTGATCGACGCGTAGGGCATTCCGCTCGGCGTGACCAGGTAGCCGTCGAACCTCGCCTTGCGCCAGCGCGCGCTCACGTTGCCCGACTTGCCGCGGTTGATTCCGAGCGCGTTCATTTCGCGCGCAGTGGCGATCACCGCTTCGCGCAGCGCGCGCTCGCCGCTTCCGGCGGCACTCATCCGGCGCTCGTCCCGCGCTTTTCCACGGCGAAGCGCTCGGGGAACATCGCGACGATGGCGTTGCGGTCGGCGGTCGCGACTCCGCGCTCGGTGACGAGTCCGGAGACGAGACGCGCCGGCGTCACGTCGAACGCGTAGTTGACGGCGCGCGTGCCCTCGGGCGCGATCGCGACCGTTGCCGTCTGCCCGTATGCGTCGCGGCCGGTGATCGCGATGACTTCGTCCGGGCTTCGCACCTCGATCGGAATCGCCGCGCCCGAGGCGAGCGACGCGTCGAGCGTGGGCGAGGGCAGCGCGACGTAGAACGGCACGCCGTTGTCGCGGGCGGCGAGCGCCTTGCCGTAGGTGCCGACCTTGTTGCAGACGTCGCCGTTCGCAGCCACCCGGTCGGCACCCACGAGGACGATGTCGACGTCGCCGCGGCACATCAGCAGAGAGCTTGCGACGTCGGCGAGCAGCGTGTGCGGAACGCCACGGCGCTTCATTTCCCACGCAGTCAGGTTGGCGCCCTGCAGCCGCGGCCGCGTCTCGCTTATCCAGACGTGCACTGCGAGCCCCTCGGCGTGCGCGAGGAAGAGCGGTGCCGTTGCGGTGCCCCAGCCGCAGGTGGCGAGCGCTCCCGCGTTGCAATGCGTCATCACGTTGACCGGGCCGCTCTTGCGGCCGGCGATTTCGCGCAGCAACGCAAGGCCGTGGCTGCCGATCGCGTGGTTGATGGCCTCGTCCTCGCTGCAGATCGCGTCGCCTTCGCGCCACGCTGCGTCCGCGCGCTCGCGCTCGGGAAGCGCGCTCACAACAGCGCGGACGCGATCGAGCGCCCAGCGCAGATTGACGGCCGTGGGCCGCGTCGCGTCCAGCGCCGCGTGCGCCTTTGCCAGCGCCGCGTCGCTCGCGTCGCGATCGAGCGCAAGGGCAAGACCGTAGGCGCCGACGGCGCCGATCAGCGGCGCGCCGCGCACCCACATCTTCCGGATCGCGAGCGCCGCAGTGTCGGCGTCGCCGATCCGGGCCATCACGAGCGCATGCGGAAGCGCGCGCTGGTCGATCGCCTCGATGTGGCGCGATCCCGCGGGATGGACGACCGCACGGTACGGTGCGGGATCGCCGCGGAAGGTATCGTCGAGCGCAGAGGGAGGCACCGCGTGATTGTAGCGCCGCGCTCCGCTATTTCAGCACCTGCACCAGGTTGTTGAAGTCGTCGGTCCACAACCGCCAGTCCGGGCGGGCTTCGACCTCCGTCGCCGCCTCGGCCAGGCTGGGCTTGTCGAGCGAGGAGCGGCGGTCCGACAGCAACACCCAGTCGCTGCTCGACGCCGGTGCGTCGGGACTGTCCGCGATGTTGATCGTCTGCAGGTGGTGGACGGTCGCGAGCTGCTCGACGACCGGCGCGAGGTTCAGATACCGGTTGGTGACGTGGAAGGCGATTACGCCGCCGGGCTTCATGTGTCGGAGGTAGATGCCGAGCGCCTGTGCCGTTATCAAATGGACAGGGATCGCGTCGCTCGAGAAGGCGTCGATGACGAGCACGTCGAATTGCTGGCTCGGTTCGCGCTCGAGCGAGAGACGCGCGTCGCCGATCACGACCTCGATCGTAGCATCGCTATCCTGCAGGAACGAGAAGTCGCGCCGAGCGATGGTCAACACGTCCGGATTGATGTCGTAGAAGCGAAACACGTCGCCCTTCGCCCCCCAGGCGGCGAGCGTTCCCGCGCCGAGTCCGATGATGCCGACCTTGAGCGGCGTGATGCTCGGATGCAGCGATTCGAACAGGCGGCCGATTCCCGACGTCGCCGTGTAATACGACGTCGGCGTCCGGCGGAGCTCAAGTGCGAGGAACTGCGTTCCGTGAAGGATCGTGCCGTGTACCAGCGAGCGGCGATACGTGGAGTCGTTCTGGCCGTTCAATTGCACGCGCAGCACGCCGTAGAAGTTGCGGGTCGCGACGAGCGTGCGTTCGTAGAAGTCGGAGATCGACCACACGGCGCAGCCGATCGTCATGGCGAGCGCGCCCAACGCGAGCACGGGAAAGACGACGTGCGCGCGCCGGGCCTGCCAGAGGAGAAGGAGCGCGGCGACGACGAGGCCGCCCGCAAGCTCGAAGTCCGCGGGCAGAACGAGCGGGGCCACGACGCCGACCAGCGCCGAGCCCGCCGCGCCGCCGAGCGAGACCATCAAATAGAAGCGAGTCAGGTACTTCGGGGCGGGCTTCAACAGGACGAGCTCGCCGTGGCAGAACATGCAGGCGAGGAAGAGCCCTCCGCAGAACACGATGATCTGCAGCCAGAGGTCGAACGTGAGCCTCGAATCGGCGAGGGCCCAGCCCATCACGGCGAGGCCGGCGGCGAACATCGCGAGGAAGATCTCGCGCCGGTACCAGCCGCGTCCGTCGAAGCACAGGATGAAGGTGAGGAGGTAAAGCGCGAGCGGCACGATCCACAACAGCGGCACGGCGGCGATGTTCTGCACGATGTGGTTCGACACCGCGAGAAGCAGCAGCGATGCCGTTCCCGCGAGCGCCGCCCACAGGACCTGGCGCGCGACCGTCGGATGTGCCTCGGCACGGGTCGCCTCGGGCGCCGCGTCGTCGTTACTTTGCGACTGCTGCGTCCGTCCGAGAGATGCCCAGCCCGTCGACGCGCATAGCAGAACGAATAGCGCATAGCCTGCCGACCAGCCGATCGCCTGCGCGCGCGTTGCCACCCAGGGCTCCAGGCCGAACGGATAGCCGACGAGCGCCACGAGCGAGGCGAGGTTCGACAGCGCGAACAAGCGATAGGGGTTCGATCCGGGGCGCGCTCGCGCGAGCCACGCCTGCATCAGCGGGCTCGTCGTCGACAGCAGGAAATACGGGAGCCCGATCGTGACTGCGAGCAGGCAGAGGATCCGCAACGACGGATTCTCTAAGCCCGTGGGCTTCCAGGCGCTTGCAGGAACGATCGGCAGCGACACGAGCGACAGCGCGAGCAGCGCGATGTGCGCGCAGATTTGCGTGCGATGCCCGAGTCGGCGGACGACAAGATCGGAGTACGCGTATCCGGCGAGCAGCGTCACCTGGAAAAACACGAGGCACGTCGTCCACACCGCGGCGGCGCCGCCGAACCACGGCAGAATTTGCTTCGCGATGATCGGCTGAACGAGGAACAGCAGGAACGCGCTGACGAATATGGTTGCGGCGTAGAGAACCATCGAGGTGGGTGTGCGGTGGGAACAGGCGCCGAGCGACGCGAAGCCCGCGCCATTCTACCGGACGAAATCAGGGTCGGAGACGACTTTCGCCGCACTCGAGAAACGCAGCGTTGGAGACGATATCTCCGCGTTCCGGATCGTCGTCTCCGACCCTATCCTCGTGCGATCAGTATGTTGTCTTCGGGCGGAAATACTCGATGCGATCGATCGAGTGGACGGCGAGCTCCTTGACATCCACCCCCTGGAGCACGCGGAGCGGAATGTCGGATCCCGCGGGGCCGCGGCCCCAGACCTTGCGGTAGAACTCGGCCTGCGTGCGAACCGCGTCGCCCCCTACGCCGAGGATGATGTCGCCGACTTTGATGCCGGCGAGATCTCCGGGGCCGTCGGGAGACACTCGCGAGACGACGAGCCGGCCCTGCACCTCGTCCGCCGCGACGCCGAGCCACGGGCGCGCGGCGCCCGGCGATCGGCCCGTATTGATCAAGTCGGCGAGGATCGGTTTGAGCGCGTCGATGGGGACGAACATGTTGCCCGGAACGACGGTTTCGCCGACGGTCGATGCCTCGCGCACGATCAGCGAGCCCACGCCGACCAGCTTCATCTCCTTGTTGATGAGGGCGGCGCCGCTCCAGTCGAGCGCCGGCGGCGACGTGAAGATCGCCGGGTCGAGCATGTATTCCCAATTGCCGGTGAATACGCGCTTCGAGACGACCCACGCCAGAGTGACGTCGGACGGGCCGGAGTGATTGACGATCATCACCGGGTCTCGCTCGGCGAGGCTCGACGAGTCGCCGAAGGGGAGCGGCGATGCGTCCAACGGCACGACGGCGCGGACGAGCGCCAATCCGGTGACGTGATCGTATCCGACGACGCGCGCGGGCAGCGTTCGCCCCTGCTGATCGACGAGGGTCACCTCGTCCGCTTCGACGATCAGATAGCCGATCGTGAGCACGAGGCCGTCGTCGCCGATGACGATTCCCGTCCCGTCGCGTTCGCTGCCGAGCGACGCGCCGCTGCGGGCGTCGGGCACCGCGCGCGCGTGCACCTTGACGATCGCGTTGAAGAAGCGCTCGGCGTCGAAGCCGCTTCCGCCCTCGATCGAGGGCTTTGCATCGGCCGCGGGACTGGAATCGGGCGAGGCACCCGTCTCCGCGAGGGCCGCGGAGCGCGGCGCGAGCGTGAGCGTTCCGAGCACGACGAGCGCGAGCACCAATCGACACAACGAGCTCGCGACGCCGCGACAAGCGTCACCCGTTTTCGACGCGGACCCCGACGCAATGGCCATCACGATCTCCTCGACGCGAATATAGCGCGCTGGTTGGCGTGCGCAAGAGGATGGCGGAATCGCTCGACCCTCGGCACGCTTTCGTCTCGTCGCGAGCGCCCTGATCGCGTCACGCTCTTCGCGGAGCGCTGCGTATAATGGCAGCAAGAGCGAGACGTCACGCTCGCGATCGCGCCGCGCGAGCACGAGGGGGAGCGATGAAGATCGTCAACGCCGGGAAGCTCGTCGACTTCGTTGCCGCGATCATGCGTGGCGCGGGATGCGGTCCGGAAGAAGCTGCCACCGTCGCGCGCCGGCTCGTCGACTCGAACCTCGTCGGGCACGAATCGCATGGCGTCCTGCGCGTTGCGAAATACCTCGAATGGGTGCGCGACGGGACGCTCAAGCCGAACGCGACGCCGAGCGTCGTATTCGAGAACGCTTCGGTCGCGATCATCGACGGACATCGCGGCTTCGGCCAGGTGATCGGCGAGTTCGCCGGGGGGATCGGAATCGCCAAGGCGGAGATTCAGGGCATCGCGATGGTCGGGCTCACGAACTGCGGTCACCTTGGCCGCGTCGGAGATTGGGCCGACCTGGCCGCAGAGGCGGGGCAGGTGTCGCTGCACTTTCTCAACACGTCCGGCGCGCTGCGCGTCGCGCCGTATGGCGGCAGCGATCGGCGCCTCTCGACCAATCCCATTTCGATCGGCGTGCCGGTGGCCGGGCGTGATCCCGTCGTCCTCGATGTCACCACGTCGACGGTCGCCGAAGGCAAATTGATGGTCGCGGTCAACAAGGGCGAGCACGTGCCCGAGGGCTGGATCATCGACAAGGACGGCGCGCCGACGACCGAGCCGGCCGATTTCTACGCGGGCGGCGCGTTGCTCACTGTCGGCGGTCACAAGGGCTCCGGGCTGTCGATCGTGACGGACCTTCTCGCGGGTGCAGTGTCGAGCGGCCGCAGCTCGGACCCGGACGACACCATCCTGCGGAACAACATGCTGTCGATCTACATCGCGCCGGAAGTCTATGATCCCGACGGCAACGTGCCGCGCGAGGCGCGCCGCTTCGTCGAATTCGTTACGGCCTCGAAGCCCGCGAAGCCCGGCGAGCCCGTGCTTGCGCCCGGTGACATCGAGCGCCGCAATCGCGCGGCGCGCCTCGCGTCGGGCGTGCCGATCGACGACAAGACGTACGAAGATCTCGTCGCAGCGGCGGCGTCGGTGGGAATCGACGCGGAGCAAACCGCGGCCCTGACCGCGTGAACCGGCCGCACGAACCGGAAGACGGGAGAACCTGGGAGAACCAAGAAATGAAGCGCATTGCTGGCTGGGTGCTCGGGATTACTCTTGCGGTGCTCCCGATGGTTGGTCATGCGCAGGCATGGCCAGCGAAGCCGATCCACATCGTGGCACCCAGCACGCCGGGCGACGCGCCCGACGTTATCGCGCGAATCGTCGCCGACAAGCTGTCGGTCGCTCTCGGCAGAGAGGTCGTCGTCGACAACAAGCCCGGGGCAGGCGGCGTCGTCGGCTCGGAGTTCGTCGCGAAGGCGGCGCCCGACGGCTACACGCTGATCATGGGCAACGCCGGATCGCACGGCATCAACGCCGCGGTGTACGCGAAGCTTCCATACGACATACAACGCGACTTTGCACCCGTGTCGCAGATCGCGGTCGCGCCCAACATCTTCGTCGTCAACCCCGACATTCCGGCGAAGACCGTCCACGAATTCATCGCGTACGCGAAGAGCCGGCCCGGACAGCTCGGCTATGCGTCGGGCGGCAATGGAAGCAGCGCGCACATGTCGATGGAGCTCTTCAAGTCGATGACGGGCGTCGACCTGATCCACGTTCCGTACAAGGGATCGAGCCCGGCGCTCACCGACGTCGTATCGGGTCAGGACGCGGCGATGATCGTCAACATGCCCCCGGCCGTGCCTCTCGTGAAAGCCGGGAAGCTCCGTGCGCTCGCGGTGACCACGCTCACTCGATCGCCGCTGATGCCCGGCGTTCCCACCGTTGCGGAGTCGGGGTTGCCCGGCTACGAGACTGTCGCGTGGTTCGGCGTGCTCGCGCCCGCGAATACGTCGAAGGACATCGTCAATCGCCTCTCGGCGGAGCTGGCGAAGATCGCGCACTCGCCCGAAATGCGCGAGCGTTTGAGCTCGCTGGGCGCCGAACCGGTCGGCAGCACGCCGGAGGCATTCTCCGCGGTGATCGCGCGCGACATCGCGAAGTGGACGGCGCTTTCGAAGTCGGTCGGCATCAAGGTCGATTGATCGCCTTAAACGGCGGTCCATACCCAGCGTGACTGCGGTCAGCGGAGTCGAGACGGTCGTCGTCAACGTCTCGCCGAAGACGAACTGGGTGTTCGTCGCGGTGACGACCGATGACGGCGACACAGGCTGGGGCGAATGCTCGCTCAACGGTTGGGAACCGCTGCTCGTCGCCTGCGCCGCGATGCGGGCGCCACGTGCCGTCGGATGCGATATCGACGACAGTGGGCGACTCGCGCGATTCACGCGATGCATTCCGCACTCCCCGGGTGGAACCGTCGGGCGCGCCGTTCTGAGCGCAATCGAGCAGGCGTGCACGGATCTTCGCGCGCGCCGCGCCGGCGAGCCGATCAGCGCGTTGCTTGGAGGGCTCGCACGGGCATCGATTCCGGCGTACGCCAACGTCAATCGCGGCATCAGCGAGCGCTCGCCCGCCGGATTCGCAGCGGCCGCGACTCGTGCAGTTGCCGCGGGCTACCGCGCGGTGAAGGTTGCGCCGTTCGACGGGGTGGTCGCCGAGGACGCTTCGTCCACCCCGATCGAAGAGAGGATTCGTGTCGGTGTGGACCGCGTCTTCGCCGTCCGGGATGCGATCGGAACCGAGGTCGCGCTGTTGGTCGATTGCCACTGGCGCTTCGACGAAGCGCGCGCGGTTGCCCTCGTGCGGAATCTCGCGCCGGCAGCGCTGCACTGGCTCGAGTGCCCGGTGTCCGAGCATCCGTCGCGTTTCGCGTCGATCGCGCGGCTGCGCCGCGTCGCGCACGATCATGGAATGCGCCTCGCCGGCGGTGAGGGGATCTCCGGGCCGGACGACGCGAAAGCGATGTGCGACGCCGGGCTCTATGACGTGCTGATGCCCGACATCAAGTATGTCGGCGGCTGTCGCGGGATGCTCGCCATCGCCGACATTTGCGCGGCGCACGGCGTCGCCTTCTCGCCACACAACCCGAGCGGTCCGATCGCACACCTCGCGAGCATTCAAGTCTGCGCCACCGTGCGGTCGTTGCAGTGGCTCGAGCACCAATGGGGGGAGAGCGCGCTCTTCTACGATCTGATCGGCGGCGATGTCGCACCGCTCGTCGGTGGCGCGTTCGATGTCCCGACCTCGCCGGGGCTCGGGGCGGCACTGGACCGCGCCGTCGCGCTGCGCCACCCGTATGTTCGCCTGGCCGACGATGCGAATCTCGATGAGCGCCTCGGCTAGGATTAGGTCTGCGCCATCGCTCAGAGCGGGTAACGTCCGTAACTTGCTATAATTTCAAGCTTGGCCAAGTAGCTCAGTTGGTAGAGCAGAGGACTGAAAATCCTTGTGTCGGTGGTTCAATTCCGCCCTTGGCCACCAGAAATGATTAGCCGCAACAATGGGATACGGGCACGTACCTGTTGAGTCCACCCCCTGGGTGGGACACTGGTTGGACATTTTCTTACCTGCTGGTGGTTCGTT
>DATKMY010000021.1:0-15323 GCA_035541655.1 Casimicrobiaceae bacterium | reverse complement strand
AGCCGGAACGTGACGCCGACGACGAGCTCGGTTCCTTGACGAATCGCCGTGGCGCCGCCGTCGAGCTCCTCGCGGATCGACACCAGGTTTCCGACCTGCTCCACACCCACGGTCAGCGCTTCGTTGTGCAGCCTGATGTGCTTCACGATCGCATCGAGCGTATCCCGTAGCGTCGGCTCGTCGCGCACGAGGAGCGCTAGGGGCCCGAGATTGGACAATCGCCGCGACTCCGCCATGCGCAGCCCGAACGCGGGCTCGCTCGCTCGCCCGGCGGCGAGCTCGAGGAGCCGGCCGACTGCCGGCGCCGGGATCATGAGGTCGGGGTCCTCGAGGGCGCGCGTCGGCAAGCCGACTTCGGCGACGAGCGCCCGCGGATCGAGTCCGCATTCGGTTGCGATTTCGGGAAAGCGCGTCAAGCTCGCGCTGCGGACAAGGGCGGTCATGTTTGGAAGCCGTTATCCCGGAATGCTAAGTCCGTGTCCCAAATAGTCAAGTGGCTTGCGAGTGGAAGCGCGAATAATCGCTCCCGGTGACCATCGAACCGGGAGCCACGAAGGAAGAGATCGCCGCGGTGCTCCGGTGCGTCTCGGTGCTCGCATTCACTCGATGAGCCCGGGGGCTCCGATTCTTCTCGAAGAACTCGCGGCGCACGAGCGGCGCGACCCAACCACCACCGTTGAAAGGTAGGGAGATCATGCAATTCCTCGACGATTCGCTGTTGCCCGAAAATCAGCCGCCGCTGGTGATCCAGGTCGCTCCCTACGGGCCGGAATTCCTTCCTGGCGACTCCGACGACATTCCCGTGACGATGGCCGAGCAGGTGCAGAAGGCCGTCGACTGCTGGAACGCGGGCGCCACGGTGTTGCATGTCCACGTGCGCGAGGCCGACGGCAAGGGGAGCAAGCGCCTTTCGATGTTCAACGAAATGCTCGCGCGGCTGCGCGAAGCGGTGCCGAAGATGCTGCTGCAGGTCGGGGGCTCGATCTCGTTCGCCCCGGAGGGCGCGGGCGCCGAGGCGAAGTGGCTGAACGACGACACGCGCCACATGCTGGCCGAGTTGAATCCCCGGCCCGACCAGGTGACGATCGCCATCAACACCAACCAGATGAACGTCTGCGAGCTCATGAGCCCGGACGACGTCGCCGGAACCTCGCTCGCGTTGCCCGCCTACCAGGCCGCGTACTCGGAGATGACCATTCCCTCCGGCCCCGCCTTCGTCGCCGAGCATCTGAAGCGCTTGCAGCGCGCGGGCATCCAGCCCCACTTCATGCTGGGTGACGCGGGCCAGCTCGAGACGGTCGAGCGGCTGATCCGCCGCGGCGTCTACACCGGACCGCTGGTGCTGAACTGGGTCGGCATCGGCGGCGGCGCCGACGGCCCGAATCCTTACAACATGATGGAGTTCGTCCGACGCGTGCCGGCGGGCGCGGTGCTCACGATCGAGAGCATCATGCGCAACGTGCTCCCGCTCAACACGATGGCGATCGCGATGGGTTTGCACGTGCGCGTCGGCATCGAGGACAACCTGTGGGGCCGCAAAGGCGAGCGGATGACGAGCGTGCGGCAGGTCGAGCAGATGGTGCGGGTCGCGCGCGAGCTGCATCGCGAAGTCGCTACCGGCGAGGATGCGCGTCGGATCTACCAGATCGGCACGCGCTACGCAGATGCGGACGAAACGCTGGCCGCACTGGGCTACACGCCGAATCGCCGTGCCGGCGAGCGCGGCGAGCCGCTGCGGCGGGCCGCCTGATCGGCGCGGTGTTCGGGGGCCGGCCATGAATTGGAAAGGGAGTCCGCGCGCCGTGTTGATCGCGCTGCTCGTGATTCACGTGCTGGCCCATGTCGATCGCAACATGCTGCTCGGCTTCTCGCCGCAGATCACCCAGGATCTCGCGCTCACCAACGCGCAGTACGGATTCCTCACCGGCGCCGTCTGGGTGCTGAGCTTCGGCGTGATGGCCGTTTTCATGGGCAGCCTCGCCGACCGCTTCAGCCGCACGCGCGTGATCGCCGCCGGAATTCTGGCATGGAGCGTCTGCACGGCGGCGTCGGGCGCGGCACAGAGCTTCGAGCAGATGGTTGCCGCCCGATTCTTCGTCGCGAGCGGCGAAGCGGCTCTCGTTCCCGCTGCCGTGTCGCTGCTGATCGAGTTGTTCACCGCAGAGCGCCGGGGCGGCGCGGTCGGCGCCTTCTTCATGGGCATCCCATTGGGCATCGGCACGAGCTTCCTGCTCGCCGGAACGCTGGGCGCGACCGAAGGCTGGCGCTCGACGTTCATGATGCTGGGCGCCATCGGAGTGACGATCGGCCTGCCGCTGCTCTTGCTGCGCGACCATCGCGGCGCGCAGGGAGAGGCGCCCAGAGGCGCGCCGTTGGGGCAGCAAATTCGCGACGTAATCGCCACACTCCGCGCGAGCCGCACGGTGCAGCTCGTGATCGTCGGCTTCGTGCTCGCCCACCTGGCGTTCGTCGGCCTTGCGTTCATGCAGCTGTGGCTGGTGCGCGAGCGCGGCGTCGATCCGGCAGGTGTCGCGCGGCAGATCGGCGCTCTGCAGATCGTGTTCGGCGTGCTCGGCTCCCTCGTCGGCGGCGTTCTCGGCGACCGCCTCGCGCGCCGCATGCCCGGCGGGCATGCGGGATTCATGTGCGCGCTGGTCGCGCTCTGCACCCCGCTGATGATCGTCGCGCGCTTCGTGCCGGCCGGCTCGGTGCTACTCTACATCGGCCTATGCGCCAGCTTCTTCCTCCCCCTCTCGTTGTACGGTCCTGCGCTCGCGTTGATCCAGGGCCTGACCCCGCCGCAGATGCGCTCGACAGTCACCGGTGTGACGATGATGCTGATCAACGTGATTGCGATCGCGATCGGCAACCTTGCCGCAGGCGCGGCAAGCGATCGGCTCGCCGAAGCCGGATGGGGGTCGCCGTTGACGGCCGTCGTCCTCGCAAGCGACCTCTTCGTGCTGCTGGGGGCTCTGTTCTTCGCGCTCGCCGCGCGCGGACCGAAGGTGGACAGCGCCCCATCGGGCGTCATTGCTCACTGAAGGCAACGGCCGTGGCTTCAGCCCGAACCACGCGACAAGCGGACGGCCGTCTCTCCGGCAAGGTGGCGCTCGTCACCGGCGCGGGGCCCGGTCTCGGCGCAGCCATCGCGCTGGCGATGGCTCGGGAAGGCGCGAGGCTCGTCGTCTGCGACATCAGCAGCGTGGCGCTCGATCATACGGGTAACGCGCTCGACTCCGAAGGCCGCGAGCACATGGCCGCGCGCTGCGACGTTTCCGACAGCAGGCAAGTGGACGACATGTTCGCGCACGCGGCGGCGCGCTTCGGTACCGTCGACATCC
Source organism: Casimicrobiaceae bacterium (assembly GCA_035541655.1). GTDB lineage: Bacteria > Pseudomonadota > Gammaproteobacteria > Burkholderiales > Casimicrobiaceae > CAIWHR01. The sequence goes on along the minus strand of DATKMY010000021.1, from coordinate 11,982 downwards.
TCGTCAACAACGCTGCCCTCGTACCGACTTCGCCCGCCGAGGAGACGCGCCGTAACCGGCACTATGCCTACGTGACGACGCCGATGCCGCGACAGTCGCTCGGTATCGTCTCGTCGCTGACCGACGACGATTGGCTCAAGTGGTGGGGCGTCAACATGCACGGCGTGTTCTATTGCACTCGCGCCGCGCTCCGCCTGATGGAGCCACGCCGTTGCGGCAAGATCATCAACATCGCCTCTGTCGGGGGTATCGGGGCGGCGAGTGCGCGCAGCCCGGGCTACTCCGCGACCAAGGCGGGCGTCATCAGTCTGACGAAGACCACTGCCCTGGACGTCGCGGGCGCGAACATCTATGTCAACGCGATCGCGTGCGGCGGCGTATTGACGCCGCCGTTCGAGGACTACTTGAGACGCGCGAACGAGGCGCAGCGCAATTCTCTATTCCGGATGGTGCCGCTGGGCCGAGTGGGACGCCCGGAAGAGTACGCCTCGCTCGCCGTCTACCTCGCATCCGACGAGCACTATCTCGTCGGGCAAGTGATCAGTCCCAACGGTGGATTGGTCATCTGAAGGCATGAGGCGCCGGCTGGTCCTGCTGCTCCTCGCTGCCTGTCCCGCCGCGGCCGCCGAACTCACGGGACGCGTGACCGCCGTCGACAGCGGCGACACCCTCAAGATCGCCGTCGAAGGCGACGGCAGCGTCACGGTCCGCCTCTCGGACATCGGCGCGCCGCGGGGCAGCGCTTTCTATACGCCTTCGTCGCGGCAGTTCCTCGAGAACCTGGTGCTCGACAAGGAGGTTCGCGTCGAAACGAGCGCGCCGCGAGGCGCAGCCCGGATCGTCGGTCATGTCTACCGCGGCCCGCTCGACGTCAACCTCGAGCTCGTGCAAGTCGGCGCCGCATGGTTCTGCATGGAGTACGCGAACGACACGTCGTACGTGCCGTACCAGAACGAAGCGATCCGCCAGCAGCGAGGCCTGTGGTCGCGCACCACGACGTTCGACGCGCTGGTCGCGTGCCGCGCGAACCCGCCCGTCGCGAAACCTTGACATTCCGGAGCGAACGAGTCCGGTGCGGATCGCCAAGCTCACGTAACGGATGGGATCGTTGCGGGCGACGAGAAATTGCTGTCGGCGATCGTCTGTGCTCACTACATCGCGATCCAGATCATCCCGCTCGTGCTGATCTTCCTCAGCGATCCTGTCTCGTGCTGATCTTCCTCAGCGATCCTGTCGTCGATCTGCGAGGCAGAAAGCGATCATCCCGCGCTCCCCCGAACGCGGACTGCGTTGGCGTAGCAGAGGATCGCCTGCGTTGCGTTCGACGGCTTCGCCGGAGCGTTCTGGTCCAGGCACACGATATTGACGAGTCCGTTCGCGCCCAGCTGTGCCGCTTCGGCGCGCAGCGAGCGCAGCGCCTCGTCTTCGCTCGGATAGGTGGGTGGGAAGAAAGCGCTCCGCCAGGAGCTCACCCAGATGTGCCCGACGCTTTCGAAAGGAGTACCCGAAAGCTCCGCTGCCTTGTAGACCTTGATTTCGGCAGCCTGCTTTTCGGCGTCTCCCTGGGGAGCGCTTGCGCACCCCGAGACGGCGCAAGCGACGAATGCGATCGATGCTGAGAGGAACAGGGTGGCGGTCTTCATGGCGAGTACCTGGACGTTGACGGTGGCGAGCCGCGCCTGATTGTGGGAGCGCCCCGATGGGCCCCGCGACGATCCGCGTCGTGATGAGCGCCGCGTCGGCACGTCATATCGGTCAGGGCACGAACGCGAGAAAGAGGAACGTCGCGAACAGCACGAGGTGCACGGCACCTTGCATCATGTTGGTCCGTCCGGTGCCCAGCGTGACCGCGCTCACCAAGAACGTCACGGCGAGCATCACGAGGTCCTTGGAGTCAAGCCCCATGACGAGCGGCAGCTTGAGAACGACGGCGGTGATCGCGATGACCGGGATCGTGAGCCCGATCGATGCGAGCGCCGAGCCGATCGCGAGATTCATGCTGGTCTGCAGACGATTCGCCCGTGCGGCGCGTATCGCGGCCCAGGTCTCTGGCAGCAGCACGAGCATCGCGATCACGATCCCGAGCACCGCGTTGGGTGCGCCCGACTGAAGGATGACCCGCTCGATCGTCGGCGAGAGCGCCTTGGCAAGGCCGACGACCGTGACCAGCGAGAGGAGGAGGAGTGCGAAGCTCGCCCACGCCTCGCGATGGGTCGGCGGCGGCGCGTGGACGTCGGCGTCCGCCTTGCCGTCGACGGGAAGGAAATAGTCGCGATTGCGCACCGTCTGAATGAAGACGAATTCCAGCCAAAGCGCACTCGATGTCACCGCGACGAATATGAGCTGTGAGTTGCTATACGTGCCGGCGCCCGTCGTCGTCGTAAACACCGGCAGCACGAGCGAGAGAGCGGCCATCGCGATGAGACCCGCGAGCCCGGCGTTCGATCCTTCGACGCGAAAGCTCTGCTCGCGGTGCGCGAGGCCGCCCGCGATGATGCACGCGCCGACCACACCGTTGCAGATGATCATCACCGCAGCATAGATCGTGTCGCGCGGCAGAACGAGAATTTCCTCGCCACCGGCGAGGAGCATCGAAAGAATCAGCGATGCCTCGATGACGGTGACTGCGACGGCGAGCACCAGCGTTCCGAACGGCTCGCCGATCCGATGGGCGACGACTTCGGCGTGATGGACTGCCGCGACCACCGTACCCATCAGCGCGGCTGCGCAAAGCGCGGCGAGCCACGGGCCGACGCCGGCCACGAGCGCACCGACGAGGAGAGCGAAGGCAAACGTCGGGACGAGCCAGGTCCAGCGGGCCATGGGTCATTGTAGCTGACGCGCTCGGCCGACAGCGCACGATCGAAGGCCCGAGGGAACAGTCAGCGTCCCCGGGCGGTGACGAAGATCCCGGTCGGCAGCGCTGCCGCAGCGGGACGTTCGCGTTCCGGCGAAGACCGTAAGGAAGATTGCAATCGCCAGTGTCGTCGCGATTCCATCTAACACGATGTCGCCGCCACCGACCCCGGTGCGAAATGTCTGGATAGCGACCGAGCCCGCGAGGAAGGCGAGAAGCAGCGAGAACAGATGCCTTTGAAATCCGATTGCGCCGATTTTGTTCGTAACGGCGAAAAAGGTAGCATGGGGCGTTGGCGCTCGTACAGCGCGAATCGACGCTTCGACGGGCCGCGTCGAGATCCGCGGCCCGCGACGAGGGGGCATGAGCTCATTGCTGGGCCAGGACAGACACCATGGCGAACACCGACGAATCCGCGCCCGCCGTGCGCGCGACTGGAGCCTGCCTTTGCGGCGCAGTCCGCTACGAGGTTCTGGGCCCGCTGCGCGACGTCATCGAATGCCACTGTGCGATGTGCCGCAAGACGCACGGCCACATCGGCGCCTACACGGCGACGCCAAAGGACATGCTGCGTATCGTGGAAACGCGGGGCCTCAAGTGGTATCGGTCGTCGGAAAAGGCCAGGCGCGGCTTCTGCGTCGAGTGCGGCGGCACGCTGTTCTACGATCCGCTCGCGAAGGATTACATGGCGATCGCCGCCGGCACGCTTGATCCACCGACAGGCCTGAAGACGGCCCTGCAGATTCATGTCGCGAGCGCCGGCGACTACTACGCGGTCGATCCGAGCATTCGGCAGCGGGCGGATTGAAGCGGCAACGGGTGCTGCGGGGTTCTGGAACTCGGGCAGCCCTTCAGAGCTTGTTCGCGTAGTCCTTCTGCACCTGCTTGATCCGCTCGTGCGAGCCGAGGAACGCGTGCTTGGACATGTCGGCCGAATACCTGCTCGCCGGCGGATGCTTGCCCACCGCTTCGGCGAGCGCGCGGATGTGATGGGGACCCGCCCCGCAGCAGACGCCCAGGTAGCGCACGCCGAGCGCGAGCGCGTCGCGCCCGAACTCGCCGATCTCGAAGCGGTTGCAGGTGAACGGATCGAGCGCTATCGGGAACGGCCGGCTTCCCTCGGCGTAGTGCCAGTGCGTGTCGCGCAGCGACTGGAACGAGGGTTGTGCGTCGTGGGTGCGAAACGGCACCGGCAGCGCTGCCATGTGGGTCTTGACGGCCGCACGGATCTTGCGCAGCAGCGGCATCATCGTCGCGGGGCCTCGGATACAGTTGAGGCCGACAACGTCGGCGCCCGCGTCGGCGAGACGCTTGCACGCATCGGCGACCGTCCAGTTCTCGCGCGTGACGTCGGCCTGGTGCATCGCGAGCGTGATGACCGCCGTCTTGCTCGCGCGCTTGATCACGTCGAGCGCGATCAGCGCTTCCTGCGCCCACGAGAACGTCTCGCCGACGATGTAGTCGGCGCCCGCATCGACCGCCCACCCGACCTGCTCTTCGAACATCGCGCGCACCGCCTTGTGGGACGCGGGGTCGGAGGGCTCGTAGACGTTGGTGTTGCAGATGTCGCCCGCGAGCAGCGCGCCGCTTTCCATCGCGACGGCCTTGGCGATTTCCAGCGCACGGCGATTGATCGGCTCGAGATCCTGCTCGCGCCCGATGACCCGCAGCTTCTCCCGGTGCGCGTAGTAGGTGAGCGCTTCGACGACGTCGGAGCCCGCGTGGACGAAATCGCGGTGGAGTTGCGTGACGACCTCCGGATGCTCGAGCACGACCTCCGGCACGAACGCGCCCGCCTGGAGGTAGCCGCGGCGCTCGAGCTCGAACACGTAGCCTTCGGCGCAGATCACCGGGCCGGCGTCGAGGCGGTCGAGGAGGGAGGTTCGCGGCGGCGTTGGTGAAGTCATGGCGTCTCGATCGGGGTTTCGGAAGTGCTCGCGACTATCTCACGTTTGGCCGAGCCGGCCAACCGTACCGCGCTCGGGGTCGCCGCGGCGTCGGGGCGCACTTCGGGTGCGCGGGACAGGCGCCCGGCGTTCGATGGACAAACGCGTGCGCCTTTGAAACACTTGCCGGCGTTCGCGAGACCGTCGATGGAAACGCTGACGTTCATCCTTCACAACCTGCCGGCGATCGGCGAGCGGACGCTCGAGCATCTGTCGATCGTCAGCGTCGCCGTCGGCGTCGCGATCCTCACGGGCGTCCCGCTCGGCATTGCGATCACGCAGAGCCGGCGCGTCGCCGACACGGTCCTCTACCTCGGCTCGATCGTGATGACCATCCCGTCCATCGCGCTCTTCGGCGTCCTGATCCCGATCCTGTCGAAGATCGGGCATGGCATCGGATGGCTGCCGGCGGTGATCGCTGCGATGGTCTACGCGCAGCTCCCGATCATCCGCAACACCTACACCGCGATCCGCAACGTCGACCCCGCGCTGCGCTCGGCGGCGATCGGGATGGGAATGTCGGTGTCGCAGCGCCTGGCGCGCGTCGAGATTCCGATCGCGCTGCCGGTGATCATTGCCGGAATACGCGTTGCCGTCGTCATCAACATCGGCGTTACCGCGATCGCCGCGTACATCGGCGCCGGCGGGCTCGGGACGTTCATCTCGCGCGGAATATCGCAGACCGACGTCCGGCAATTGCTGACCGGCGCGCTCACGTTGGGGCTCCTCGCGATCGCCTGCGACTATTCGCTGCTGTGGCTGCAGCGGCGGCTGACGCCGAAGGGCGCGGAGGCGCGCGCTTCCTAGATGAACAACCCTCCACGCTCGCTTTGCGCGGCTTCGCCGCATCCCGCTTCGCGGGACCAGCCCAAGGCTGTCCTGCGCCCTGCGGCCCTGTACTCGCCGCATTCCCCGGGGGGGGCGCACGGTGCCCTCCGGGCGGCCGGGCGGGCACTGAGATGATCCGGCTCGAGTCGCTTACCAAGGTCTACGCGACGGCGCAGGGACCGCACACGGCCGTCGATCGCGTGAGCTTCGAGGTCGGCGACGGCGAGACCTGCGTGCTCCTCGGCCCGTCGGGCTGCGGCAAGACGACGACGCTGCGGATGATCAATCGCCTCGTCGCGCCGACCTCCGGCAAGATCGTGATCGCCAGCCGAGACACCGACACCGTCGATCCCGTGCAACTGCGGCGAACGATCGGCTACGTGATCCAGCAGATCGGGCTCTTTCCCAACATGACGGTTGCCGAGAACATCGGCGTCGTGCCGCGGCTCCTCGGATGGGATCTCGCGAAGCGCCGCAGGCGTGCCGAGGAGCTCCTCGCGATGCTCGCGCTCGAGCCCGCGCAGTTTCTCGACCGCTATCCGAACGAGCTGTCGGGAGGCCAGGCGCAGCGCATCGGTGTCGCTCGCGCACTCGCCGCCGATCCGCCGGTGCTGCTGATGGACGAGCCCTTCGGCGCGCTCGACCCGGTGAACCGCGAGGCGATCCAGGCGGAGTTCCTGCGGATGCAGCGCAAGCTGCGCAAGACGGTGCTCTTCGTGAGCCACGACATCGACGAAGCGGTGAAGATGGCCGACCGGATCGCGATCTTCCGTGCCGGGCGGCTCGTGCAATTCGCGGCGCCCGACACGATGCTCGCGCATCCCGCCGACGAGTTCGTCGCGAGCTTCGTCGGCATCGACCGTACGCTGAAGCGGCTGCGGCTGATTTGCGTCCGCGAGGTAATGGTCGAGGCGGGCGGCGAGGCGGTCGCGATGAACGGCCCCCATGTCAAGCCCGACGACGACTTGCGTCGCGTCGCGACGCTCTTTCTCGAGCACGGTGTCGGCGAGCTCGCCTGCGTCGAGCACGGTCGTGTCGTCGGCCGCATCACGCGGGCAGCGGTAGCCGCGAGGCTCGGCGGGGCGGCGCAACGATGATCGACCCTCTTCGTCAACGCAGCGTGCCGCGGTGAAGGTCGTTCCTTTCGGGATCGCGGCCGCGCCGCGTTCGACGCTGCCGCTACTCGTGCTCGGCGCCATCGCGCTCGCCATCGGCTGGGGCCTGTACACGAGCGGGCTCGGTGCCGACATCCTCCGGTACAAGAAAGACATCGTTTATCTCGTCAAGCAGCACCTGTTGCTCGTCGGCATCTCGGGCTCGGCTGCGATCGTGAGCGGCGTCGCGCTCGGCGTCTGGCTGTCGCGCCCGTCGATGGGGCGTTACGCCGAAGGCGTGATCCAGGCCGTCAACATGGCAACGTCGATCCCAACGCTCGGCAAGCTCGCGTTGATGATGAGCCTCCTCGGCATCGGCGCGCTGCCGGCGATCGTCGGCCTGTGGATCGCGACGCTGCTGCCGATCATCCGTAACACCTATGAAGGCATTCGCGCGGTGCCGGAGCATCTGCTCGACGCAGCGCGCGGAATGGGGATGGGGCCGCGGGCCGTCCTCGCGCGCGTCGAGCTCCCGAATGCGCTATTCGTGATCTTCGCCGGCGTGCGCACGGCGATGGCGGTCAACGTCGGCACGGCGCCGATCGCGTTCCTGATCGGCGGCGGGGGCCTGGGGGAGCTGATCTTCACCGGCATCGATCTGCAGGAACATGGCATGATGCTCGCCGGCGCCATTCCGACGGCGCTGCTTGCGGTCGCCGTGGATTTTTTGTTCGGTCAGGCGCAGTATTGGCTCGTGCCGCGCGGCGTGAATCCGCTGCGGAATTCCTGAAAATCGTCAACGGGTGCGGAGGGGAAAGCGATGAAACGGCTATTGGGCGGTTGGCTCGCCGGCGCGGCGCTGGCGATTTTCTGCTGCTGCGGCGCGGCCGCGCAGACGATCGTCGTCGGCGGCAAGGCGTTCACCGAGCAGCAGATCATGACGGCGATGACCGTTGCGCTGCTCAAGGCCAAGGGATTCGCGCCGGACCGCAAGGCCGGGATGGGCAGCGCCGCGGTGCGTGCGGCGCTCGAGAACAACCAGATCGACGTGTATTGGGAATACACGGGGACCGCGCTCGGCGTCTACTACAAGATCACCGACAAATTTCCGTCGGCCGACGCCGCGTACCAGAAGATCAAGGAGCTCGACGCCGCGAAAGGCATTGCCTGGCTCAACATGTCCGCGGTCAACAACACCTACGGCTTCGCGATGAACAAGGACGATGCGCAGAAGCGCGGAATCGCGACGATGAGCGACCTCGCGAAGGCGGTCAACGGCGGCGCGAAGCTCACGTTCGCGTCGAACGCCGAGTTCTACGCACGGCCCGACGGGCTTCCCGGGTGGCAGAAGGCGTACGGATTCGAGTTCGACCGCGACAACGTCAAGCGGATGGACACGGGACTCACCTATTCGGCGCTGAAGGACCGGCAGGTCGACACCGCCGTCGTGTTCGCGACCGACGGGCGCATTCCCGCGTTCAACTTCGTCGTGCTGAAGGACGACAAGAACTACGCGGCGCCCTACAACCTCACGCCCGTCGTGCGCAAGGAAATCCTCGACAAGAATCCGAAGATCGCGGATGCGCTCAACAGCGTCGCCGGGAAGCTGAACGACGAGACGATGGCGAAGCTCAACGCGAGCGTCGACGTCGACAAGAAGACGCCGGAAGAGGTCGCCGAAGGCTTCCTCAAGGCGAACGGCTTGATCTGACGGGCCCTGCGGGCGGCGGCGAGGCTTCGGCGCATGGACGTGCTCATGGCGGAAGGCGATCGCGATGCGCGTGTCCCGACCAAGTCCGCGGGACCGCTCGGTCCCACGGGCAACGCCGCGGCTGGCACCTGCGAATTCGTCCGCAGCGTCGTCTTTCGCGATCTTCCGACCGATGTCGTCGAGCAGGCACAGCGCTGCCTGATCGATTTGATCGGCGTTGCCGCCGCCGGGAGCCGGGCGCCTGCAGCGGCAATTGCCGATGCGTACGCGGCTACGCAGATGTGCGGCGCCGCTCGCGACGCGCGAATCCTCTTCGACGGCCGGCGCGCGAGTCTCGCCGGCACGGCGTTCGCCGGCGCTTCGACGATCGACGCGCTCGATGCACACGACGGCCATCCGCTCACCAAAGGTCACGCAGGCGCGGCGATCCTGCCTGCGCTCCTCGCGGTGATCGACGGCGCGCAGAGCGGCGAGCCCGCTGCCGAAACCGACGGCCGCGAGCTCCTGACGTGTCTCGCGCTCGGTTACGAGATCGCGACGCGCGCGGGGATCGCGCTGCATGCGACGGTTCCCGACTACCATTGCTCGGGCGCGTGGAACGCGCTCGGCTGCGCGGCCGTCGCAGGTCGCCTGCTCGGCCTCGACGAGGCGCGACTTCGCGAGGCGCTGGGCATCGCCGAATATTTCGGCCCCCGCGGCCAGATGCTGCGCACGTGCGATGCGCCTACGATGGTGAAGGACGGCACCGGCTGGGGAGCACACGCCGGTGTCGCTGCAGCGCTCCTGGCGAGCGGCGGGTTCACCGGCGCGCCGGCGCTCACGGTCGAAGGCGAGGATGTGCGGGAGCTCTGGAGCGATCTCGGCATCCGGTGGCGGATCCGCGAGCAATACTTCAAGGCCTACCCGGTGTGCCGCTGGGCGCAGCCGGCGATCGAAGCTGCGCTCGCGTTGCAGCGCGCGCACAGATTCGCTGCGGACGATGTCGCGGAGCTTTCGGTCGAGAGCTTCCGCGAGGCGGTTGCGCTCGGCTCCACGCGGGCGGTAGCGGCGACCACCGAAGACGCGCAATACAGTCTGCGCCACCCGATCGCCGCGGCGCTCGTCTTCGGCGATATCGGCCCGGCCGAGGTGAGCGCTCCGCGCCTCGGCGATCCGCGTGTGCAGCGCCTGCAGCGCGCGATGAGACTCGCCGAGGACGCCGCGTTCTCGCGCCTCTTCCCGGCGGAGCGCTGGGCACGCGTGCGCGTGACGCTCGCCGACGGACGCACGCTCGCTTCCGAACCCGCCGTTGCAAGAGGAAGCGCCGAGAACCCGCTTTCGGACACGGAAATCCTGACCAAATATCGCAGCTACGCCGAGCCCGTTCTCGGCAAGGCGCGCGCGGCGCGAATCGAGCACGCCGTGCACCGGCTCGCCTCCGAGCACATGGAGCTCACAGAACTGCTCGACGATCTTCTGCAACCGATCGCATGATGCGCAAACCTCCCGAATCCTCGGACTACGTCATCATCGGCGCCGGCATTCACGGACTGTCGACGGCGCTGCATCTCGCGCAGCGGCTCGAAGCGCGGGGCGGCGACGGCGCGCGGATCGTCGTCGTCGACAAGACCGCGATCGGCGCCGGAGCGTCGGGCATCGCGTGCGGCGTCGTCCGCAACAACTATTACCAGCCCGCGATGCGCGAGCTGATGGCGCATTGCGTCGGCGTGTGGGAGGGCGACGCGGACGCCTACAGCTATCACCCCGTCGGCTACATGCAGATCAGCCCCGAGGTGATGCGAGCGCAGGTCGGCACGATCTACGAGCAGCAGAAGGCGATCGGATACGAATCGGTGTTCGTCGAAGGCGAGGCCGCGTCGCGCAAGTACATGCAGGGGATCTTCCACGACTGGCAAGCGAAGAACATCACGTCGGTCCTCCACGAGAAGCGCGGCGGCTATGCGAACAACATGGCGTCGCTGCGGGGGCTCGCGAACAAGGCGAGAGCGCTCGGTGTCGAGATCTTCGGCGGCGTCGCGGCGACGGGATTCCGTTCGGGCAACGGAACGACGGCGATCACGGCGGTCGAAACCTCGGGCGGAACGATCGAGTGCGACGAGGTCGTCGTCGCCGTCGGGCCGTGGATCAATTCGCTGTGGAACATGCTTGCGCTTCCGAAGACGATCACTGTCAAGGGGCGCGACGGCAAGGTCCACGACGGCGTGCGGATGTGGCACTACATGGCGCTGCAGGAAGGCACGCTCGGCGTCGACCCCAACTACCAGAAGACGAACGAAGGGGGCATGCCTCCGGTGCTGCACGTCGACACCGACGCGCCGCTTCATTCCGACCGCGACGGCCGCCTGCTCACCGACAAGCTGTGGGGGATCTACTACAAGCCGGATTTTCACTTCGGCGGCGTGCAGGGCGGCGCGATGCCGATGAGGGTCGAGCGCGAGGCGGACGAAGTGCGCGTCGACCCGTATGGACCGAAATCGCCGGAGTTCGTCGTCGACGACAACTTCGCCGACATGTGGACCTCCGCCCTCGCGTTCTGCCAGAAGCGCTTCGAGGGTCAGCACGGCAAATACCGCAGCACCGAGCCTTCGGGCGGCATCGGCTGCTTCACGCCGGACAGCTTTCCGGTGTTCGACCGCTTCCGCGACAACGTGTACGTGATTGCGGATTCGAATCACGGCTACAAGATGATCGGCGTCGGCGATCTGGTCGCCGACGAGCTACTCGGAACGCATCGCGCGCTCCTCGATCCGTTCCGGTTTTCGCGCTACGCGGCGGGCAGGCTGCACCCGGTCAGCAACAGCCCGTTCCCGTGGAGCTAGGTCTAGCGCGGCGCCGCCAGGGCAAGGTTGCGATCGACCGCCCGGCGAGAGCGGTGCGCTCGCGCGCAACGAGCCCAGGTGTGCCTGCTCGGTAGGCATCGGTAATTCAACAGCCCGAACTGGCGAGCTCAATGCAACGTGTAGCTCGTCAGCTCGCGCGTGTCGCGGCGGATGGGCGCCGATGCCTCGTAGAAGCCGTAGTCGGTCTTCTTCACGAAGGATTTGACATCGGGTGAGTACCAGAGCTTCGTTTGCCACGTGACCAGCGGATTCGGGTTCGACACGAGGTCGATGTCGACGCGGATCGTTCGGAACCTGCCGGCGGGAACCTCGACGTCTTCCCAGCCGTTGATCTTCGTCTCCCATATCTGGGTTCCAGCTGCAAGCGGCCGCTCGAATCTCCAACTCTGGCCCGGCTCGAGCGGCCACTGCACCCACAGAACCTCCTGCAACGGCGACGCCGGGTTCTGCCGCGCGTATCCGTTGAGGTCGCGGGAAATCCGGTAACTGCTCTTCTTTGTCTCTCCGGTGCGCTTCGAGGTCAACGAACGGGCCATCTGATACCCCGTCGACACCCCCCAGTAGGTAGGCGTGACGCGCACGACGGTGAACGACTCGACGGACTCGTAGTTGCCGGGGTCCGCGAGGCTCCCGCCTTCGTAAAGGCTGTAGACCCACGTGTCCTCCTCGTGCAGCTCCGGCCGCTCCATCAGCTGCGCGGAAGCGA
>DATKMY010000020.1:0-28668 GCA_035541655.1 Casimicrobiaceae bacterium | reverse complement strand
GGCCGTCGACCTCGATCTTGCGCTTGCCTTCCTCGACCACGGTCCCGATCCCCGTGGACGTCAGGATGCCGCCGAGCCCGTAGCCCGCGGCGCGGATCCGCTCGATCAGCGTGCCCTGCGGAATGAGCTCGACGTCCATCTCGCCTGCAAGCATCTTTTGCTGCGTCTCGGGGTTGGTGCCGATATGGCTTACGATCGCCTTGCGCACGAGCTTTGCCGTCACGAGCTTTCCGATCCCGGCGCCGGGCCTCGCCGTATCGTTGGCGATCACGGTGAGATCGCGCTTGCGCTGACGGACCAGCTCGTCCATCAACCGCTCCGGCGTGCCCACCGCCATGAACCCGCCGATCATCAGGCTCGCACCGTCGGGAATCGTGGCGACCGCGGCTTCGAGTGTCGTCGTGCGCATCGGTCAGTGGCCCCCGGAGAGCAGCGCGCGCGTCTGGCGCGCGATCATCAGTTCCTCGTTGGTCGGGATCACCCACGCCGACGTGCGACTTGCCGCGGTGCTGATGCGCGGTCCGCCGTCTTGATTGGCGGCGGCGTCCAGCTCGACGCCGAGCCACGCCGCGTCACGGCAGACGCGGCTGCGCAGGCTCGCGCTGTTCTCGCCGATACCGGCGGTGAACACGATCGCATCGAGGCCGCCGAGCGCCGCGGCGAGCGAGCCCAGCTCGCGGCCGATCCGGTAGGCGAAGAGGTCGATCGCCGTCTTCGCCGCGGGTTCTGCGCTCGCCTCCAGCGTGCGCATGTCGCTCGAGATCCCCGACACGCCGAGGAGCCCCGACTGCTGGTAGATCAGCTTCTCGATCGCGCGCGCGTCCATCGCGAGCTCGTCCATCAGGTAGAGGATCACGCCCGGATCGAGGTTGCCGCAGCGCGTGCCCATCGGCAGGCCATCGGCGGCGGTGAACCCCATCGTGCTCCCGACACTTTTGCCGCCTGCCATCGCGCACATGCTCGAGCCGTTGCCGAGGTGCAGCACGACGGTCTTTCCGCCTGCCGCCCGCGCATCGCGCTCGGGAAGCACGCTCGCGATGTATTCGTACGAGAGGCCGTGGAAGCCGTAGCGCCGCACGCCGCGATCGGTGATCGCCTTCGGCAGCGCGAACGCCTGCGCGACCGGGGGCGCCGTCGCGTGGAACGCCGTGTCGAAGCACGCGACCTGCGGGAGCTCGGGCGAGCGCTGGAGGAGCGTTCGAATCGGCGCGAGGTTGTGCGGCTGATGGAGCGGCGCGAGCGGCACGTATTTCTCGAGCGCCGCGAGCACCTTCGCGTCGAGCCGGACCGGATGCGTGTATTCGAGCCCGCCGTGCACAACGCGGTGGCCGATGCCGACGAGGCGATGAGTCGCGAGCTCGGAGCGCAGGAACGCGACGAGATGATCGAGCGCGCCGTCGTGGCCCAGCTTCGCGCCCTCGCCCCACGATTTTTCGGCGAGAAGCCTGCCCTCGCCGTCCTTCGCGGCGAACCGGGGCGCGGTGTAGAGGGCTTCCGCCTGACCACGCGCGGCGAGCTCTAGCGTGTGGTCGCGAGCGACGAACACCGAGAACTTGAGGCTCGACGAGCCCGCGTTCAGAACGGCGATAGCGTCGGTCACATCGGCCTCGGCGGACGTTCCGCGGCTTCCCGCCCGCTCGTCGTCACGCGATGGCCTTGCCGCCCGTTTCACGCCGGTACTGCACGACGAGCGTGGCGATCGCGCACGAGGCGAGCCGCGTGGTCACCGAGTCGGCGCGGCTCGTCAGGATGATCGGCACGCGGGCTCCGAGCACGATTCCGGCGGCGTCGGCCTGCGCGAGGAACGACAGGCTCTTCGCGAGCATGTTCCCCGCCTCGAGGTCCGGGACGATGAGCACGTTGGCCCGTCCGGCCACCGGCGAATCGATCTTCTTGATCGCCACCGACTCGAGGCTGATTGCGTTGTCGAGCGCGAGCGGGCCGTCGAGAATTGCGCCGCTGATCTGCCCGCGGTCGGCCATCTTGCAAAGCGCGCCGGCTTCCACCGTCGACGGCACCTTCGGATTGACGGTCTCCATCGCCGACAGGATTGCGACGCGGACTTCGGGAAAGCGCAGCGCGTGCGCGAGGTCGATGGCATTCTGGATGATGTCGACCTTGTCCTCCATCGTCGGCGCGATGTTGACCGCGCAGTCGCTGACGATCAGCGTTTCCGCGTAGGTCGGCACGTCCATCACGAAGCAGTGACTCACGCGCCGCGCGGTGCGGATTCCCGACTCGCGATTGACCACCGCGCCCATCAGCTCATCGGTGTGCAGGCTCCCCTTCATCAGCGCTTCCGCCTTGCCCTCGCGGACGAGCGCAACGGCCTTGTCGGCGGCATCGTGACTGTGCGCGGCGTCGACGACCGGCAGCCCGGAGATGTCGATTCCGTACTGCTGCGCGACCGCCTCGATCCGCTTGCGCGGACCGACGAGGATCGGCGCGATGAGGCCGAGCTTCGCCGCGTCGACGGCGCCCTTGAGCGAGCTCTCGTCGCAGGGGTGCGCGACTGCGGTCGAGGTCGGCGGCAGCTTGCTGCAGAACTCGAGCAGCCGCTCGTATTTTTCGTGATGGCGCTCCATCGAATCTCCCGTCAGGCGTGGGTACGCTGCTTGGCAGACGGCTTCCTCGCGGTCTTCGGCGCTGCCCTGGCGCCGGGAGAACCGCGGCGTCCGCGCGAGGGCTCGACGTGCAGCGTCTCGCCGATATTGGTGAGCATCGCGATCTGCTCGGACGAGGGCTTCGCTCTCTGCAGCCGCTCGTCGGCTAGGAGCCGTCGTGCGAGCGTGATCAGCTTCTCGCGGTCGGCGGGGTCGCGCAGCAGAATCGGCAGCGTGGCCATCGCGCGCTCGGGCTCGTAACGGACGATCAAGTCCTGCTCGCCGCGCACGCGCCGCCATTCGTGCGGCTCGAGGTCGGGAAGGAGATCGCGGTATTCGTCGATCAACTCCTGGCGCAGCGCGACGCGCTCGAGCGGCAGCGGCGCCCCGCGGCGCGCGAGCAGAGCGCCGACTCGCGCGAGCGCCTCGGCGTACCCACCCTCTTCGATCGCAGCGAGCGCTTCCTTGACGAACGGCAGCTCGCGCGGCTCCGCGACGAGCTCCCCTCTGCGCTCTTCGGCCTCGCGCTTGTCGGCGAGATACATCGAGAAGACGTTTCCATAGGTCTGGAAGAACATCGCCTCCGACATCGCGTCGCGGATCGCGCGGTAGTAGTCGAGCGACGCGCTCACCGCTTCCGAGGCCATCGCTTCGACCTTCCGCGCAGGCGCGTCGGGATCGAGCGGCTGCCGCTGCGCCTTCACCATCTTGGCCGTCGGACCGAGCCACGCGAGCCACGGATTCAAGTCGGAGAACGCCCAGCGCTGGAAGCGCAGCGGATGGAACTGGCGCGAGAGCTTTGCGCTCATCGGGTTGCCGAGCGACTGCACCAGCGGCTGCGCGAAGAGCTCATAGGCGCGCTGGTTGAACTCGGACACGGCCGCCACCGCCTCGAACGGCTTCTCGTCCGCGCGCTCGAAACGATTGAGCCGGGCGGCGACCTCCTCGAGACTCCGCTCTTCGAGCTCGACGTCGTATTCGACCTTGCCGCTCTTTCCCTTGCGCTCGTGGATCGCCATCGCATAGAGACCGGGCGGCAGCGCCTCGATCGACTTGAGCACCGAGACGATCTGCGCGTGCTCCTTCTTCGCGACCTTGCCCGAAACGAAGATGCCGAGGTGACCGACGTTCTCGTGCATGAGCCCGACGATCACCTGCCCGCGCGCCTTGATCTCGTCGGTCGAGCCGTAGACGTCGGCGACCCAGTTGAACGCCTGCTGCGGCGGCGTGATGTTGTCGCCCATCGATGCGAAGAGAACGATCGGGGCCTTGATGTCGCGCAGGTCGAACGCCTTGCCGTTCGCCATCTGCGCGCCGCCCTTCCACAGCTTGTTGCCGACGAAGAGGTTTTTCGTGATCCACTCGATCTCCTCGCGGTTCATCAGGTAGAACCCGCCCCACCAGCGTTCGAACTCGAGGAAGCGCGGCGGCTCGGTGTCGACGTTCGCGAACAGGTGGTAGTACTTGTCCCAGAAAGTGTTCGCCGGGTTCAGGTTCTCGAAATTCTGGACGAGGTGCGCGCCGTCGAAGACGCCGTCGCCGAGGTCCGATGCGAACGAAGCGAGCCACGTGCCGCCGAGCATTCCGCCCGCATAGCGCATCGGGTTGTCCCCCTCGCCTCCCGACCAGGCGCCGCCCCAGTACGACATCGGTGCACCATTGATGACGATAGGGCCTGTCTCGTCCGGATCCGCCGCTGCGAGCATCATCGCCGCCCAGCCGCCCTGGCAGTTGCCGACAATCGCAGGCTTCGGACTCGTTGGATGCAGCTCGCGGACCTTGTGAATGAATTGCTTCTCCGCCTCGCAGACGTCGAGCAGCGTTTGGCCAGGCTCCGGATCGCGGAAGAAGATGACGAAGTAAACGGGGTGGCCGTCGCGAATCGCCACACCGACTTGAGAATCGTCCTTGAAGCCGCCGATTCCGGGTCCATGCCCCGCGCGCGGATCGATGATCACGTACGGACGGCGCTTCGGGTCGACGACGACACCCTCGGGCGCCACGATCCGCACGAGCGCGTAGTTGACGGGACGCGCGAGCTGGCGCCCATCGACGACAGTCTCATAGTCGAAGTGCAGGACCGGCGGCAGACCCGCCTGATTGTGCTCGACCGCCACGTTACCGCGCTCGCGCAGCGCGTCCCAGAAGAGGATCGAGCGCTGCGCGAAGTCGGTCGCGTAGGCATACCATCCCGACCAGACGTCCGTCGCCTCCAAACGCTTGTCGGCAAGACCCGCGATGTTGTCGCCGAAAGCCTTCGTAAGCCGCTCGGTGAAATGCTCCTGCGCGACCTTCGTGCGTTTCTGCAGGACTTGCGCGACCTTCGTGGAAATGTCGTAGCTCCGTGCGAGCTGCTGGGGGGTGTTCATCGCTTGCCTCGTGTCGAGGACGCAGCCAAAGACCGCGATCGGCCTCCGAGCGCGTATGGGTTTAGCTTAACCGCGGTGCCGTGTCAGCCGGTTGACAGAGATCAGGAAGACAAGAGTCGCACTCCAGTCCCCTGCGGCACGAGTCTGACAGCGTGGGCTGACTCGGGTTCACGGCACCAGCAGATTCCCGCGGCCTGGGATCGAATCGAACTGCAATTTTGCCGCAAGTCGAAGCCACGGGCAAAGATCGCGGCCGAGCGGGCCGCCGATGCCCAACAGAAGTTCCGAAACCCCGTTTGCGCTCGTCGATGATCGGTGATAGTTTGCCTCGGAGTAGCTTCGTTGGCCCAGCCGCCGTTGGATTGAATCGCCGCTTCGGGACCGCTCCAAGAAGCGGCATCTTGACGGAAGTCAATACCCGACTACTGCGACCGCATTAGCGTGGGCGGACAGCGTCGCCGCCCCGCGCGCCTTTCGCTGCCGCGACTCGCAAACGTGGGCGCCAGTCCGCAAAAAGGGGAATTACGCCGCATGGACACGAGTACCAGCGTCATCCAGGGTGTCCGTCTCGCCGCGAAGCGAAGGAAGAGCCGCTGGCCGGCGCGGCTGGACTTCCTGCAGAGCGCGAGCGGATTGGTGATCGCGCTTTTCATGTGGGGGCACATGTTCTTCGTGTCCTCGATCCTGATCAGCAAGGACGCGATGTGGAAGATCACGAAGATGTTCGAGGGCTACTACGTCTTCGGCCGTCCTTACGCCGTCATCGTGTCGTTCGTCGTGGCCGGCGTGACCGCGCTGATCGTCGTTCACGCGGTGCTCGCGTTGCGGAAGTTTCCGATCAACTACCAGCAGTACAGCCTCTTTCGCAGCCACATGGCGATGATGCGGCATGAGGACACGACGCTGTGGTTCTGGCAGGTGTTCACAGGCTTCGCGCTGTTCTTTCTCGCGGCGCCGCACCTCTTCATCATGCTCACGCACCCTGAGCTGATCGGTCCGTTCGAGTCGTCGGATCGCGTGTGGACCGGCCGTTACTGGCCGTTGTACATCCTTCTGCTGCTCGCCGTGGAATTCCATGGCGGGATCGGGCTCTATCGCCTCGCCGTGAAATGGGGATGGTTCGAAGGGAAGGATCCCGACGTCACGCGCAAGCGGCTGAAGACGCTCAAATGGGCGCTGACGGTGTTCTTCCTCGTGCTGGGCTTCACAACGCTGGCCGCCTACATCAAGATCGGCATCCAGCACGCGCCTTACTACGGCGAACGCTACATGCCCGCCGGGTACGTGCCCGAGCCCGCCGGAGCGCCGCGATGAAGATCCTCTATACCGACGTGCTGGTGATAGGCGGCGGGCTTGCGGGCTTGAGGCTCGCCATCGGCGCGAAGCGGCGCGGGCACGATGCGGTCATCCTGTCGCTGGTGCCGCCCAAACGCTCGCACTCGAAGGCCGCACAGGGCGGCATGCAGGCCTCCCTCGGGAACGTGATCAAGGGCCAGGGCGACAACGAGGACGTGCACTTCGAGGACACGGTGCGCGGCTCCGACTGGGGCGCCGACCAGCAGGTCGTGCGAATGTTCGTCAACACCGCGCCCAAAGCGGTGCGCGAGCTCGCCGCGTGGGGCGTGCCGTGGAGCCGCGTGCGCAAGGGCGATCGCCAGGTCGTGATCAACGGCCAGAAGGTGACGATTACCGAGCGCGACGAGGCGCACGGGCTCGTCGCGCAGCGCGATTTCGGCGGCACGAAGAAGTGGCGCACGTGCTACGTCTCGGACTGCACCGGTCACGCGATGCTCCAGGCGGTCGGCGATCAGGCGATCGCGGCCTCGATCCCGGTGCACGAGCGCACCGAAGCCCTTGCGCTGATCCACGACGGCGGCCGCTGCTACGGCGCCGTGGTGCGCGATCTCATCACCGGCGAGCTCGCAGCGTATCTCGCCAAGGCCACCGCGATCACTACCGGCGGCGCCGGGCGCCTCTATCGCGTCACGACCAACGCCGTGATCTGCGAGGGCATCGGACACGCGATCGCGCTCGAGACAGGCATCGCCGCCCTAGGCAACATGGAGGCGGTGCAGTTCCATCCGACCGGCATCTTCCCGGCGGGCATCCTTGTCACCGAAGGCTGCCGCGGCGACGGCGGCCTGCTCAAGGACGCCGACGGGCATCGGTTCATGCCCGACTACGAGCCCGAGAAGAAGGAGCTCGCTTCGCGGGATGTCGTCTCGCGGCGGATGGAGGAGCACATCCTCAAGGGCAAGGGCGTCAAGTCGCGCTGGGGCGATCACCTGATGCTCGACATCACGCTGCTCGGTGAGCATCACATCCGCCACAACCTGCGCGAGGTCTACGAGATCTGCCACTACTTCCTCGGTGTCGACCCGATCAAGGACCTGATCCCCGTCAGGCCGGCTCAGCACTACACGATGGGCGGCGTACGGACGAATCCGACCGGCGAGAGCCCCACGCTCAAGGGATTGTTCTCGGCCGGCGAAGCGGCCTGCTGGGACATGCACGGGTTCAACCGCCTCGGCGGCAACTCCGTCGCGGAGACCGTGGTCGCAGGCATGATCGTCGGCGAATACATCGCGGACTTCTGCGACCGCGCCGAGAACGACGTCGACATGCCGACGAGTGTCGTGCGCGAATTCCTGGAGCGCGAAAGCGCGAAGCTCAAGGGCCTGCTGACGGGCAGCGGCACCGAGGATGGAAATGCGCTCAAGCAGCGAATGCAGGAAATCATGACCGCGCAGGTCGGCATCTTCCGTACCGGCAACGACCTCGAGCGCGCGGTCGACGAACTGCAGAAGCTGCTCGTCCGCAGCCGGAACATCGGCGTGAAATCGCGGGCGCCCGGCGTCAATCCGGAGCTCGTCACCGCCTACCGCGTGCAGAAGATGCTGAAACTCGCGCTCTGCGTCGCGTACGGCGCGCTGCAGCGTACCGAAAGCCGCGGCGCGCACTTCCGCAATGACTATCCGCGGCGCGACGACGCAGGATGGCTCAAGCGCACGCTCGCCACCTGGAACGACGAGAAGGCGACGCTGCCGCGCCTCGACTACGAGCCGCTCGACGTCAAGCGGATGGAGCTCCCGCCGGGCTGGCGCGGCTACGGCGCCAAGGACTACACCGACCACCCCGATACTGCGGCGCGGCGCACGGAAGTCGAAGCCGCAAGGCAGCGGATCGGCGACCGCTTCGAGCTACAACGCGCGCTGATGCCGTACGAGCAGCTTCTGCCGGAGCGATTTCGCGGCAGGAACGAGAGAATCGACGACCGGTTTCCTGCGCCGCGAGGCTCCGAAACGCACGCTACGCCCGAGTCCCATTTCGCCTGGGAAAGCGAGTAGCCGCCGTGAATCGAGGAACCGAGCCGATGAAAACCCCGGAGAGCCGGCCGGCGAGCGGCCAGACGATCAGGCTGCACGTGCTTCGCTACAACCCCCAGGAACCGGGGAGCGTCCCGCACATGCAGACCTACGAGCTCGAACAGACGGAGGGCATGACGCTGTTCATCGCCTTGAGCGAGATCCGCGAGACGCTCGACCCGTCGCTGCAGTTCGACTTCGTCTGCCGCGCCGGCATCTGCGGCAGCTGCGCAATGGTGGTAAACGGGCGCCCGACGCTGGCCTGCCGCGTGCTGACGCGAGATGTGGGTCCCGATATCACGCTCGCGCCGCTGCCCGTGTTCGAGCTCATCGGTGACCTGTCGGTGAACACCGGAAAGTGGATGCGCGGCACCAGCGAGCGTCTCGAAGCCTGGCTGCATGCGAAGCGGAAGGACGTCGACCTCGCGCGCATCGAAGAGCCGATGGATCCCGATCTCGCGGAGAAGCTGAACGAGCTCGACCGCTGCGTCGAATGCGGCTGCTGCGTTGCGGCCTGCGGCACGGCGCGGATGCGCCCGGATTTCGTCGGCGCGGTCGGCATCGCGAAGATCGCGCGCTTCCGGATGGATCCGCGCGACGCCCGCACCGACGACGACTACTACGAGCTCATCGGCGACGACGACGGCGTGTTCGGCTGCATGTCGCTGCTCGCCTGCCACGACGTTTGCCCGAAGGACCTGCCGCTCGAGTCGCAGATCGCGTTCATCCGGCGGAAGATGGTGAAAGCGGGCTTCGGCTGAGGGCAGCGAGGCGGCTTTACCGCAACGCGACGTTCATTTCCCAGTGCGTGGCGCGGGTCGCGGGTCGTCCGCCGACGGGGCGCCGACGCGAAGGAGGCACAGCATGGCGATACGCATCGAAAAGGACTTCCTGGGCGAGAAGGAGATTCCGGACACCGCGTACTACGGCGTGCAGACGCTGCGCGGCAAGGAGAACTTTCACATCACCGGCATCCCGATGTCGCTCGAGCCGAACTTCGTCAAGGCGTTCGGCTATGTGAAGAAGGCGGCGGCGCTCGCGAATCGCGACCTCGGCGTGCTCGACCGCAAGGTCGCAGACGCCATCGCGTCGGCGTGCGACCGGCTGATCGCGGGCGAGATGCGCGATCAGTTCGTCACCGACTTCATCCAGGGCGGCGCCGGCACGTCGACCAACATGAACGCGAACGAAGTTATCGCGAACCTCGCGCTGGAGAAGCTCGGCCACAAGAAGGGCGAATACCAGTACGTCAATCCAAACGATCACGTCAACTTCGGGCAGTCGACCAACGACATCTATCCGACCGCGTTCCGGCTGGCGCTGATCCTGCGCCTCGCGAGCTACATGAACGCGCTCAAGCGCCTGCAGGACGCCTTCTACGCCAAGGCGAAGGAGTTCGATCGTGTGCTGAAGATGGGGCGCACGCACCTGCAGGACGCGGTGCCGATGTCGCTCGGCCAGGAATTCCACGGCTGGGGGACGACGATCGGCGAGGAGGTGCAGCGGATCGCCGAGGTTCGGAAGCTTCTTCACGAGATCAACCTCGGTGCCACCGCCATCGGCACGACGGTGACGGCGGCGCCGGGCTATCCCGAGCTTGCGACGAAGTACCTGTCCGAGCTGACCGGCACGCAGTTCATCCTCGCGGGCGACCTCGTCGAGGCGACCTCCGACACCGGCGCCTATGTGCTGTTGTCGGGTGTGCTCAAGCGCACGTCGTCGAAGCTCACCAAAATCTGCAACGACATCCGGATGCTCGCGTCGGGACCGCGCTGCGGCTTCAACGAGATCAACCTGCCGCAGATGCAACCCGGCAGCTCGATCATGCCGGGGAAGGTCAATCCGGTCATACCCGAGGTCGTCAACCAGGTTGGATTCCTGGTGATCGGCCTCGACTTGACGGTGACGCTTGCCGCGTCTGCCGGCCAACTTCAGCTGAACGTGATGGAGCCGGTGATCACGTTCGCGCTCTTCACGTCGCTCGGGACGATGGAGCACGCGGTCGACAGCCTGCGCGAGCATTGCATCGACGGCATCACCGCGAACGCCGATCGTACGCGCGACATGGTGCTCAACTCTCTGGGCATCGTGACCGTGCTGAAGCCATCGCTCGGCTACAAGCAATGCGCGGAGATCGCGCGCGAAGGCTATCTGACAGGCAAGAGCCTCCACGACATCGTGGTCAAAGAGCGGAAGCTTCTGACACAGGAAAAGTGGAATGAGGTGTTCTCGTTCGAGAACCTGATCGCACCCAAGTTCGAACAGTAGCGGCGAGCGGTAGCGGCGCGAGTCGGGAACCGGGCCCCAAGCGCGGGACAGTGCATTGAGACGCGGGCGAGTCGCCGCCGCTGGCGGCCGCCTGGGCACGCGCCGCAGTAGATCGTTGTTCCATATCAAGGCAGATGTCGTGGTCACGGCGGAGAATTTCCCGATGGAGGCACGGATGAGGTTCCGTGCGAGCGGCTCGTTCGAAAAGGAAGTCGAAATCGCGCTCCGCAAGGTGTTGTGTGGTCGACGAACGAGTTCCTGATCCGGACCATAAGGCGGCTTGTGGCGATCGGACCCGCGGAGACCAATCATGACAATTTCGATCCTGCTGCAATTCGTCGTCGTGCTCGCGGCGATATGGATGGGCGCGCGCTACTCTGGCGTGGGCCTCGGACTCTGGGGCGCTGTCGGCTTGCTGGTGCTCGTCGTCGCGTTCGGCGTCAATCCGACGTCGCCTCCCATCGACGTGATGCTGATCATCCTCGCGGTGATCATGGCCGCGTCGGTGATGGACGCTGCCGGCGGCATCGACTTCCTGGTGCGGATCGCCGAGCGGATCATCCGCGCGAACCCGAAATACGTGACGATCGTCGCGCCGCTCACCACCTGGAGCTTCACTTTCGTCGCCGGCACCGGCCACATCGTCTATCCCCTTCTGCCGGTGATCTACGAGACCGCGCACCAGGGCGGCATTCGCCCCGAACGGCCGATGGCCGTGGCGACGATTGCGTCGCAGCAGGCGATCACCGCGAGCCCGGTCGCGGCGGCGACCGCCGCGATGATCGGGCTCTTCGCGGAGAAGGGGGTCGCGCAGTGGGGACTGCCGCAGATCCTGATGATCTGCGTGCCGGCAACCCTGACCGGCGTCGTCGCCGCGGCGATCGTATCGATGTTTGTCGGCAAGGACTTGAAAGACGATCCCGAGTACCAGGCACGGCTCGCAGCGGGCACGATTCCCGCGCCTAAGAGCGCGGCAGAGCGTCCTCCGCTCAAACCAGCGGCGAAGATGTCCGCGTATCTGTTCCTGATCGGCGTCGCGCTCGTCGTGGTCTTCGGCTTCTTCCCCGCCTTGCGCACACTGCCCGGCGCGAAGAAGGCGCTCGATATGCCGGTCGTCATCGAGATCGTGATGCTCTCCGTCGCGGCGATCATGCTGCTCGCGACGAAGGTGTCGGTCGATGAGATTCCGAAAACGTCGACGCTGCGCGCAGGTGTCGTCGCCGTCATCGGGATCTTCGGCCTCGCCTGGCTCGGCGACAGCTTCATCGGCGCGAACAAGGACGTGATCGTTCCCGCGATCGGCGCGCAAGCCGACGCGCATCCGTGGACTTTCGCGTTCGGCCTGTTCTTCGCGTCGGTGCTGCTCTACAGCCAGGCCGCGACCACGCGCGCGCTGATGCCGCTCGGGATCGCGCTCGGCATTCCGCCGCAGTTCCTGATCGCGATGTTCCCGTCGGTCAACGGCTACTTCTTCATCCCAACCTACGGTTCGCTGATCGCCGCGATCAACTTCGACCTGTCGGGAACGACGAAGATCGGCAAATACGTGCTCAACCACTCGTTCATGATCCCCGGCGTCGTCGCGACTGCGGTCGCGGTCGTCACCGGGCTGTTCCTCGCGAAGATGATGTTCTGATCGACACGACAACAGCAAAGTACGGCGCGATACGGAAAGGAAGACAATGATGACGATCTCGTGGAAGAACGCCTTGGTACTCGGTGCAGCGGCGGCTGTGGTCGCCGGTGCCGCGTTCGCGCAAGGACAGCCCCCAGGGGCACCCGGAATGGGCCAGGGCATGATGGGCGGACCGTCGCCCGCGCAGAGCGGGCCCTGCTACGGCATGGGGCCGGGGAAGCCGGGACAGGGAATGGGCCCTGGCGCGATGGGGTATGGCATGGGGCCGGGAATGATGGGACCGGGAACGATGGGCCATGGCGGCATGGGCGCCGGCATGATGCACGGCGTCCTGTGGTCGCTCGACCTCAGCGACTCGCAGCGCAGCCAGATCCTGAAGGTCCAGGACGATCTGCGGAGAAAGAACTGGGATCTAACGGGCAAATCGCAGGACGAGATGGCGAAGCTTCGCGACAGCTACCTGGCGGCGGGAAAGCTCGACCGGAAGGCGATACTCGATACGTACAAGCGGATCGACGAGCTGCGCCTGCAGCGGATCGACAACGCGCTCGACGCCACCGAGAAGATCGAGAGCGTTCTCTCCGCGGAGCAGCGCGATCAGCTGAAGCGACGGGCGCCGTGGTGGGCGGGCGAGCTCGTGCACTAAGAGCGAAGCTCGCGACGTCTGCGCTGGCAACCGCGCTCGCGTGATCCGATCGGCGGTGCGCCTCATCGCATTCGTCACCCACCTTCCCCTCAGGACCCCGTTCTCGCCCGATCGGCGGCAGATCGCCTGTGCGCGAGGCTGACTGCCGCTCCCGATCGCCCCCGCCATCCGCTCTATCCCCGCTCGGCGCTACGTTAGAATCGGTATCAAAGAACGAGCGGGCAGCCATGAAGATCGTCGAGATCACGTACCGGTACGGCGCCGGCGAAGCGACGGCGCGGGAGCGGCCGGCGAGCGCCGATGCAGCACGCGAGCGTCTCGACCAGGGCAGCCGCACGATGGCGGCGCTCTTCGCCAATCTCGCTGTGGGATCGGGCACGCCGCAGCGGGTCATTCCGGTCGACGCCCGCGACCTTGGAATCGAACATGGCGATCCGACCGTGCCGACGCAGCGCCCGTACGCGGCAGTGCTCGGCTGCTCGGATGCGCGCGTCCCCATCGAGCTGATCTTCAACGAGGGCCCAAACGACCTGTTCGTCGTTCGCGTCGCTGGAAACGGGCTCGGGTCGGAGGTGCTCGGCAGCCTCAAATACGCGGTCGATCATCTCGGCGGGAGCCTGCGCCTGATCGTGATCCTCGGGCACAGCGGCTGCGGCGCGGTCTCCGCTGCCGTCGACGTGTTCCTGAGGCCCGAAGCATACCTGTCGTTCGCCGACAAGCACTCTCTGCGCAGCATCCTCGACCGCCTCCTCGTCGTCGTGCACGCGTCGGCGAAGCGGATGGCGGCGGTATTCGGTCCGGACGTCGCGCGTCGCGCTGGCTATCGGGAAGCGCTGATCGAGACTGCGATAGTCTCGAACGCGGCGCTCTCCGCATACACGGTGCAGCAGGAGCTCGGGTCTGCCGAGCCCGATGCCCTCCGCGCGGCCTACGGCGTGTACGTGATCGCCGCGCGCGAGGTGTGGGCGCCGCGCAGCGGCAGCCGCGAATGCGCGGGGCTCGCGTACCCGCCGTCGGACGTCGCGGAGTTCACCGAACTTGCCGATACCGTCGTGCGCTCCGAGCGGATCGTCGCGCTGCTCGAAGGCCGCAGCGGCGGCGGCTCGAAGTGAGAATCGCCGGGGCCGATTCGGCACCGCCAACCGCCGCGTCGGCGCCTACCGATGCGCGCCGGGCCCCGATGAGCCGCTCCCACGTGCTCTCGGCTGCGGCGCTCGCCGCCGTCGTAATCGCCTCGCCTGTCGAGCTGCGGGCGCAGGAGATCGAGCCGCGCGCGTATTCCAACGCACCGGTGGGCGTGAACTTCTTCGTCGGAGGCTACGCGTATACGCGGGGCGGAATCGCGACCGACGACTCGCTGCCGATCACCAACCCGCACTTGCACACGTCGAATGCGGTCGTCGGCTTCGCGCACGTGCTCGACCTCTGGGGAATGTCGGCGAAGGTCGACGCCATCGTCCCGTACACCTGGCTCTCCGGATCCGCCGAATACCAGGGCGCACCGTTGCAGCGGATCGTCAACGGCTTCTCCGATCCCGCGTTCCGCTTGTCGGTCAATCTCTACGGCGCGCCTGCGCTGTCGCTGCCCGAGTTCGCGAGCTATCGCCAGGATCTGATCATCGGTGCGAGCCTTCGGGTGTTCGCGCCGTGGGGACAGTACGACGCGAGCCGCCTCGTCAACATCGGCACCAACCGCTGGGCATTCAAGCCCGAGATCGGCATCTCGAAAGCGATCGACCCCTGGACGTTCGAGTTCACCGCCGCGGCGACGCTCTACACCGACAACAACGACTTCTACGGAGGGAACACGGTGTCGCGCGATCCGCTCTATTCGTTCCAGGGTCACGCGATCTACAGCTTCTCCAACGGCATGTGGGGCTCGCTCGACGCGACGTATTTCACAGGAGGGCGCACGACGCTCAACGGCACGCTGAGCGCCGACCTGCAGCAGAACTGGCGGCTGGGCGCGACGCTTGCCATTCCCGTCGATCGCCGGAACTCGGTGAAGCTCTACGCGAGCAGCGGAGTCTCGGCGCGAACCGGCAACAACTACGACCTGCTCGGCCTTGCCTGGCAATACCGGTGGGGCGGCGGCATCTGAGGGGAGCGCGTCCGGCGATTGTCAACAAAGTTGACAAATTACCGCTTGCCCGCGCACCTCATTGCGATGGCGGATCCGGAATTCCCGCCGCGGCCGCACCGGTGCGCCTGCGCCACGCCACATAGGGAATCAGCGTCAGCGCCGCGATCACAAAGTACGCGAGCACCGTCGCGGTCATCGCGGGCGGCGCGCGGTTGAGCGTAGCCACGAGCAGGGCGAGACCGGGATTGCGCGCAGCGCTCGAAATCGCGGTCGCCGTGCGCGTCGCCGGCTCGGGTCCGCCCATCACGTGTCCGACCGCGACCGCGAGCAGGGTGACGGTGACGATCGCGAGAGTCACGCGCAGCCCCGCGCCGAGGACGACTTCCCCGATGTCGATCAGCGCGAGGACGAGCAGGACGACCAGCAGGATTCCTCCGACCTTGCGCAGCCTCGGCTCGGCCCACTCGGCCTGCGCCCCGAAGAAATGCCGCGCGAGCATTCCGAGCGACAGCGGAAGGAGCTGCGCGACGAAGACTTGTCGGGCGAGCGGTAGCGGGGACACCTCCGCGTGCCCGCCGTAGTACTCGTTGAACGCCGCAACCGATAGCGGCATAGAGACGACGGCGAGCGCCGCGACGGCGATCTGTAGCGCGGGAGCGAACGAGCGGTGGCCTCCGGCACCCAAAGACCGACGCAACGCGACGGGCGCTCCGGGAGCAATCGCCATCAGCATGATGCCGATCTCCGCCGCCCGGGGCAGGTCGAACGCGCGGGCGACCAGCCACGCGGCTCCCGGCACGGCGACCAGCACCGAGAACAGCCCCTTAAGCAGCAGCTCCGGCCGCTCGCCGACCCAGCGGAACTCGGCAGGCACGATCGCGAGTCCCAGATCGAACATGACCGCGAAGAGCGTCGCAGCCGCGACGACCGAAAGCAGCCAATCCGGGACGGGGCCGCTTATCGGCATCAGGGAAGACCGCCTCGTCCCGTCGCGGGCGCTGATGCCGACAGTCGCGCCGAGCCTGCGGATGCGAGGTCGCCGCAGCGGTTGGAGGGCGCGTTGCTCATCCTGGACCGAGGACGGGCGCGCGCGACGACCCCCCCAATCCCTGCGGGTCCGGGACGGAGGCGAGCGCGAGCTCTTCCGGCAACGTGTAGATGGTTCGGATCGTCCGATCGAGCACGTCGAGCTCGCGCCTCAGAATGTCGTGGCGATGCTCGGGCAGGGTTCGCCGAAGATTGTCCAGCATCGCCCGGAGCCGCCGCGCGATCTGGATGTTGTTCGCACCGCACGCGCGGATCTCGGTGCACGCGACGTGAACGAAGTCGTCCCAGTTCGGAGTCCTGAAGATCACGCGCTGATTGCCGGCGGCATCGGGAATGACTTCGCCGTGAAGCTCCCGTTTTCCGAGCACGCGCAGCAGCCTGTGCACCTGGTCGATCGCCAGAACACCGGTCGTCGGATCGTTGATCGCCGGCGACAGCGCCTTCAGGGCGATGTCCACGAGAATCCGGAACGCGAACATCGGATCCTGCTCGAGTGTTCGCTCGGGCCCGAACGCGACGGTAGCGCGCAGTACGCTGTCGTCGATCGCGACGGCGCCGCCGTAGAGCGCGAACAGCGGCTCGTCCGCCGCGACGAAGTCCCCGACCTGGGGCAGGAATTCGATCGCGCCGTCGTGACGTCGGGCCGCGGCGACGAGCGTCGGCAGGTCGACGGCGAGAACGATCTCGGACCTGCCTTCGTGCGGGACGGTACGCGTCGGCGCGGGGGGCAGCGGTCGTAGCTCCGGGGAGTCCTTGGGCAGCACCGTCGCGGGAGCGGGGTACACGGCCTTGATGACGGCGACACCCTCGTCTCCGATGCGCGCGACGATGCTGACAGGCCGCAGCAGCCGCGCCGCATAGTCGATCAGGAACAGGAAATCGGCGATCGACGCGACGCCGAGAACGCCCGTCAGCAGCGCGACGATCTCGAGCACCGCCTTCTCCTGGTGATTGAGCGCGCTCACCGCGAAGACCAGCGTGAACACGAACAGGCCGACGCTGTAGCGGACGACGTTGTCACGCAGCAGCGTCGTCGCGATGATCCGCGGCGTGAGCTGGCCGCCTGCAATCTGGATCGCGACGAGCAGCGAGCCGAAGGTGAACACCAGGAACGACAGTGTCAGCGTGATGACGGTCTGATAGAGCGCCTGCGCGCCCGTGACTTCGAGCCCGGAAACGCGCCATTGGAGCCAGGCGTCGAGCTCGCGCAGGAATGGCGTCAGCAGCAGCTCGAGGACGATCGCGATGATCGGCACCGTCCACAGCGCGGATTTCAAGTAGCTCGTCGTCCGATACAGACGGTTCCAGGTCAGCTTGTCTCTGACGCCGCGCCGGAAGCGGCGCCAGCGAACGATCGCGCGAGCGGTCGTCGTCGATACGCGTTCGTTGGGCTTCGGGCTCATCCGCGGACTTCCGTCATAATGTTCGGAGTCGCATTATCGCCCGGGGAGCTCGTTGCCCCCGCATTCGCACGTACAACGGGGAGCCGAGTATGAAAAGAGAGCCGGGCGAAGAGCGTGAACGGTTGCTCGATCCCGTCGACCGCATCTCGGAGATCCTGTTCGGGCTCATCATGGCGGTCACGATCGTCGGTTCGCTGTCGATCGCCACGGCGGGGCAGCGCGAGGTGCGCACCATCCTGGCGGCGGCGCTCGGCTGCAATCTCGCATGGGGGCTCGTCGACGCGGTGATGTACCTGGTGCGGACCGCCACTGAGCGCACGCGCGACCGGGCGCTTGCGAAGCGGATCGCCAGCCTGGAAGCGGCAAAGGGGCGCGATCTGATCGCGCGAGCGCTGCCGGAGGCGCTGGCCGAGATCGCCGGTCACGACGAGATCGAAGGCATGCGTCGCAATCTTCTCGTGCTGCCGGCCGCCGAACCCGGCGTGTTGCGACCTCGCGATTTTCTCGAAGCGCTCGGCATCTTCCTGGTGGTCGTCATCGCGACGTTTCCGGTGGTCCTGCCGTTCGTGCTGACCAGCGACCCGGCGCAGGCGATGCGTGTTTCGCAGGCAATCACGCTGGCGATGCTCTTCGCGGCCGGATTCGCGCTGGGCCGCCACGCCGGGCACGTTCATCCGGTGCGAACTGGTTTCCTGATGGCGGTGTTCGGCGCGGTGCTGATTGCCGCAGTCAAAGCCCTTGGAGGATGACGTCGCGGGGGATCCGACTCCGAATTCCGCGGGTCCCCGAGCCATTCGGCCAATCGCGACGGGTAGCCGGGATCGCACCCGCGACCGAGCCGACCGCCTTGACTGAAGTAAACGGACCTCGGCCCGCCTCGACGGGACGCCCCGGCGGCATTTGCTGCGCCGAGCGCCAATGGGTGCGCCAGGCCTCCGCGGGGCCGAGACGACGGCCTCTTCTGCGTTGACCGCGGTCGAAATTGCGTTCGATCAAACCTGGCCGCGCCTTTGCGGGGTACCCTTGCGACCGCGCGTACGGACCAAAATCCGGTCTTCGAGGGAGGGAACGATGACAAGGCAATGGCGGCTATTGTTGGGTGCGGCATCGATCCTGCTGATGCTGATGGCGGGAATCGCCCGGGCAGAAGAGGTCCCGCTCGTTACCGGCGAGCATTGGACCAAGTCCACCGAGGAGATGAAGAAAGCGTACCTGATCGGCATCGCCAACATCGTCCAGATCGAGACGGCTTACGAAGGAGCGACCCCCCCTTCGGACGCGCAGAGCGTCCTGCCGCGGATGGTCAAGGGATTGAAGGGGCAGTCGCTCGACAGCGTTCGCGACGGTCTCAACAAGTGGTACGCCGCGCATCCCGATCAGATGCAGCGGCCGGTCATCGAGACGATCTGGTTCGAGATGGTCGTGCCGGGACTCAGGAAACCGAGCTAGCGGAGGCAGAAGATGAAGCGAATCGGAACGATGGCAGCCCTCGCCGCGGCAACCGTGGTAGTCGGTTGCACGACGATGACGCCGCAGCAGCAGGGAACGGTGACGGGCGCGGCGATCGGTGCCGCCGCCGGCGCGGGCATTGCGGCGATCGCGGGGGGCAGCGGCTGGACCGGCGCCGCGGTCGGCGCGGTGGCCGGCGGCGTCGTCGGCAACATCAAGGGCAAGCAGCAGCAGTAACGGCCGTCGTCAGCTCAAGGCGTCGTCCCGGCTGGGGGGCGGCCCTTTTGCGTTCAAATCGTCGCCCTGCTCAGTGACCCATTCGAGCAGCAGCGTGTAGGTGACCGCGAGCATCACCGGGCCGACGAACAGCCCCACGATCCCGAATGCGAACAGGCCGCCGAGCACGCCGGCGAAGATGAGCAGCATCGGCAGGTCGGCGCCGCGGCGGATCAGGATCGGGCGCAGCACGTTGTCGAGCAGCCCGACGACGATGCTCCAGACGAGAAGCATCGTCCCGCGTCCGGTCGCGTCGATCCAGAAGAGCCAGATGACGGCGGGTGCGAGCACGATCAGCGGCCCCACCTGAGCGATGCAGAGGAACAGGACGACCGCAGTGAGCAGCGCCGCGTACGGAATGCCGGCAACCGCGAGACCGAGACCGGCGAGGGCCGTCTGAATGAGCGCGGTGCCGACAACGCCGAGCGCAACGCCGCGGATCGCCTGGCCGGCGAGGCGAACGACGCTCTCGCCACGATCTCCCGCAAGGCGTCGCCCGAAACGGATCACGCCGGCGCTCGCGGTCTCTCCGTTCGCATACAGAATCGCTGCAATCGTCACCGTCAGCAGGAAATGAAGCACGAGCAGGCCGACGTCCCCGAACTGCCCGGCGAGCCACTTCGCTGCGTCTCCGGCGTACGGCGCCAGCCGCGCGACGAGGCCCGCCTTCCCCCCTTCCGCTACGCCGTGCCAGTAGCTCGAAATCTGCGCGCCGACCATCGGGATCTTCGCAACCCATTCGGGCGGCGGCGGAATCTCGCTCGCTGCGACGCTGCGCACCGTTCGCGTGATCGTATCGGCGTTCTCGACGACGGACTGGATCGCCAGCACGAGCGGCACAACGAACACGATCAGCATCGCGCCGGTCATCACCGTGACCGCCAGCCAGCGCCGACGCAGCGCGGTCTGCACCTTCAGCATCAGCGGCCACGTCGCAACGACGATCATCGTCGCCCAGACCAGCGCCAGCAGGAACGGGCGCAGGACCCACAGCGACGTGGCGATCAGCGTGGCGATCAGCAGCACGGCCAGCACCGTGCGCGTGAGATCGCCCCGCGCCAGCGGATTCGGTCTTTGTTCGTTCATGTTCGGATTCGGATCCTACCTCGGGCGGCAAGCTCGTCGGTCACGTTACCACGAGGATCCACGCGGTGCCGATCACCATGAACACCGCGAGGAAGAACAGCGTAATCAGGAGACCGAGCCGGTAGAGCTCGCTCTGCTGCAGGTAGCCGCTCGCGACGAAGATCACGTTCTGGCTTCCGCCCTGCGGCGTGATGACCGAAAAGTAGCTGCTCGCGAAGAGCAGCGCGAACGCCATCAGTGGCGCCGGCACGCCGCCGCGGATCCCCACGTCGAGGAACACCCCGAGCAGCGCGAGCACCTGCGACGACTGGCTGACGAACATGTAGTGGATCGCGACATAGAGGACGACGAGCGCAACGTAGGTCATCGGCCACGAGATCCCGGAGAGCCCGGCCGCGAGGCGCTGGCCAGCATAGCTCATGAATCCGAGCTCGTTGAGCTGACCGGAAAGCGCGAACAACACCGCGAGCCAGAGGAAAGTCGCAAGCGTGTCGCCCTGCTTCGCGATATCGTCGAGCGTCAGCACGTTCATCATCAGCAGCACGCCGAGTCCGGCGAACGCGACGCTCGTGACGTTGAGCTTCAGCCGGTCGGCGAAGATCCAGCCCGCGACCATCACGACGAACGCGACCGCCGTCACCCGCTCGTCGCGGGTGAGCGGACCCATCTTGGCGAGCGCCGCGCGCGCCGCCGCGGGCGCCTCGGGTGTGGCCGAAACGCCGGGCGGAAAGAGCTTCGCGACGAGCAGAGGCAGCGCGAGGATCGCGACGAGCGCCGGCACCGACGCGGTGACGAGCCACTTGCCGAATCCGATGTCGATCCCGAAATCCTTCGCGATCTGGATGCCAATCGGATTCGCGGACGTCGCGGTCATCCACAGCGCAGAGGACACCGCGAGGCTCGCCATCCCGCAGAACATCAGGTAGCCGCCCAGCCGGCGGCCCTCGGGGTCGCCGGGGCGCGAGCCCGCGCCCTGCGCGACCGACAGCACGACGGGGTAAATGACGCCGCCGCGTGCGGTGTTGCTCGGAACCGCCGGCGCGATCACTGCGTCGGTCAGCACGATGCTGTATGCGAGCCCGAGCGATGAGCGGCCGAAGCGGCTCACCATGAACAGGCTGATCCGATGCCCCAATCCGGATTTGACGACCGCCTGCGCGACGAGGAACGCGATGACGACGAGAAGCACGCTCGAGTTCGCGAAGCCCGCAAACGCCTGCGCAGGCGTGATCGTTCCGGTGATCACGACGGCGGCGACCGCCAGCATCGTCGACGTGAGGAGCGGAAACGCGCCGACCAGCACCGACGCGATCGCTGCGACGAACACGGCGAAGAGATCCCAGGCGGGAGCGGTGAGGCCGGCGGGCACCGGCCAGAGCCAGATCCCGAAGACCAGCGCGAACGGCAGCAGGCGCTTCGCGATGAGTCCGACGCTCACTGCTTCGCTCCGGAGGTTGGCGGCGCGGGTTGCGGCGATTCGCCCACGCGGACCCGCCCCGTCATTCCCACCACGCGCCCCTGCACCGTGCCGTCCTCGGTCTCGACGACGTACTGCCACGTGAATTCGTAGGTGCCGTTCGCGCCCGCGTAGCGTCCGGTGCCACCGAGGAAGGTTCCCTCGATCTTGCTGCCGGTCGCGGTCCCGGTGCCGTGGAATTCGCTGTAGACCTGGTCGCCCTTGTCATCGGTCCAGACGGCGCGACCGATCACGCCCGTCGCGGTATCGCCGAGAGCGACTGCGTGCGCGCTGAATCCGACGCCGGGACGAGACGGCCCCGCGAGCAGCATCGTTCCCTGGACGTCGAGGATGCCGGCACGGCGGTCACGTCCGAGCGGGATCGCGTAGCGGGTGCCTGCCGCGTTCCACGAGCCCTGGAACTCGTGCCAGCCGCCGGTGGCGGTCTGCGGGTTCGTGGCGGCGGGCGGCGGGCCGGGTGACGGGCTGCACGCGGTCAATACCGCGATGGCCGCGATCCCGGAGAGACGCGCGACGATTCGGCGCCACTTGGACAGGGCCCGCGCTGGGCCCGATCGCCCCGCAGCGCCAGCGTGACCTGGGCCGTCACGCCTTCGCGACGCTTGCGCGTCGGCACCCCGCATCGTCCGAGCCGCGAGCATCGGATTGTCCCCGACGTCGGAGCCCGCTAGAACTTCTCGGGAACGAACTTGACCGAATCGGCCGGCGCTTGCGCGCGCACCTTGCGCTTCGGCAGCTTCACCTTCTCGCGCGGCGGCGATTCGTACGGGATGCGCGAGAGCAGGTGGGAGATGATGTTGAGGCGCACGCGTTTCTTGTCCTCCGAGCGCGCGACATACCACGGCGCCCATGCCGTGTCGCTTGCCGCGAACATCTCGTCGCGCGCCTTCGTATAGTCGTCCCAGCGCGTGTACGACTTGATGTCCATCGGCGAGAGCTTCCAGATCTTGCGCCCGTCGTCGATGCGCGCTGTAAGCCGGCGCGTCTGCTCCTCGGGGCTCACCTCCAGCCAGTACTTGAGCAGGACGATGCCAGACTGGACCATCAGCTTCTCGAAACCCGGAAGGATCTGCAGAAAACCCTTCGCCTGCTCCTCGGTGCAGAAGCCCATCACACGCTCGACGCCGGCGCGGTTGTACCAGCTGCGGTCCCAGATGACGATTTCGCCCGCCGCGGGCAGGTGCGGCAGATAGCGCTGCCCGTACATCTGCGACTTCTCGCGCTCGGTCGGCGTCGGCAGCGCGATCACCCGGAAGACTCGGGGGCTCACGCGCTCCGTAATCGCCTTGATCGTCCCGCCCTTGCCGGCACCGTCGCGCCCCTCGAAGACGATGCAGATCTTCAGCCCTTTGAGCTGCACCCATCGCTGCAGCTTGACGAGCTCGACGTGCAGCTTCTTCAACTCGCTCTGGTAGTCCTTCTCGCGGAGCTTCCCTCCAGGCGCGGCAGCTTCGCCGTTCCTCGACTTCGATTCCGCGGCTTTGGCTCCCTTCTTCGCCTTCGCATCGGCGACACGGGCCTTGGCCGAGATATCCGCCGTCTTGGCGTCGTTCTTGTTGGCCTTCTTCTTGCCCTTGTGTTTGCCTTTGCCCATGCTGATCTCCTCCGATTGGTCAAAGCGTCAGCGTCACGTGCACCTCGCCGCTTTCGTTGCGCTTGCGCATCGCCAGACCGCTGCGGGCGAACACCGAGAGCATCGCCTTGTTCTCGGCGAGAACGACGGCGTCGAAGGCAGCGATGCCCTGCGACCGCGCGACGCTCGCGAGATGCTTCAACAGCCGACCCGCGATCCCCAGCCCGTGGTAGTCCTCCTCGACCATGAACGCGACCTCGGCACTGCGCTCGCCCTGCTCGCCCGCACCGACGATGTAACGGCCGGATCCGATCACGACTTCGTCGTCTCCCGAGCCGCGGGTGACGATCAGTACGACTTCGCTCTCGGGATCGAAGTGCATGACCCGATCGAGAGCGGCGTCGGTGAGCAGATTGCGGTAGCTGAAGAGGCGCAGGTAGATCGATTCGCGGTCGAGCTCGCGGATCGCCTTTGCCACTCTCTCGCGATCATCCGCGCGCAACGCCCTGACCGTGACCGGGAGGCCGTTGCTCAGCGTCTCCGCAACGCGATGGTCGGCCGGGTTCGTCATCGCTCGTCGCCGCGCGCATGCGCCGCCCGCCTTCCCGGCCCGAGCGGCGCGAGCGTGCGGAAGCGTTACTTCTTCGCCGGCATCACTGCGATCGCGACCGCCTGCGTATACGTCGCCTCGACCTGGTCGCCCTTCGCGATCAGCTTGAACTGGTCCGGATTCGGGATCTTCAGGTCGACGGTGCGCTTCGGGCCCTTGAGCGTGACGACCTGCTTCGCCGGGTCGAGCGCGACGACGTCGGCGACGATGGTGACCTGGCGTCCGACTGCGCCGGCCGGCTTTTCGCCCGGTTTCGCACCGGCTGCGCCGGCCGTTTCGGTGCGCTGGACGACGAGGCCGCCGCCCTTCTTGAGCTCGAGCGTGAGCGCCTCGACGTAGTTCAAGTCGACCTTGTCGCCGACTTTGAGCTGGTCGAAGTTCTTGACCTCGGGACCCGCGGTCAGCGTCATCTCGTTCCCTTGCGGCCCCTTCAGCGTGACGTCGCGCGTCGCCTTGTCGATCGCGGTGATCGTCGCGGCCAACTTGATGGTTTCGACGGCGGCCGCCTTGCCGGGCGCGGTGCCGACCATCGCGGACCCGGTCTGGGCAATTGCGGGCAGCGCCGCGAAAGCCGCGGCGAGCCCGAGAGCAATAGCAGTCTTCTTCATGTTTCGACTCCTCTTGGTGATTTGCGCGCCCCGGGGGGCGGCTCGCGCTCTGCCGCGACGAGCCACGCCGTCAGGGTCGGCGGGTTGGAAAATGTCTTGAGGTTCAGGGAAGCTTCACTTCCGACCATCCCTTGCCGGGGTCGAAGCGCTGCATCGCCGAGGCCTTCGCCTGTGTGTCTTTCCCGAGGTCGGCCTGATAGACCTTGCCGTCCTGGTTGACGATGAACGTCATGATCCCCGAATTCGCATAGCGCGCCGGATACGCCACGACCGCGAAGCCGCCGATCGCGCGCCCCTTTACGACGTAGTCGAGCGCGCCCGACTCGGCATTCTTGCCCTGCCCTTTGAGCATCCGGTAGTAGTAGCCATGGAACGCGGTCGGTCCCTTCTCCTTCTTGCTGTAACCCTGCCCGGCCGCGTCCGCAACGAGCTCGCCGAGCGGGCTCGGCGGCTCGCCGGCCTTCACCGGCCAGTAGAGTCCGTCGTGCTTCCCGGGGCTGCTCGCGAACTTCTGAGCGTAGTCGAGCACGCCGTCGCCGTTGCGGTCCACGGACGCGTATTCGCGCTGCGCGTCGACGATCGCCTGCAGCACATCGATGGTGTAGAGCTCGTTCTGGCCGATCCGGCGCGCGAGCAGCTCATCCTTGCCCGCCGCGGCGTCGAAGCGCCAGCGGTCGCCAGCCTTGACGAGCGGGAATGCGAACGGATAATCGTCGGCGCCCACGGTGAGCTTCGCCGAATCACCGTCGAGCGCGATCGCGTGTTTCGTCTCATAGGCGGCGACGAAGCGATCGCGCGCTGCGCGATCGGCGACGGCGTCGCCCGACGAAATCCACTCGTCCGCACCGAGGATCGCCAGCGTCGCTGCACGATCGTGCGCCTTGAGCGCCTGGACGAGCGCGGTCACCGCGTCTTCCGGCGACGCGAACGACTTCTGCGCGGGAGGCGCCGCCCCGCGCGCCCCAGTCGCGACGAGCATCGTGACCAGGAGCGCGAGCAGCAGGATCGCCCATTCGCGCGCCCGGATTCGCATGTTCAAGCGGTGTGGCTTCATCGTGATCTCCATCGCGTTTCCCGTCGCAGTCATCTCAACGCCTGCCGCCGCCGCCGCGGCCGCCTCCGCCGCCACCACCTCCGCGTGCCCCACCACCTCCGCCGCTCATATTCCCCGAAGAGCGCGCCGAGCTCATGCTCGATTCGCCGCGGCTGCTGGACGCGCGAGCCTGCGCACCGCTGCCGCCCGAGTCGAACGCCGACGCGCTGCGGCCTCCGCTCGCGCCACCGCCGCGGTCGCTCGCCATCGAGCGATTGGCCGCAGAGTCGCGGCCCGCGCCGCCGGCTTCGCCGCGGCCGCTCGCCATCGAGCGATTTGCCGCGGAATCGCGGCCTGCGCCCGCGCCGCCGATGTCGCGCGACGACACGTCGCCGCGCTGGATCGATTGCTGGCCCGCCTCGGCGCGTCCGCGAAACTGCTCGCGGGAGGCCGCATTCGCCGATTGGCCGCGGCCGTACTGCTGCGAAACGCGCTGGTCGCGATACGGCACCGCGCCGCGATGGCTGGCGTTGTGATTCCAGTTACCGTTCGAGATGTTCGTGCGGTTGAAGTTGTTGTAGCGGTTTACGTTGACGTTGACGTCGCCGCGACCCCAGTTGCAGCCGCCCCAGAGCGCGCCGCCGACGATGATTCCCGCGGTGAAGCCGAGCAGCGCACCGCCCGCGACATAGCCCGGGGGGTAGTAGTAGTAAGGCGGATACGCCGGATACGGCCACGCACCATAGACGACCGTCGGGTTGTATGTCGGAACGTAGACGACCTCGGGATTCGTGGGCTCGATGACGATGTACTGCGTGTTGTTCTCGCTCTGCGTCGTGACCTTCTGCTCCTTCGTGTCCTTGAGCGCGCCCTGCTCTTTCGCCTTCGCGCGCAGTGTCTGGACGGTCGCCATCACGTCCTGCTGTTGCGCGAGGAAGGCGTCACCGAGCTTCTGCGTCCAGTCGACCTTCTCGCTCATCATCGTCAGCACCTGCGGGAAGACCGCGAGCGACTTCACGCTCGCGTCCCATGTCTGCTGCTGCAATGCATCCTCGAGCGCCTTGTCCTTGAGCGACGCATTCGCCTTCCGCCAGCGGTCGGCCTGGACGACCTCGAGGGGGTAGGTCGACGCCATCATCACCTGTGCGAGCAACGCATCGGGATAGAGCGCGATCGGCGCGACGAGCTGGTCGAGCTCCTGCTGCGAGAAGCTCTTCGCGCCGGGCGATGCGGGCGGCGCAGCCGCAGGGGCAGGCGCCGCTGGCGGCGGCGGGACCTGCCCCGGCACGGGGAGCGCCAGGCCCAGGCTGACCGCCGTCGCAATGATGCGCGTGAACCGCTTCATGGCTTGTCCTTTCGACGTGCAACTTACCTGCCGTCGACCGGAGCGGTTCGACAGACCGGGTGGGAGCCTTCGGAAACTCGTCATTCTACTCTGCCAGACGCGCGATTGGCTGCTGTACCTCCGCCGCCCAGCGGAACCGTACGCGCGTGCAGTCAGCCTTCCGCGTGCGGTGTTTCGCGGAGGAGAGCATTTCGCATGATCGGAAACGAGCGGAACACGGAGCGCAATAGGTCTTGAGCATAGCTTTCGCGAGCTTACCCGTACTCGACGAGCTGTCGGTTGACTTGGCGCAAGAGGGGTCTCGCGCTGACGACCGTGTCCGCCGGGGCGATTTCGTTCGGCTGTCCGTACGGCTCTCAGCCAGTCAGCTTCTGCGCGGCGAGCACCAGCGCTGCGAGGAACAGCGTTTCGCTTGCGAGCAGCGCGAACGCGCGCAGGCCGACCTTCTTCATCTCGAGCGGCGAGGTCTTGAGCCCGACCGCCGCGATCGCGACGACCAGGCACGCGCGCGCGATCTCGTTCAACGCAACGCCCAGCGGCTTGGGGATCAGACCGAGGCTCCCCGCGACGACGAATCCAACGAAAGCGAGCAGAAAGCCCGGAAGCAGCGGATCGCCTCGATTGGCGCTTTCACCGCCGCGCTTGAGGCTGTGACGCACCGCGAGCGAGAGGGCCATCACGACCGGCAGCAGCATGGCAACGCGCAACAGCTTCGTGAGCACCGCGGCATCGCCCACTTCGGCGGAAATGCTGTAGCCGGCGCCGACGACCTGCGCGACGTCGTGAATCGTCGCGCCGAGGAAGACGCCTGCCTGGTGCGCATCGAATCCCATCCATTTGACGACGAGCGGGTAGACGACCATCGCCGCCGTCGACAGCGCGGTGACGCCGGCGATCGTGAAGATCAGCTCGCGCTCGCTGCGCTCGTCGCGCGGCAGCACCGTCGCGATCGCGATCGCCGCGGACGCGCCGCAGATCGCGGTGGCGCCGCCCGTCAGAATCCCGAGCCGGCGCGATAGGCCGAACACGTTGGCTGCGAATATGCCGAACGCAATCGTGACCACGACGCCGGCAACGACGAGCCCGCCGTTGAACCAGCCGAGTGCACCGATCTGCTCGAACGTGATACGCGCGCCGAGAAGCGCGACGCCGATGCGCAGGATGCGTTTCGCCGCGAAGTCGACGCCGGGTTTGGCCGTCCCCTCGCCGACCACGGTGTTGAGCGCCATCCCGAGCAGCAGCGCGTAGAGCAGCGTCGGCCCGCCGCGGCTTTCCGAAATGAATGCCGAGGCGATCGCGATGACGGCGGCAAAGAGCACGCCGGGCCAGAGGCGTCGGAGGTCGTCGCGCCACTCGGCCGCGAGCTGTGCGCTCATCCGCCGAGCTCGCGAACGAACGCTTCGGCGCGCGGCCACTCGCCGTGGCCCGAAGCGGGATTCAAGTGGCCGACGGCGCCGACATCGACGAGCTGGCTTCCCCACGCGGCGGCGAGCTCGGCGATACGTTCGTAGCGCCCAAGCGGATCGTTGGTGCTCGCGGCGACGATCGTCGGGAACGGCAGCGGCGAGCGCGGCGTGGGCAGCCATCCGTTGTCGCGGAGCACCTGCTGCGTGGGGTAGCCTTCGGGCAGCGGCGTTTCGAAATCGGGCGGCGCGGCGAGCAGCGCGCCCTTGATCGGACGCCGGTGCTCCCTCGCCCAATGCACGGTGATCATCACGCCGGCGCTGTGCGCGACCAGCACGACCGGCCCGGCGAGTGCTACAAGGGTTCGATCGAGCTCGGCGACCCACG
>DATKMY010000019.1:0-8396 GCA_035541655.1 Casimicrobiaceae bacterium | reverse complement strand
GCTGGGTCCCGAGCCGTGGCGCGCCGCGTACGTTCAACCGTCGCGGCGGCCGAAGGACGGTCGCTACGGCGAAAATCCGAACCGGCTGCAGCATTACTATCAATACCAGGTCGTGCTGAAGCCTTCGCCGCCCGACATCCTCGACCTCTACCTGCGCTCACTCGAGCGACTCGGCCTCGACCTCAAAATGAACGACGTGCGCTTCGTCGAGGACGACTGGGAGAATCCGACCCTCGGCGCCTGGGGCCTCGGCTGGGAAGTGTGGCTCAACGGGATGGAGGTCACGCAGTTCACCTACTTCCAGCAGGTGGGTGGACTCGACTGCAACCCGATCACCGGCGAGATCACTTACGGCCTCGAGCGCCTCGCGATGTACCTGCAAGGCAAGGAGAACGTGTTCGACCTCGTCTGGACCGAGCAGACGGCGCAGGGGATCCGCACCGCGCTCACGTATCGCGACGTCTACCACCAGAACGAGGTCGAGCAGTCGATCTACAACTTCGAGCAGTCGAACGCGCCGAAGCTCTTCGAGCTCTTCGCACTGTTCGAGTCCGAGGCGAAGCGCCTGCTCGAAGCGAAGCTGCCGCTGCCCGGCTACGAGATGATTCTCAAGGCGGCGCACGCGTTCAACCAGCTCGACGCGCGGGGCGCAATCTCGGTGACGGAGCGTGCTGCGTACATCGGGAGGATCCGGGCGCTCTCCCGCCTCGTCGCGCAGGCGTACGTCGATTCGCGCGAAGCGCTCGGGTTCCCGTTGCTGCCCGACGCGCTGCGGCGGAGCGCCGCGTGAGGCTGCGGCGCAAAGCAACGGTCGAATGTCCCACGAGCGGAAGTCGGTGACCATCCGGAGACGCGCGTGAGCACCGCGACGCTCGTGGTCGAGCTCTTCACCGAAGAGCTCCCGCCGAAGGCGCTCAAACGCCTCGGCGAAGCCTTCGCCGATGGCCTCTTCGCGGGCCTCGCCGAGCGCGGATTCACGACCGGGCGGAGCGTCGTCAAGGCCTATGCGACGCCGCGGCGGCTCGCCGTGGCAATCACCGACACGCTCGCAACCTCGCCGGATCAGCCCGTGGTCGAGAAGTTGATGCCGGCCTCGGTCGCGTTCGACGCCACCGGTAAAGCCACGATCGCACTGCAACGCAGGCTCGACAAGGCGGGGCGCGGTCATCTAGCGGCGCTGGGACCGAGCGCTGCCGACGGCGCCGATCGCCTGACGATCGAGCCCGACGGCAAGGCCGACGCGGTGTTCCTGCGCTCCGTCGCGAAAGGCAGTCCGCTGCAAAGCGGTCTGCAGGCCGCGCTCGCAGATACCCTCGAGCGACTGCCCATTCCCAAAGTGATGAGCTACGCGAGCCGCGGCACGTACTACAACGACGCGAAGTTCGTCCGGCCTGCGCATCGGCTCGTCGCTTTGTTCGGCGACGACGTCGTGGATATCACCGCGCTCGGCTTGAAGGCGGATCGGGTCACGGGCGGCCACCGCGCGCTCGCGCGCGCCGACCTGCGGATCGCCACGGCGGAAGCCTACGAGGAGACGCTGCGCGCCGAGGGCAAGGTCATCGCGAGCTTCGCCGAGCGCCGCAACGCGATCGCGAGCGCGCTTGCGAAGGCCGCCGCCGGCGCGGCCGTCATCATGCCCGACGCGCTGCTCGACGAAGTGACGGCTCTCGTCGAATGGCCGGTCGTCCTCGGGGGTCTTTTCGACAAGGCGTTCCTCGCCGTCCCGCAGGAGTGCCTGATCCTCACGATGCAGCAGAACCAGAAGTACTTCGCGCTGGCGGATTCGCACGGCAAGCTCCTCCCACGTTTTCTGCTCGTCGCCAACCTCGAAACCCGCGATCCCGCTGCGATCGTCGAGGGCAACGAGCGGGTGCTGCGTGCGCGGCTCGCCGACGCGCGGTTCTTCTTCGACCAGGACCGCAAAACTCCGCTCGCTGCGCGTGTGCCAAGGCTC
This sequence comes from Casimicrobiaceae bacterium, assembly GCA_035541655.1. GTDB lineage: Bacteria > Pseudomonadota > Gammaproteobacteria > Burkholderiales > Casimicrobiaceae > CAIWHR01. The sequence continues at coordinate 6,442 of DATKMY010000019.1, read as the reverse complement.
GCGACGATCGTCTATCACAACAAGCTCGGCACGCAGCTCGACCGGGTCGCCCGCGTCGAGCGCCTCGCCGGAGAATTCGCGCCCCTCACCCGGGCAGACCGCAGCGCGAGCGAGCGTGCCGCGCACCTTGCGAAAGCCGATCTCACGACCGACATGGTCGGCGAGTTTCCGGAGCTGCAGGGGCTGATGGGCCGTTATTACGCGACGCACGACGGCGAGCCGGCGGCGATCGCCGCGGCGATCGAGCAGCACTACTGGCCGCGCTACGCAGGCGATGGGCTGCCGGAGGGCCCTGTCGCGCAGGCGGTGGCACTTGCCGACAAGCTCGAGGCCCTGGCGGGACTTTTCGGTGTCGGTGCACAGCCTACCGGCGACAAGGATCCGTTCGCATTGCGGCGCCAGGCAATCGGTGTGATCCGGATCCTCGTCGAAAAGGCGCTGCCGATCGCGCTTCCCGATCTCATCGACGCCGCTTTCCGCGCGTTCGCTGACAGGCCCGCAGTCACCGACGCGCGCGCGGAGCTCGCGAGCTTCGTTTACGAGCGACTGCGGGCGCACCTGCGCGAAGCGGGGTACTCGGCGAACGAGGCCGAGGCCGTGCTTTCGCAGCGGCCGGCGCGCATCGATCTCGTTCCTGTGCAGGCGGCCGCCGTCAGGGCGTTCAGCGAGCTGCCGGAGGCCGGTACGCTCGCCGGCGCAAACAAGCGGATCATCAACATTCTCAGGAAGTCGGAGAGCGAGGCCGCACAGGTCGTCGATCGCGGCCGGCTCACCGAAGGCGCCGAGCACGAGCTCTATCTGACGTTCCAGAAGCTCGAGCCGATCGTCGCCAACGCCTGCGCGGCGGGCGACTTCGCCGGAGCGCTGCTCGCGCTCGCGACCGCAAAGCCTGCCGTCGACCGCTTTTTCGACGACGTGCTCGTCATGGCCGACGACCCCGCCGTTCGCGCGAATCGTCTCGCTTTGCTGCGCGGCGTCGCCCAGACGATGAACCGCGTCGCCGACATCTCGAAGCTCGCGGCATAGGATGAAGGGACCCCCACGCCCGCTGCGTTCGCTGCCGCCCGAGGGGGCGCAGTCAGTAGCCTTCGGACGGCCGGGCGGGTACTGACATGGTCCAGCTCGCCTCCGAAGCCGTCGCCCCGACGCGGGCCGTCAAGCTGATCGTGCTCGACCGCGACGGCGTGATCAATCACGACAGTGCGCAGTTCATCAAATCGCCCGACGAGTGGCGGCCGATCCCGGGAAGCCTCGAGGCGATCGCACGGCTCAACCACGCGGGCTACCGGGTGGTCATCGCGACCAACCAGTCGGGGATCGGGCGCGGGCTGTTCGACATGGCCACCCTCAACGCGATCCACGAGAAGATGCATCGGGCACTCGCGCTCGCCGGCGGCCGTATCGACGCGCTCTTCTACTGTCCGCACACCGCCGACTCGCAATGCGACTGCCGCAAGCCCAATCCCGGGATGCTGAAGGAGATCGGCGTGCGCTTCGGCGTCGACATGACGGGCGTGCCGTGCGTCGGCGATTCGGTGCGCGACCTGCAGGCGGCCGAGGCCGTGGGGGCACAGCCGATGCTGGTGTTGACCGGCAAGGGCGAGAAGACGCTGCGCGAGGGGAACATTCCGAAGAACACCGTGATCTTCCCCGACCTGGCGTTCGCCGCGTCGGCACTGCTGTCGGGCGATTGACGACGGGATGGCAGCGGTCCGAGCGCTCGTCTTCCTGCTCTTCCAGACGCTCGTCACGGCTTTCTACGCCGCCGCGATGCTGCTCTTCTCTTGGCTGCCCCGCTTGCCTCTGTACAAGATGGCCGCCTCGTGGTGCGGCGTCGTGCTCTTCGGCGCGCGCTGGATCTGCGGCATCCGCTATCGCGTCGTGGGTCTCGACAACATCCCGGCAACGCCCTCGATCGTGCTGTCGAAGCACAGCTCGACCTGGGAGACGCTCGCGCTCACCCAGTTCTTCCCGCCGCTCGCCTACGTCGCGAAGAAGGAGCTTCTGTCGATTCCCTTCTTCGGCTGGGGCTTCAGGCTCGCTTCGCCGATCACGATCGACCGCAGCGCGGGAACCGATGCGATGCAGCAGATCGCAGCGCAAGGCCGCGAGCGGTTCAGCCAGGGCTTCTGGATCGTCCTCTATCCCGAAGGAACGCGGATCCCTCCAGGCAAGCGTGCCAAATACAAGACCGGCGGTGCGCGACTCGCCGTGGAGCTCGGCGTCCCGGTGATTCCGGTCGCGCACAACGCCGGCTATCTCTGGCCGAAGGGCCTGTTCGGCAAGCGCACAGGGACGCTAACGATGTCGATCGGCGAGCCGATTCCGTCGGCGGGGCACAACGCGCAGACGCTGATGGCCGAGGTCGAGAACTGGATCGAGGCGGAAGTGGCGCGGCTGGGGAATCCGGTCGGTGGCGCGGCGTGATGCGATGAGCGCGCCCGCGCCTGCCGGCGATCGGAGGAGTCGGTGAGCGCCCGGCTGCGCCTGCGCGACCTCTTCCCGGGCAAGCGCAGCGACGACCCGCAGCCGCGCGAAGGTCAATTGCGTCGGATCGTGCTCGCCGGACGGCGTGTCGACTACCGGCTCATCCGCGCGCGCCGAAAGTCGATCGGCATGGAAGTCGGCCTCTCCGGACTCACGGTCCGCGCGCCCCGCTGGGTGCCGGTGCGCGAGATCGAGGTCGCGCTGAGCGAGCGCGACGAATGGGTCGTCCGTTCGCTGATCGAATGGAGAGCGAGGCGCCGCGACGTTCTGCCTCGCGCATGGAAGACCGGCGCCCCGATCGTTTACCTCGGACGCGAGCTCAGGCTGGCGGTTCACCCGGCGCGCACGCGGGAGATTTTCGTCGACCTGCTGAACCTTTCGGTGCTGCACCCGGCGGCGCACGACGAGCGCCAGGTGGCCACATTCGTCGGACACTGGCTGCGCGACGAAGCCTCGCTCATGCTCGCTCCGTGGGTCGCCGACCTCGCCGCGAAAATCACCACGAACACCCCGACGTTCAAGCTTTCCAACGCCCGTTCCGAATGGGGCAGCTGCAACGAGCACGGCGTGATCCGGCTCAACTGGCGACTCGTGCAGCTCCCGTCGCAACTCGCCCGATACGTCGTCGCGCACGAGGTCGCGCACCTGGTCGAGCTCAATCACTCGCCGCGCTTCTGGGGACTCGTCGAGAAGCTGTTCCCCGGTCACGCCGAGGCTCGGGCGACGCTCGACGACTGGACCGCGCTGCTCGAGGCATAGCGCAGCCGGGCGCTCGTCGCCCGCACGCCTTCGGCCTCTCGCGTTCCCTGTTACGATTCCCGGTGATGCCGAACGATTGCCGCGCTCCCCCGCGTGTGTCCGTCTTGCCGCTTGCGCTAGCCGCAGCGATCGCGCTCGGATTGCTCCCGGGTTGCGGCATCAAAGGTCCGCTCAAGCTGCCGCCGCGCGCACCGGCCGGCGCGCCTGCGTCTTCGTCGCCCGCTACGACACCTTCGTCGCCCGCTGCGACACCTTCGTCGACGAGCACGACACCTTCGTCGACGAGCACGACACCTTCGGCGCCCGGCGAGACACCGCCGCCGCCGGAAGCGATGCCCGGGGAGCCCCCCGCGGTGCCGACTCAGCCGGCCGATCCCGGGAAGCCATGAGCGCATTCTCGCTTTCGCGCGGCGAGCTCCACGCCGAACGCGTGCCGCTCGCGACGATCGCCGAGCGCTTCGGCACACCGTGCTACGTGTATTCGCGTGCGGCAATCGAAGCGCGCTACGACGCGTTCGACGGCGCTTTCGCCGACCTTCCGCACCTCGTTTGCTATGCGGTCAAGGCGAACTCCAACCTCGCGATCCTCGACCTGCTCGCGCGGCGCGGCGCGGGCTTCGACATCGTGTCGGCCGGCGAGCTCGCGCGTGTCGTCGCGGCGGGAGGCGACCCGGCGAAGACCGTGTTCTCGGGCGTCGGCAAGGCGGACTCGGAGATGGAGACGGCGCTCGTCGCCGGCATCCGCTGTTTCAACGTCGAATCCGCTGCCGAGCTCGATCTCCTGAATGCGGTCGCCGGCCGCGTCGGCAAGCGCGCGCCGATCTCGATACGGGTGAATCCCGACGTCGACCCCAGGACGCACCCCTATATCGCCACCGGCCTGAAGGAGAGCAAGTTCGGTGTCGCCTACAACGACGCACCGGCGCTCTATCGCCGCGCGGCGGGCCTCGCGCATGTCGACGTGCAAGGGATCGACTGCCACATCGGCTCGCAGATCACGGATCTCGCTGTCTACGTCGAAGCTGCGCGGAAGATGTTTGCGCTCGTCGACGCCATCGAGTCCGAGGGTGCCGCTCTGCGTCACATCGACCTGGGCGGCGGACTCGGCATCCGCTACGACGACGAGACGACGATCGACCCCGCCGCGTACGCGCGCGCCGTGCGGGGCCTCCACGGCGAGCGGTCGCACGAACTGCTGTTCGAGCCCGGGCGCTTCCTCGTCGGCGAAGCGGGTTTGCTGCTCACCCGGGTTCTCTACCTCAAACCCGGCGACACCCGGGATTTCGCGATCGTCGATGCGGCGATGAACGACCTGCTGCGTCCCGCGCTGTACGCCGCCTGGCATCCGGTCGAGCCGGTGCGTCCGCGCGCGGGCGACGCGAGGCGCTGGCAGATCGTAGGTCCCGTATGCGAGAGCGCCGACTTCCTTGCGCACGATCGCGGGCTCGTCATCGCGGCGGGCGATCTTCTCGCCGTGCGCGCCGCAGGCGCGTACGGGTTCGCGATGAGCTCGAACTACAACTCGCGCCCTCGTCCTTGCGAGGTCGTCGTCGACGGCGATCGCGTGCATCTCGCCCGTCCGCGCGAGCGCATCGCGGATCTTTTCGCGAACGAGTCCATGCTGCGCTGAAGAGACGGCGAAGCGCGATCCTGAATGCTGCTGCGGCCCGTTTTCGACGTGTGCGAATTCGCAACACTCGTGCATGCAACGTCAGGAATTGCCGGACAAATCTTGCAATTCAATGAAATGCGGCTAGAATTCAGGCAGCAGGTAGCAGCGGGTTTGTCAAGTGGTAGCTCTCGAATTCGACGAATCCAACGCCGCTTGCGCGAAGCAGAAGCAACATAACAGTTACTGCAACCCAGACAGGAGAAACGAAATGGCTGACATGATGTCGATGATGGCGCCCGCCGCCCCGGCAGCGCCGAAGAAAGCGGCGAAGAAGAAGGCCACCAAGAAGAAAGCGGCCAAGAAACCCAAGAAGGCTGCGAAGAAGAAGGCGACGAAGAAGAAGGCCACGAAGAAGAAAGCGGCGAAGAGGGCCACGAAGCGCAAAGCCGCGAAGAAGAAGGCGACGAAGAAGAAGGCAGCAAAGAAGACGACGAAGAGGAAGGCCGCAAAGAAGGCGACCAAGAAGAAGGCCACCAAGAGGAAGGCCGCAAAGAAGGCGACTAAGAAGAAGGCCACCAAGAGGAAGGCCGCCAAGAAGAAGGCCAAGAAGTAAGGTCTTCGGACGGGAAGTCCGCATCCCGGAGGGATGTGGACGACAAAACAGGCGACGCCTCCCGCGTCGCCTGTTTTCATTTGGGGTGCGGGAACGATCGGATGCGCCCTGACCACTGCCTTGGGACCAAGCGCCTGCCCCCGCGCAGCCGGTGATCAGCCGCCCGCTACCGCCTTGGCTTTCGCCGTCGGCGCGCCGCCTCCGGTCTTGGCCGCGGGCTTCGCGCTCTTCACTTTCGATTTCGACGAAATGGTCGTCGGTTTCTTCGCGGAGGCGGTGCGCTTCGTACGGGCGGCGCCCGGCGCGAGGTCGCTGGTGATGCGCAGCGTCTGTCCCGCGGTGACTCCCCCGTTCCCTGGGATCGCGTTCCATCGCCGCAGATCCGAAACGCCAACCGCGTAGCGCGAGGCGATGCCCGCGAGGGTGTCGCCGCGATTGACCCGGTAGTAGAACGTCCGGCCTTGCGGGACTGTCGTGAACACCGCGTTCTTCAGTGTCTCCTCGGCGACCTCCGCGGGACCCTGCGACGGCACGAGCAGCATGTGCCCGGGCGGCACCCTCGACTTGGCGCCTATGCCGTTCACCGCGCGCAACGCGTCGACCGACATGCCGAACTTGGTCGCGACCTGCTGCAGCGTCTCGCCGTTCTTCATCCGATACGCCTGCCACGACACCAGCGGCTGGTCCGCGAGGTTCAGCTTCGCCGCGAACACTTCTGCCTTGTCGATCGGCAGCAGGATCGTGTATTCGTCGCCACCGGCGATCACCGGCCGATTGTGCTGCGGGTTCAAGTACTGGAACTCGTCCAGCGGCATCTCGGCGAGCGCAGCCGCCGCCTTGACGTCGATCTTTCGGTTCGACTTCACGACGGCGAAGTACGGCGCGTCGGGGATGTCACCCAGCTCGAGCGCGTACTTCTCCGGATCCCGGACGATGTTCTTGATCGCCTGCAGCTTGGGGAGATAGTTGCG
>DATKMY010000018.1:0-4818 GCA_035541655.1 Casimicrobiaceae bacterium | reverse complement strand
AAACTGCACATCGAGGTCGTCACCGTGAATCTGCAGGAGAACCCGGCGCGGATCCAGCCGTTCCTTGACCGCTTGAGCATCACGCTGCCGGTGGTGCGCGACCACGATGGAAGCATGCGCGCGGCATGGGGAGTGAGCGTGCTACCTTCGGCGTTCGTCGTTGCCCCCGACGGGCGGATCGCCTTCTTCGCTGTCGGAGAAACGGACTGGGACGATCGCGCCGTTGTCTCGCTGCTGACGTCGATCCGCTGACCCGCAGGTTCCCGACACGCAGTCCCCTGCTGGCGGCGGAGAAAGCGTCATGCCGCCGTTGCGTTAGACTGGTCCGAGCCTTCCACGACAGGAGTATGCATGCGGGTCCGCGCCCTCATCGCAACGACGATCGCCTTTGCGCTGGCCGGCGTCCAGGCGCTGCCCGCGCTCGCCGCCGATCCGAGCAAGGTGCTCCGCGTCGCCTTCAACGCGGGCGAGACCGGGTTCGATCCGCAGGCGGTCAACGACAATTACTCGTACATGGTCGGCGATTCGATCTTCGACGCGCTGTACACGTACGACTATTTCGCGCGTCCGCCGCGCCTCGTGCCGAATACTGCGGCGGCAATGCCGGAGATCACCGACGGCGGGCGCACGTTCACCGTCCGTCTGAGGCCCGGCATCTTCTTCGCCGACGATCCGGCATTCAAGGGCAAGCGGCGCGAGCTCGTCGCGGAAGACTACGTCTACAGCATCAAGCGCATCTTCGACCCGCGCGTACGCTCGACATCGCTGTACATCTTCGAGCACGAGCTCGTCGGCCTCGACGAGGTTCTCGCCAGGGCGCGGCGGACGAACGAATTCGACTACGATGCGCCGATCGAGGGATTGCAGGCTCTCGACCGCTATACGCTGCGCATCAGATTTCGCAAGCCCTACTATCTCTTCCGGCACTTTCTCACCTCCCTTCCGCTCGCCGCAGTCGCGCGCGAAGTCGTGACTGCCTATCAGGACGGGTCGCAACGCGTGATGGATCACCCGGTCGGAACCGGCCCTTACCGATTGAAGGAGTGGACGCGCGGACAGAAGATCGTCCTCGAGGCGAATCCCGGCTATCGCGACGACCCGTACCCCAACCCCGGCGACGGCAGTCAGCCGGGCGACGCCGAGATCGCGAAGGGACTCGCCGGACGCCCCATGCCGTTCGCGGGCCGCGTCGAAATCAGCATCGTCGAAGAGGTGCAGCCGCGCCTCCTGCTCTTCGATCGCGGCAAGCTCGACTACGAGGAAGTGCCGATCGGTATCGCCGAGCGCGTTCTCGCCAGCAATGCGCTGCGGCCGGAATACGCGAAGCGCGGCGTCAGGCTCCACCGCGAGGTCAGCCCGTCGACGTCGTTCATCTACTTCAACATGGACGATCCGATCGTCGGCGGATACACGCCGGAGAGGATCGCGCTGCGCCGCGCAATCGCGCTCGGCTACGACCGCACTTCGTTCATACGGACCCTCCGCAGCGGCCAGTCGATTCCCGCGACGCAGCTCCCGCCGCCGGGATTCGCCGGCTACGACCCGTCGATCCCGGCGAAGGACGAGCACGATCCCGCCGCGGCACGCGCGCTGCTCGACAAGTTCGGCTATCGCGACCGCGACGGCGACGGCTATCGCGAGGCCCCCGACGGCAAGCCGCTCACCCTCGTCCGCGCGTCGACGACCGACAGCGTCGCGCGCGCGGTCGACGAGCAGTGGAAGCGCGACATGGATGCGATCGGCATCCGGACGACGTTCATCAAGCAGAAGTGGCCGGAGCTCAATCGGATGGGCGAAGCGGGCCAGCTGATGATGTGGGGGCTCGGCAACGTCGCCGTCATCCCCGACGCCGACACGTTCTATTCGCTCCTCTACGGCGGCAACATCGGCTCGGGCAACTACGCGAAGCTCCGGCTGCCGGAATACGATCGCCTGTACGAGGAATCGCGCAGCATCGCCGACGAGCGCGCGCGCACCGCGCTGTTCCGCAAGATGAACGACCTGATCCACGCCTACGCGCCGTGGATCATCAACGTGCACGACTATGGAATCGTGATCACGCAGCCGTGGCTCAGAGGTTTCAAGCCCGATCCGCTGCTGCGCTACCAGTGGAAGTTCTACGACGTCGCGCCGCATTGACCTGCGGCATCTCGGGCGCCGCGCGCGATGCCCCCAGCCGCCGTCCCGCTACGCCTTGATGAACTCGTGACGTCCGCCGAGCCAGCGCTCGAGGTGCGCTTCGGCAATGGCCGGGTACTTGTCGACGAGCTCGGTCGCCGCGTCGCGCGCGCGCTCGATCAGCTCGACGTCGCCTTCGAGATCGGCGAAGCGCAAGAGCGGCACGCCGGACTGCCTCGCGCCGAGAAATTCGCCGGGTCCGCGGATCACGAGGTCCTGCCGCGCGATTTCGAAGCCGTCGTTGTTCTCGAAGATCACCTTGAGCCGCGCTTTCGCCGTATCGGTGAGCGGCTCCTCGAAGATGAGGTAACAGGTGCTCTCGGTGCCTCCACGTCCCACCCGGCCGCGAAGCTGATGGAGCTGCGCGAGCCCGAAGCGCTCGGCGTGCTCGATCACCATGATCGACGCGTTGGGCACGTCGACGCCGACCTCGATCACGGTGGTCGCGACGAGCACGTGAATCGCGCCGGCGACGAAGTCGGACATCACGGCAGCCTTGTCGTCGGGCTTCATCTTGCCATGCAGCAACCCGACGCGAAGCTCCGTCAGCGCCGCGGTCAGCTCGGCATGCAGCGCGACGGCCGTCTGCAGCTCGAGCTTCTCCGACTCCTCGATCAGCGGACAAACCCAGTAGGCCTGTCGCCCCTCGCCGCAGGCGCGGCGCACGCGCTCCATGACCTCGCCGCGACGACGGTTGCTGACAAGCCGCGTTGCCACCGGCCGGCGTCCAGGCGGCATCTCGTCGAGCGCGGACACGTCGAGGTCGGCGTAGAACGTCATCGCGAGCGAGCGCGGGATCGGTGTGGCGCTCATCATGAGCTGATGGGCTTCGCCCGCTGCCTTGCCGCGAAGCTTGAGCCGCTGCGCGACGCCGAAGCGATGCTGCTCGTCGACGATCGCGAGCCCGAGCCGCGGCAGTAGCACCTCGTCGTCGAAGAGCGCGTGCGTGCCGATCGCGAACATCGCTTCACCGGACGCGAGCGCGGCACGCGCCTTGTTTCGCGCCTTGGCCGGCAAGCTCCCCGACAGCCATGCCATCTCGACCGGCAGTCCCCCGAGCCATTGCGCGAGCTTGCGGTAGTGCTGCTCGGCGAGGATCTCGGTAGGCGCCATGAAGGCGACCTGCCGACCCGATTCGATCGCCTGGAGCGCCGCCAGCGCGGCGACGATCGTCTTGCCGCTGCCAACGTCGCCCTGCAGCAGGCGCTGCATCGGCATCGTGCGCTTCAAGTCGTTGCTTATCTCGCGCCACACCCGCTCTTGCGCGTGTGTCAGCTCAAACGGGATGCGCTCGCGCAGCGCACCGGTGAGCGCACCCGTGCCGGTCAGCACCGGTGCGCGCCGCGCTGCCCGCGCCTTGCGGTGTGCTTTGAGCGAGAGCTGCTGCGCGAGGAGCTCGTCGAACTTGATCCGCGTCCACGCCGGATGTGTGCGCTCGCCGAGCGCGCGCTGCGCCGGCGCCGTCAGCCGCGGAGGAGGCGCGTGCAGGAGCCGCACTGCATCGGTGAACTTCCACAGCCGCAGCCGCGCGACGAGCGCGTCGTCGAGAAGCTCCGCCGTGAGCTCCCGGTCGGCGGCGAGCGCGCGGGCGATCAGCTTGCGCAGCGTCTCCTGCGAGAGGCCCGCCGTCGTCGGATAGACAGGCGTAAGGCGATCCGGCAGCGGTGTATCCGCATCGATCACCTTGAACTGCGGATGGACGATCTCACGGCCGTAGTGCCCGTCGCGCACGTCGCCGAACACGCGAACCCGTTTTCCCGGCGCGAGCGCCTTCTGCTGGCTCGGATAGAAATGGAAGAAGCGCAGCACGAGCTGCGCACGCGAGCCGGCATCGAAGTCCTCGAGCAGACAGACGAGCTGCCGGCGGGGCCGATACTGGATCTCGGTGTTGACGACCCTTCCCTCGGCCTGTTGCGACGCCCCGCTTTCGAGCGCCGCGAGCGGGATCACGCGCGTGTGATCCTCGTAGCGCAGCGGCAGATGGAGGACGAGGTCCTGGTCGCGCAGGAGCCCAAGACGCGCGAGCTGTTCGGCGAGCCCCCGCGACGAAGGCCGGGTGGCGGGCGCCAGACTCGAAGGAGCGGACGCCCCCGGCGATATCAGATCGGCAACGGTGCTTTTGCCGCGCGCTGGCGTCATCCCCCGAGCACGAGTACGCCTTCGACCTCGAGCTTCGCGCTCTTCGGCAGCGCTGCGACCTGGTACGTCGCGCGCGCGGGGTACGGCGGCTTGAAGTAGGTCGCCATGATCTCGTTGACCTTGACGAAATCGCCGAGATCGGCGAGCAGAATCGTCAACTTGACGATGTCGTCGAGCTGTCCGCCGGCAGCCTGCGCGACGGCACGCAGGTTCCCGAACACGCGGTGCGTCTGCGCCTCGATGCCCTCGGCGAGATTGCCGGTGGCCGGGTCGAGGCCGAGCTGGCCGCTCAGGTACACCGTCTGCCCGACCCGAATGCCTTGCGAGTAGGGCCCGAGTGCAACGGGCGCACTTTTCGTATGAACGGCTTCCTTCGCCATGATCCTCCCCTCGATACGGGAATCCGGCGAATCTACCACGGGCGGCGGCAAACGTCAGTGCGCTCAGTGCTCGACTTCGAGGCCCGCGGCGATCCACGCATCGATGCCGCCGTGCAACGGC
>DATKMY010000017.1:0-5549 GCA_035541655.1 Casimicrobiaceae bacterium | reverse complement strand
CGACGCGTCCGGCGACGTGATCGTGCGAGTGCGCGACTCCGGCACGGGGCTGGGGTCTGCAAAACCCGATCAGATCTTCGAGGCGTTCTACACGACGAAGCGCGATGGCCTGGGGATGGGCCTAGCCGTCAGCCGCTCGATGGTCGAGGATCACGGAGGGCGTCTTTGGGCGGGGCCGAACGAGCCGCGCGGTGCGGTCTTCCAATTCACGCTCCCCCGGAGCGCGGACCGCTGATTCGGCCAACGCTGCCATGCCACCGTCCGCGAGAGGTGTTACAAATTCCGAGTTGCTGAGAGCTGCAGGAACGCGGCCAATTCGATATCAGCCGCGCCGTGCGATCAGCGCGCATTGTGCGCGATTGTTTTTCAACGCGAAATTGGTCGGGGTGAGAGGATTCGAACCTCCGACATCTTGCTCCCAAAGCAAGCGCGCTACCGGGCTGCGCTACACCCCGCCGGCAGCGATTATCCCACGCGCGCTATCGCCGGCAAATCGGCACCGCGCCGTCACCGCGCGATCAGCGCGCGGCCGCCTCGAATCCCGCGCCCTCGATCGCCGCGACGATCGCAGCGGCATCGACCGACGCCCCGTCGTACTCGACGGTTGCCGCCTTGTCCGTGAGCGAAACGTCGACCTTGCGCACACCGGGAAGCTGCGATACGGCGCGCGTGACGCTGCCCGCGCAACCGCCGCAGCTCATCCCGCCGACTGCGAACTCCCGCTTCACGATCGTGGTCATTACGTCTCCTTCGTCGCTGCTTCACGGATCGCCCGCAGCGGCGTTTCGGCGCGCCGCGAACGAGACACCACATGCGGGGCTCGCCAGCGCTTGAGCAGCAGCGCGTTGCCGACGACGGACACCGAGCTCGCCGCCATCGCAGCGCCGGCGATCACCGGCGACAGCATGCCGAATGCCGCCAACGGTATCCCGAGCACATTGTAGAAGAACGCGAAGAACAGGTTCTGTCGAATCTTCGCGAGCGTTGCCCGGGAGAGATCGACGGCCGCGACGACACCGCGCAGATCGTCGCGCAGCAGCGTCACGTCAGCGGCCGAAAGCGCGCTTCCTGACCCGGCGCCCATGGCGAAGGAGACGTCGGCCTGCGCGAGCGCCGGTGCGTCGTTGACTCCGTCGCCGAGCATCCCGACGACCTTCCCCGCCTTCTGCAGCGCAACGATCGCAGCGCGCTTGTCCTCGGGAAGCTGGCCCGCGCGCCAATCGTCGATGCCCAGAGCCTTCGCGACGGCTGCGGCCGGCGCGTCATGATCGCCGGTCAGCATCGTTACCGCGACGCCCGACGCGCGCAGCGCGGCAACCGCCGAAGCGGCGTGCGGACGAGGCACATCGGCGAGCGCGATCCAGCCGACGAGCTTGTTATCCTCGGCGACGCCGACGATCGTCTTGCCGCCCGACTGCGCGCGCGCGAGCTCCGGTCCATCGATGCCGACGCCCGCCTGCGCCAGAAACGCCGGCGAGCCGAGGCGAACCGTCTGCGCGCCGTTCTCACCGACAACGCCGCGCCCCGCATGGACGCGGACGTTGCCGATCGGCAGCAGCTTCAGCTCGAAGTCTGCCGCCCGCCTGACGATCGCGCGGGCCAGCGGATGCGTCGCGCCTGCCTCCAGGCTCGCCGCGAGCAGCAAGAGCTGGCTCGCCGTGAATCCGTCCGCCGGGTGCACGCTGGTTACCGCGGGCGTGCCCACGGTGAGCGTCCCGGTCTTGTCGACGACCAGCGCGGTCATTTTCTCCGCCCGCTCGAGGGCCGCCGCATTCTTGACGAGGATGCCGGCCTGGGCGCCGCGCCCGACGCCGACCATCAGCGCCGTCGGTGTGGCTAGCCCGAGTGCGCACGGACACGCGATCACCAGGACAGCGGTCGCGCGCATCAGCGCGCCGACCCAATCGCCGGCGAGCGCGCCGTTCACGACGAGCGTCACGATCGCGATTGCGATCACCGCCGGCACGAAACGCGCGGAGACCTGGTCGGCCAGGCGTTGCACCGGCGCTTTCGACCCCTGCGCCGCGGCTACCTGCCTGACGATTCCCGCAAGTAGCGTCGCACGACCGACGGCGGTCGCCTCGCAGCGCAATGGGCCAATCTCGTTGACGGTGCCGGCGAGCACGTTGTCGCCCGGTCTCTTCGGGACCGGTTCGCTCTCGCCCGTCAGCATTGCCTCGTTCACCGACGATTCACCGCTCAGCACGCGCCCGTCGACGGCAACGCGATCGCCAGCCCGGACCATGAACAGGGCACCGACGCCCACCTCGGCCAGCGGTATCTCGCGCGTTTCGCCCTCGCGCTCGATCAACACAGTGGGCGGTTGCAGCCGCAACAGCTGGCGGATCGCGTCAGCGGCGCGCGCCTTCGCACGGCCTTCCAGCAGCTTGCCGAGCAGCACGAGGGTGATCACGACGGCACCCGCTTCGAAATAGACGTGCTGACCCGGAAGCGGTACGAGCCACACGGCGACGCTGAACGCGTATGCCGCGGTGGTACCCAGCGCGATCAGCACGTCCATGTTGGCGGCGCCACCGCGCAACGCCTTCCACGAGCCCACGTAGAAACGACCCCCCGCCCAGAACTGAACCGGCGTGGCGAACGCGAACTGCAGCCAGATCGGAAACTCGATGTCGTGGCGGCCGGTTGCCATGATGAGCATCTGCGCGAGCAACGGAGCAGTGAGCAGCGCTGCGGCGCCGAATCGGGCGAACTCGCGCCGGTAGCGCTCGGCTTCGGCCTTCGCATCTTCGTCGGGCTGGGCGAAGGGATCGGCGACCGGCGCAGCGTCGTATCCCGCCCTGCGGACGGCTTCGATGAGCGAAGTTGGCGTGGCCTTCGTCGCGTCGAACTCGACGTGCGCAGTCTCGGTCGCAAAGTTGACGGCGGCCCGGACGCCGTCGGCACGGTTCAGAACGCGCTCGATCCGCGTCGCGCAGGCTGCGCAGGTCATCCCGGTCAGCTGGAGGTCGACAGCGCGCGTTTCCATTTTGCTTACGTGGCAGCTATCGTCCGGGATTGCAAGGGAGCCCGTTTTGCGCGCGATCAATGCGCCGGCGAAACCCTGTGGCCTACCAGCGGATCCGTCCGGTGAGCATGTCGCGAAACATCGCCCAGTCGCCGATGAAGCTGTAGACGGGGTGCGTGAATGTCGCCGGGCGGTTGTGCTCGAAGAAGAAGTGGCCGGCCCAAGCGCAGCCGTACCCGAACAGGGCTGCTATGACGAGCCACCACGCGTTTCGCGCCGCGATCGCGGCGGTCACGAATCCGATCGCGAGCAGCGATCCCACGAAATGCAGCCTGCGGCACATCGGATGCGCGTGCTCCGACAGATAGAGCGGATAGAACTCGCGGAAGCTCGAATAGCGCGTCATCCGGCCCTCCGATCGCTGCCAGCACTCTCGACTCGACGCCGCTTGCGCGCGCCGCTGCCGCCTACGTCCTTTTCGCGAAGAATCGGTCGACGCAGCCGATCGCCGCATCGACATCGGCGCGCGACACGTCGAGGTGCGTGCACCAGCGCTGGCGCGCCAGTCCGTACGGACGCACGCCGGCCGCCGCAAGGTGTTCCGCGAAGGACTCCGCGATGTCGGCACGCACCGTGACGAACACCATGTTCGTCTGCGTCGGCGCAACGGTCAACGCCGGATGCCTGGCGAGTCCCGCTGCGAGGCGCGCGGCATTCTCGTGGTCCTCGGCGAGCCGCTCGACGTGATGCGCGAGCGCATGCCGCCCCGCCGCCGCGAGAATTCCTGCCTGCCGCATGCCGCCGCCCAGCATCTTACGCCAGCGGCGGGCATTCTTGATGAACCCGCGCTTCCCGCATAGAACCGACCCCACCGGCGCGCCGAGGCCTTTCGACAGACATACCGACACCGAATCGAAGTGCTCGGCGATCACACGCGGTTCGACCCGCTGCTTGACCGCGGCGTTCCACAGCCGCGCACCGTCGAGATGCATCGCGAGCCCGTGCCGGTCGGCGAGCTCGCGCACCGCGGCGGAATAGCCTGCGGGGAGCACCTTGCCGCCAATCGTGTTCTCGAGCGCGATCAGCCGCGTCTTCGCGAAGTGCGAATCGTCGGGCTTGATCGCGGCCTCGATCGCCGGAAGCGGAATCGTGCCGTCGGCGGCGTTGTCGAGCGGCTGCGGCTGGACGCTTCCGAGCACCGCGGCGCCGCCCGCTTCGTAGCGATACGTGTGCGCCTCCTGGCCGACGATGTACTCGTCGCCGCGCGCGCAGTGCGTCATCACGCCGACCAGGTTCGACTGCGTGCCCGACGGAACGTACATTGCGCTTTCGAACCCGAGCATTTCCGCGACCTCGGCCTCGAGCGCGTTGACGCTGGGATCGTCGCCGAAGACGTCGTCGCCGACCGGCGCGTCGGCCATCGCCGCGCGCATTGCGGCGGTCGGTCGCGTTACGGTGTCGCTGCGGAAGTCGGTTGCCATCGCTCGCCTCGCCGGGTGGGGTGGAAGAATCCGCTACAGACCGGTCTCGCGCTTGAGCTGCGGAAACAGGATCACGTCGCGGATCGATGGCGAGTCGGTCAGCAGCATCACGACCCGGTCGATTCCGATTCCCTCGCCCGCCGTCGGCGGCAGCCCGTATTCCATCGCGCGGATGTAGTCGGCGTCGAAGAACATCGCCTCCTCGTCGCCCGCCTCGCGCGCCTCGACCTGGGCGCGAAAGCGCGCGGACTGGTCTTCGGGATCGTTGAGCTCCGAGAATCCGTTGGCGATCTCGCGTCCGGTGATGAAGAGCTCGAAGCGGTCGGTCACCGCCGGGTTCGTGTCGTTCGCTCGCGCGAGCGGCGAAACGTCGGTCGGATGCGCTACGATGAAGGTCGGCTGCACGAGCCTCGATTCGGTCGTCGCCTCGAAGAGCTTGAGCTGCAGGATCCCGACACCGTCGCTCGCGAACACCTCGACGTCCAGAGGCGCGAGCGCGACTTTGAGGTATTCGGGCTTCCCAAGCTCCGCGAGGTGGTACATCGGGTTGTACTTGCTGATCGCCTCCGCCATCGTCAGCCGATCGAAAGGCTTCGCGAGATCGATCGTCTCGCCCTGGTAGCCGACGGCCGTGGTCCCGACGACCTTCGTCGCGACCTCGCGCAGCAGCGCCTCGGTCAGGTCCATCAGGTAGCGGTAGTCCTGATAGGCCTCGTAGAACTCGAGCATCGTGAACTCGGGATTGTGCCGCGTCGAGATCCCTTCGTTGCGGAAGTTGCGGTTGATCTCGAACACCTTTTCCATGCCGCCGACGACGAGACGCTTGAGGTAGAGCTCCGGCGCGATGCGCAGGAAGAGCTCCATGTCGAGCGCGTTGTGATGCGTCGAGAAGGGCCGCGCCGCCGCGCCGCCGGGGATCGGATGCATCATCGGCGTCTCGACCTCGAGATAGCCGCGCACAACGAAGAACTCGCGGATCGCCTGCACGATCTGCGAGCGCCGCCTGAAGACTTCGAGCGTCGCTGGATTGGTGATGAGGTCGACGTAGCGCTGCCGGTAACGCTGCTCCTGGTCCGCGAGCCCGTGGAACTTCTCGGGAA
>DATKMY010000016.1:0-21078 GCA_035541655.1 Casimicrobiaceae bacterium | reverse complement strand
GCGAGTCGCAATCTGCGCGCGAGCGGGATCGCCGGGCTCGACGTGTTCTTCGCGCAGAGCGCGCACTGGCGCGTCGCCGCCGACCTCGTGCTGGTCGGGCTCTTCGGCGGCTTCTACATCGTGCCGCTCTACGCGCTCATCCAGGAGCGCTCGGCGCCCTCGCATCGCTCGCGGATCATCGCGGCGAACAACATCCTCAACGCGCTCTTCATGGTTGTCTCGGCGGGAATCGCAATCGGCCTGCTCGCGCTCGGACTGACGATCCCGCAGCTCTTCCTGGTCACCGCGCTCATGAATGCGGCGGTCGCGCTGTTTATCTACGACCTCGTTCCCGAGTTCCTGATGCGCTTCCTCGCGTGGCTGCTGATCCACACGTTCTACCGCGTGGACGCGAAGGGCCTCGAGAACGTCCCGGACGAGGGCCCTTGCATCATCGTCTGCAATCACGTGAGCTACGTCGATGCGATCGTCATCGCCGCGTGCGTCCGGCGCCCCGTCCGCTTCGTGATGGATCACCGGATCTTCCGCATCCCGCTCCTCTCGTTCATCTTCAGGACGATGCGGACGATCCCGATCGCGCCGGCGAAGGAAGACGCACGAATGAAGGAGCGCGCGTTCGCCGAGGCGGGGGAGGCGCTGCGCGCCGGCGAGATCGTGGGGATCTTCCCGGAGGGCAAGCTGACCGATACTGGCGAGCTCAATCCGTTTCGGCCCGGCGTGCAGCAGATGCTCGAGGCCACACCCGTTCCCGTCGTGCCGATGGCGCTCTCCGGTCTATGGGGCAGCTTCTTCAGCCGCTCGCACGACGGAAAGGCGATGCGCCGGATCCGCGGTGCGTTCTCGCGGATCGCCTTCATCGTCGCGCCGCCGGTGGCGCCCGAGCGGGTGACGCTCGCCGGGCTGCAGTCGACGGTGCTCGCGCTGCGCGGCGAGCGCCGATGAGGCGATGAGGCCCGACGGGATTCGCCGATGGCAGCGCTGATCGGTCTGTTCGTCGGCGCGTTCGTCGGACACATGCTGTGGCGCGATTGGGGCGCGGCACTCGGCGGCGTCGCGGGATTCGTCATCGGCGCGAAGCTCAGCGCGCTGCGCAGATCGGCCGGGGCGACTCCCGCCGTTCCCGCGTCCGGTCCTCCGTCCCAGCGCGATGTCTTCGCAGCCTCGACCGAACGCGAGCGCGCGCTCGTAGCTCGAATCGTCGAGCTCGAGCGGCGCGTCGCGCAGCTCGAGCAGAGGCGTGCGGTTGCGCCAACGTCCGCCGCATCGCAGCCCGTTCCGGCGGGAGACGCGCCATCGTCGGCACTGCCGGTGTCCGCCGCCGCGATCGACACGCCGTGGCCGTCGACGGGCGAGGCAGGCGCTGCGGCAGCCGCCGTCGTTGCGCGGGACGCCCAGCCTGCCGGAACACTTGCCGCCCGACGCGCCGCAGCGCTCGCCACGCCTGCTCCCGGCGAGCCGACCTCGGGTCAAGCCCCTTCCGCTGCGGCCGTTGTTCGGCCGTCGAACCCGGTGTGGGCGTGGTTCACCGGCGGCAACGCGCTGACGCGGATCGGCGTCGTCGTTCTCTTTTTCGGCGTCGCTTTCCTGCTTCGCTATTTCGCCGAGATGTTCGGATTCCCGATCGAGCTGCGGCTCGCCGCGGTCGCTGTAGGCGGTATCGCGCTGATCGCGCTCGGCGCTTGGCTTGCGCGCTCGCGCCCCGGCTACGGCTTGTCGCTCGAAGGCGCCGGCGCAGGCGTCCTCTATCTGACGGCGTTCGCGGCGTTCCGCCTCTATGGCGTGCTGGCCGAAACGCCGGCGCTCGCTCTGCTCGTCCTCGTCTCGGCCGGGAGTGTGTGGCTCGCGGTGCGCAACGACTCGCAGCCCTTCGCGGCTCTCGCGATCGCCGGCGGCTTCCTCGCGCCCGTGCTGGTCGCCGAAGGCGGCGAGCCGCTGCAGCTCTTCGGCTACTTCACGGTGTTGAACGGTGCGATCTTCGCGCTCGCCTGGAAGAAAGCGTGGCGCGGCCCGAACGCGGTGGGCTTCGTGTTCACCTTCGTCCTCGCCGCCTACTGGGGGCACGGTTTCTACCGACCCGAGCACTACGCAGTCGTCCAGCCGTTTCTCGCCCTGTTCGTCGCCTTCTACGTGACGATCGCGATTCTCTATGCGCGACGCGGGCCTCTCGCGGCGAAGGATCCGGTCGATGCGCTGCTCGTGTTCGGCGTGCCCATCGTGGGCTTCGCGCTGCAGGCGGCGATCGTCCGCGACATGCGCTACGGCGCCGCGTGGAGCGCCGCGGCGATGGCTGCGCTCTACATCGTGCTGTTCGCGCTCACTCGCCGGCGCAGCGAGCCGGGGTTTGCGCTGCTGTCCCGCGCCTTCCTCGCGCTCGCCGTCATCTTCGCGACGATCGCCGCTCCGTTCGCGTTCGACCGTCGCGCGACCGCGGCACTGTGGGCGGTCGAGGCGGCAGGCGTCTACTGGACCGGGGTTCGCCAGCGAGCGCAGCTCGTTCGCGCGTTCGCGCTGCTGATCGAAATCGGCGCCGGGATCGCATTCGCGGCGTCCGGCATCGCGAGCGGCAGCGATGCGCTCTTCGCCAACGCGTTCTTCGCGGGCGCGATCCTGATCGGAGTTTCGGCGCTCGCGTCGGCGCGCTTCGCCGACGGTGCCGGCGAGCGGATACCCTCCGGCGAACGGGTCATCGTCCATTTCGTCTTCGCCTGGGGCGTGATCTGGTGGCTCGCCGCCGGAAGCCTCGATCTCGGCCGGCTGCTCGCGCGCTCTGCCGCGCCGCACGCCGTTCTCGCGTGGGTGACGGGCTCCCTTGCCGCAGCGCTCGTTCTTGCACGGCTTCTCGCGTGGCCGCGTCTTCGCTCCGCGGGCGTCGCTCTGCTGCCCGCGATGGCGCTCGTCGCGCTCGCTGATTTCGATCGTGCGCGGACCACGCTTACGATGTACGGCTGGCTGATGTGGCCATGCGCCTGGTGCGTGCACTGGCTCGTCCTGCGCTTCGCCGAAGCCCCGGCTTCCGGTGCCGCGGCCGATGCCGCGGAGTCGGATCGCGGGCGCCTCCTGCGCACTGCACACGCAGCTTCGGCGGTGATGCTGACCGCGCAGATTGCATGGGAGGCGAGCGAATGGACGGCGCGAGCGACCGACGCGCACACGGCATGGACCGCCTGTGCCGCCGCGTTGCCTGCGATCGCGTTCCTGTTGCTCGTCGTCCGCTTCGCCGCGAGTCCGCGTTGGCCCGCGGAGCCCTATCGCGATGCCTACGCGATCGGAGCGGGTGGCCCGATCGCAGGTCTGCTCGCCGTCTGGTTCTTCGTCGTCAACGCGGTCTCGCCGGGCGACCCGTCCCCGCTGCCCTACGTCCCCGTCGCGAATCCGCTAGACGCCACGCTGGCGCTCGCGCTCGCCGCGCTCGTCCCGTGGGCGAGGCGCTTCGCCGGAATCCCCGAGCGCGCGCTCTATCGCTGGATCGGCGCCGGCGCGTTCGTCGCGCTGAACGGCGTCGTCGTCCGCGCCGCGCACCATTGGGGCGATGTTCCGTGGCGGCTGTCATCGCTGCTCGCCTCGAAGCCGCTGCAGGCTGCGCTGACGCTCACGTGGACGGTAAGCGCGCTCGCATCGATGTACACCGCCACGAAGCGCAGGCTTCGGTCGCTGTGGATGCTCGGCGCGGCTCTGCTCGCGGCCGTCGTCGTCAAGTTGTTCGCCGTCGATCTCGCGGCGCTTTCCGGGCTGCCGCGCGTCGTCGCGTTCCTCGGCGTGGGCGTGCTGCTCCTCGTCATCGGATTCCTGTCGCCGCTTCCCCCGGCTGCGTCCGAAGGCGGCGGACCTGACGGCGTTCCGCCGCGCGCCTAGAGCGCATCGCGCGCGCACTCGCGAACGGTTTCGCTCGCGTTCGAGGCAGGGGCAGGCCGCGCGAGTCGGCGTGCTACACTCGATTCGCCTTCCGCCGCTCCCAAACCTGATCCCCGCATGTCCGGCAACACGCTCGGCACGCTTTACTGCGTAACATCGTTCGGGGAGTCGCACGGGCCGGCGATGGGCTGCGTCGTCGACGGCTGTCCGCCCGGCCTCGCGCTGGATGCCGCCGACATTCAGCGCGACCTCGATCGGCGCACGCCGGGTACCTCGCGTCACGTGACGCAACGCCGCGAGAGCGACGCCGTCGAGATCCTTTCGGGCGTGTTCGAGGGCAGGACGACGGGAACTCCGATCGCGCTGCTGATCCGCAACGAGGACGCGCGAAGCAAGGACTACGCGGCGATCGCGGAAACGTTCCGCCCTGGGCATGCGGATTACGCCTATTGGCAGAAGTACGGAATTCGCGACTACCGCGGCGGAGGACGAGCCTCGGCGCGCGAGACCGTCGTGCGCGTGGCGGCGGGTGCGATCGCGCGCAAGTGGCTGGCGGAGCGCCATGGCGTGTCGATTCGCGGGCACCTCGTTCAGCTCGGCCCCAAGCCCATCCCGTTCGAGGGCTGGTCACACGTCGACGCGAATCCCTTCTTCGTCGCGAACGGGTCGATCGTCCCGGAGCTCGAAGCGTTCATGGACGCATTGCGCAAATCCGGCGATTCGTGCGGCGCGAAGATCGCCGTCGTCGCGAGCGGCGTGCCGGTCGGCTGGGGCGAGCCGGTCTACGGCCGGCTCGACGCCGACCTCGCGCAGGCGATGATGGGGATCAACGCGGTGAAGGGTGTCGAGATCGGCGCGGGTTTCGCGGCCGTTGCGCAGACGGGCAGCGAGCACTCCGACGAAATGACGCCGGAAGGCTTTCTCTCGAACAATGCCGGCGGAATTCTCGGTGGAATCTCGACCGGCCAGGACATCGTGGTGACGATCGCGGTCAAGCCGACGTCGTCGATCCGGCTCGACCGGCGCTCGATCGACAAGGCAGGGCACGCGGTCATCGTCAACACGCACGGTCGCCACGATCCGTGTGTGGGCGTGCGCGCGACGCCGATCGCCGAAGCGATGCTTGCGATCGTGCTGATGGATCATGCGCTGCGCCATCGCGCGCAAAACGCCGACGTCGTGACGGCGACTCCGAAGATTGCCGCGCAGGCGGGCGCGAAATCGCCGCAACGCCCCGGGCTGGCGGCGCCGGTCGACGACCCCGATCCCGACGAGGCCTGACAGCGGGCCGACGCTACTTTTCGCGCCGGGTGATTGTCGCCTCCGCGCTGCCGCGCGCCAATGCCAAAGTGACCGTGTCGCCGGGCGCGAGTCGCGCCGCGTCGTCGATGATCGCGCCGTCCCGCGCGGTGACGATCGCGTAGCCGCGCGCGAGCACGCCGCGCGGGTTGAGGTGGGCGAGGTTCTGCTCGAGCGCTGCAAGCCGCGCGCGCAAGCGCTCGATTATCGCGGCTTCGGCGCGGCGAAGGCTCGCGCCGAAAGTGGCGACGCGGTCTCTCTGTGGCAGCGGCAGGCGGACGAGCCACAGCACGCGCGCGCGTGCGGCGTCGATACGCCGCTTCGTCGCACCGGCCTCGCTCCGCCAGGCACGGGCAAGGCGTGCAGCGAGGTTCGCGGTGTCGCGGCGCTGCTGTGCGAGGCGCGCTGCCGGATGTAGGAGCCGGCGGGCAAGGTTGTCGGTGCGCTGAATGCGCGTCTCGAACGCACGCGTTGCCGCGCGGCGGAAGCGGATCGCGAGCGCGACGAGCCCCGCGGAGACCGCGCGGCCGTCGGGCGCCACCAGCGCGGCTGCGCCCGTCGGCGTGGGCGCACGGGCGTCGGCAACGAAGTCGCAGATCGTGAAATCCGTCTCGTGGCCGACGCCGGTGACGATCGGGATCGCGGACTCGAATACCGCGCGCGCGACGATTTCCTCGTTGAACGCCCACAGGTCCTCGATCGAACCTCCGCCGCGGGCGACGATCAGGACGTCGGCAACGGCGTGAGCGTTCGCGGCCTCGATCCCGGCGGCGATTTCGACGGCCGCGCCGGTGCCTTGGACGGTGGCCGGATACAGGATTACTGCGAGCCCCGGCCAACGGCGAGCGAGAGTCGTCACGATGTCGCGTAGCGCCGCGGCTCGTGGCGAGGTGACCACGCCGACGGTGCGCGGGAACTGCGGCAGCGGTCGCTTGCGCTCGTCGGTGAACCATCCTGCTGCGCCAAGACGCGCCTTGAGGCGCTCGAACCTTTCGTAGAGCGCGCCGACGCCGGCAAGGCGCAGCGTTTCGACGTTGAGTTGAAACTCGCCGCGCGGCTCGAACATCGACGGCGTCGCCCGAACCTCCACGGACAAGCCGTCCTTCAGCGTGAATCCGGCGAACTGGGCCTTCGAGCGGAAGAACACGCAGCGCACCTGGGCGCTCGCATCCTTGAGGTTGAAGTAGCAATGGCCGGACGCCGCGCGGGTGAAGCCGGAGATCTCGCCCGCCACCCACATGAGGCCAAGATGCCGCTCCAGGAGAAGCCGCGCCGAGCTGACCAGCAGCGAAACAGGCACGACCGCGCCCGCGCGTGGCGTCGCCGGGCTGGCGCTCGCATCGGGCTCCGGGAACATTGGGCGCTGCGGAAAAGTCACAGGCGTCTCCGAGCGATCTTGCTTTGACAATACGCGTGCCAGCCAGGATTTGTCCTGGTCAAAAGTTTTTCGACCTAAGACGAAAGACCATCACGAAAATGTAAGATTCACGGCGGCAAGCGAATTTTCGGCCAGTCGGGTAGCGTGCGCAACTGACTGATATCACGACTAGAATTCGCGGCAAGAAAACGGGCATGACAACGAATTTCCCTGCGTGGGCGTTACTTAGCAATCGAATTTACAAGATACGCACACTTTTATCCACAGGATTTGTGGACAACGCGCTGCGCGGCGATAAGACGACTCCTCGCGGAGCCTTATCTGGCGCGGGTTTCTGGCAATCGACCCTGCGCCAGGGGCGAGGCGGACGCTCATGGGGACGATCGTGCCGGTTAGAATGCCGAATGCGTGTAAATTGTTCATGAACAAAACGCAATGAGTGCTGCATCGCGCAAAGAAGGAGTCGTTACCGCAGAAGCCGACAGGGCGCCGCCGCGTGGTGTCCGATCGCAGCCGACGTCGAGCTCGCAGGCACCGGCATCGAATTTCCTGCGTGCCATCATCGCCGAGGACAATCGGACGGGCAAATACGGCGGACGCGTCGTAACGCGCTTCCCACCCGAGCCGAACGGCTACCTGCACTACGGCCATGCCAAATCGATCATCCTGAACTTCGGGCTCGCGGCCGAGAATCACGGGCAGTGTCATCTGCGCTACGACGACACCAATCCGGTCAAGGAAGACGTCGAGTTCGAGGACGCGATCGCCGAATCGGTGCGCTGGCTCGGATACGACTGGGGTGCACTCCGCTACCACGCGTCCGACTACTACGACCGCCTCTACGAGTTCGCCGAGTGGTTCATCGGCCAGGGTCTCGCCTACGTCGATAGCTCGACGCCGGAAGAGATGCGGGCGCTCCGCGGCACATTGACCGAAGCCGGGCAGCCGAGCGTCTACCGCAACCGCGGCGTCGCCGAGAACCTCGATCTCTTCCGGCGGATGAAGGCCGGCGAATTTCCCGACGGCGCTCACGTGCTGCGGCTCAAGATCGACCTGGCGAGCCCGAACATCAACATGCGCGATCCGACGATCTACCGGATCCGGCACGCGTCGCACCATCGCACGGGCGACAAGTGGTGCATCTATCCGCTCTACGACTATACGCATTGCATCTCGGATGCCCTCGAGCGGATCACGCACTCGATCTGCACTCTCGAGTTCCAGGATCATCGCCCGCTCTACGACTGGGTGCTCGCCCGACTTGCCCAGGGCGCGCAGCTCGAGCGACCGCTGCCGCAGCAATACGAGTTCGCGCGCCTCAATCTGACGTACGTGATGCTGTCGAAGCGCAAGCTGATCGCGCTCGTCGAGGAGGGACACGTCGACGGCTGGGACGACCCCCGGATGCCGACACTCGTCGGAGCGCGGCGCCGCGGGTTCACGCCGGAAGGCTTCCGGATCTTCGCCGAACGGATCGGAGTGTCGAAGGCCGATTCGTGGATCGACATGAGCGTACTCGAAGACTGCATGCGCGACGACCTCAACGCGCGAGCGCCCCGCAGGATCGCCGTGCTCGACCCGATCCGGCTGGTGATCGACAACTATCCCGAGGGACAAAGCGAGCTCTGCTTCGCGCCGAACCATCCGCAGCGCCCCGACTGGGACAAGCGCGCGCTGCCGTTCACGCGCGAGCTTTGGATCGAGCGCGACGACTATCAGGAGAATCCCCCGAAGGGCTACTTCCGCCTCGCGCCGGGAGCCGAGGTCCGCCTGCGCTACGCCTACATCGTCAAGTGCGTCGGCGCCGAAACGGACGCCGTCGGAAACGTGACGACGGTCCATTGCACGTACGATCCGGCCACGCGCAGCGGAACCGCCGGCGCCGATGCGCGCAAGGTGAAAGGCAACATTCACTGGCTCTCCGCGGCGCATGCGATGCGCGCCGAAGTGCGCCTCTACGATCGGCTGTTCGCGGTTCCGTTTCCGGGGTCTCGCAATCCGACCGGCGCGCGCATCGAAAGCTCCGGCACGGAGGCCGCGGGTCTGCGCGCGACGGTCGTCGCCGGCGACGACGAGGACAGCGACAACGACGTCGAACATGCCGAGCGCGACTGGCGCAACGACCTCAATCCCGAGTCGAAGCGGACCCTCACCGCGTATGTCGAAGCCGCGCTTACCAAGGTGGCGCCGGAGGTCTCGGTCCAGTTCGAGCGGCATGGCTACTTCGTCTCGGACTTGAAGGGCCACGCTCCGGGCAACCCGGTGTTCAACCGCACGGTGACGCTCAAGGACTCCTGGGCTCAACGCTAGGCGGGCACATCGTTGCTCGGTCGCGCGGGCCACGGTTCCTCACGCCGCCTCTGGAAAATCTCCCGATCGACCCCACGTTTGACGTTGGCGCGCTAAAATCGCGTCCGCCGCCACGCCTTCGGAGGCCTGCGCATGAAACGCATCGTTCTCTTTCTCGCGACCAATCTCGCTGTCGTTCTCGTCCTGTCGGTCGTGCTCAAGGTGCTCGGGCTCGACCGGGCGGTCGCGCAGTCCGGAGTCGCATACGGTCAGCTCCTCGCGTTCTCGTTCGTCGTCGGGTTCACCGGCGCGATCATCTCGCTGCTGATGTCGAAGCCGATGGCCAAGTGGTCGACCGGCGCGCACGTCATCGAGACCCCGCAGAGCGAGTCCGAAGCCTGGCTCGTGGAAACCGTGCGCAAGCTCGCGACCAAGGCCGGCCTCGGGATGCCCGAGGTCGCGATCTACGAAGGCGAGCCCAACGCGTTCGCGACCGGCGCGTTCAGGAATTCCGCGCTCGTGGCCGTATCGACCGGATTGCTCCAATCGATGAACAAGGAGGAAGTGGAAGCAGTGCTCGGCCACGAGGTCGCACACGTGGCGAACGGGGACATGGTGACGCTCACGCTGATCCAGGGGGTCGTCAACACGTTCGTCGTCTTCTTCGCCCGCATCATCGGCAGCATCGTCGACAGGACGGTGTTTCGCACCGAGCGCGGCCAGGGGCCCGGCTACTTCATCACCGTCATCGTCGCGCAGATCGTGCTTGGCATTCTGGCGTCGATGATCGTCGCGTACTTCTCGCGCCGGCGCGAGTTCCGCGCCGACGCCGGTTCGGCACAGTACCTGGGCTCGCCTACGCCGATGGTCAACGCGCTGCGCCGGCTCGGTGGCCTCGCGCCCGGCGAGCTTCCGCAATCGATGAGCGGTTTCGGCATCACCGACAAGGCCGGCGTGATGGCGCTCTTCTCGACGCACCCGCCGATCGAAGCGCGGATCGCGGCGCTCGCGAACCGGAAGTAGGGGGCCGACGCCCGTTCGCAGTCACGTCGACGCGGACGCGCTCTAGCGTCGGTTCGTGCGAAGCAGCAGGTGTTCGCCGTAGGTTCCGATCACCTCGAGACGCGCACGGTCGCCCGGGGGCATGCTGGCGAATTCCCGCTCGCGAATCGCGAAGAGATCGTTCGGGGCCTGGTCGAGACGCGCATGAAAGGCCGGCCAATCGAGCACCTTCAATGAGCGGCCCTGGGTGTAGAACTGCGCGGAATCCGGGCGCTCGAGGAAATAGACGAGACGCGAGTCCACCGCGGGTCGCAGCGTCACGTACGCGGTGACGAGCGCCTTCTGCGAGCGCTCCGCCTCGAGACGCGCGTGCAGCGGCACGACCCCGATCGCGAATACGATCGGAAGGAGGGCGCCTGCCGCGACGGTTCGAGTCACCTCCGGGCGAATCGCCGTTGGCTCGGGCGGGCGGGCGTCGCCGCCGCAGTCGGGTCGCCATGATTCCCCGAGGAGCAGCACGAACGCCGGCAAGCCGGGCAGCACGTAGGTGATCAGGATGTTGCCGGCGGGCGTGAAGAAGGCCATCGGCGCCAGCGTCCACAACGCCATGTAGACACGCCATGGATCGGCGGCGAAGCGACGCCATCCGCTTCGCGCCTGCGCGGAACGCGCGAGATGGCCAAGAGCGACGACCGACCACGGAAGCGCGGCGACAAGCCAGAGCGGCCAAATCGTGCCGCGCGGGTAGATGTGCGCGCGGCCGTAGCGATCGCCTGCCCACCCCGGTTCGACGAAGCGCTTCCAGTGCTCGCCCACGAGAAAGTATTCTAGGAAGCCGGGAGTGGCACGCTCCGCCGCCCAATACCACGCGCCGGCGATCGCGATCGAGGCGAGCGATCCGCTCAGCCACGGCAGCCGTCGCCAGGCGCGCGCGAGCGCCCGGGTCCAGAGCGCCCAGGCACCAACGGGCACGAGCACGAGCACGACTGCAATAGGTCCCTTCGCCAGCAGGCCGACAGCGAGCCCGGCGAAAAACGCGTAGCCCGCGACGCGCCGGCGCGCCTCCTGGCCTTCGACGGCGATCCAGAATCCGGCCATCGACAGCGTGGTGCCGAGCATCAGCGCCGAGTCGGTCATTACGGCCCCGGCCGCGACGAACGCCATCGCCGTAGAGGAGAAGAGCGCGAGCGTCCACAACGCCTGGTCGCGTCCGCCGCGCGAGTTGCCCAGCGCGTAGACGAGCGCGCCGCAGCCGCCGAGCATTGCAGCCGAGGGGAGCCGCGCGGCGAACTCGTTCTGTCCGAACGCGGCCATCGACAGCGCGGCGAGCCACGTCGAGAGCGGCGGCTTTCCCCAGAACGGCAGGCCATAGTCGAACTGGGGCATCAGCCAGTCGCCCGTCTCGAGCATCTTGCGCGCGATCTCGGCGTAGCGCGCTTCCGTCGTGTCCATCAGCGGATAGGCGCCGAGCGTCGCGACGCGCACCGCGACGACGGCGACGACGAACCACGCGAGCGATCTGCGTTCGCGCGCACTCAGCGCGAAGGCCATCGCGACGCGCGCTCCGGCAGCGGCTCCTCGGGCGCGGCGATCGGCGCTTCGGAACGCAGGTAGCGTTGGACCAGGTATAGCGGGCGCTGCTTGACTTCGATGAACATGCGCGCCAGGTACTCGCCGATCACGCCGAGAGCCATCAGCTGCAGCCCGCCGAGGAACAGCACAAGCGTCACGAGCGTCGGAAATCCCGCGACGGGATCGCCGTAGAGCAGCGTCTTGAAGACGAACTTCATCCCGAACGCGAACGCGGCGACCGAGGTAAGGAAGCCTACGTAGCTCGCGAGCTTCAGCGGGCCGACGGAGAACGACGTGATGCCTTCCAGCGCGAAATTCCACAGGTGCCAGTAGTTCCACTTGCTCGTGCCCGCGTAGCGGCCGTCGCGGTCGTATTCGATCTCCACGGACCGGAAACCGATCCACGCGAAGAGGCCCTTCATGAAGCGCGCGCGCTCCGGGAACCGGCGCAGCGCCGCGGCTGCGCGGCGTGACAGCAGCCGGAAGTCACCCACGTTCTCCGGAATCTCGATCGTTCCCAATCGACCCATCGCGCCGTAGAAGACCCGCGCCGTCGCCTTCTTGAGCCAGGATTCCTGCGCACGGCTCCGGCGGCGCATCACGACGGCGTCGTTGCCCTCGAGCCACTTCCGGAGCATCTCCGGGATGAGCTCCGGGGGATCCTGCAGGTCGGCGTCGATCACGATCACCGCGTCGCCCCGCGCCGCGTCGAGCCCGGCGCTCATCGCGACTTCCTTGCCGAAGTTGCGCGAGAGCTCGATCACGGCGACGCGCGCGTCGCGTGCGTGGATCTCGGTGAGGAGTGCCATCGTCCGGTCGCTGCTGCCGTCGTTGACGTAGACCACCTCGGATTCCGCCTCGATCGCGTCGAGCACGGCGCTCAGCCGGCGATGGAAGTCCGGAAGCACCTCCTCCTCGTCGAGCAGCGGAACGACGACGGACAGCGAAAAGCGCCGCGTCTCGATGGCAGCGGCCGCTCGACCCGGCGTGCTCAGAACGTCCATCTGCGATTCGCGAGGAATCCGGCGATCAGCACGGTGCCCGTCGCGACCGCCTGGGCGACGAGATAGTGCGGCCGGACGAGATCGAGCACGACGGACACCACCGCAGCGTTCAGAAGGATGCCCGCGACGGAGATGGCACCGAAGCGCGGCAACGCGACGTGATGAGCGCGCCGGCTCGCGAACGTGAAGCGGTAGTTCAACGCGTAGTTGATGACGGCGCCGACGACCGCGCCGACGGTCGACGCGGCGACTGCGCCCGCGCCGGCGAGCTGGACGAGCGCTGCGAGCGTCGCGAAGTGCGCGGCGGTGCCGACCGTGCCCGCTCCGCCGTAGCGGATGAATTGCGCGAGGAGAGGCGATGGCATCGCTTGTTCACCAGAAACGGCCCCTACAAAAGATCACGGCCGGCGGGTAAGCCCGACCGGCCGTGGCATCGCCGCCCTTGGAGAGGTGGGTGCGTCGCTCGCTTACTTCAGGTGATTCGAAACGAGCTTCGTCATTTCGAACATCGAAACCTTCCCCTTGCCTCCGAACACCGCACGGAGCTTCTCGTCGGCGTTGATGAGGCGCCGATTGATCGCATCCTGCAGCTTGTTCTTCTTGATGTAGTCCCAGATCTTCTTCGTCACTTCGGTGCGCGGCATCGGGCTCGATCCGATGACGGCGGCGAGGACGGCAGACGGCGTCATCGCCTTCATGAACGCCGCGTTCGGCTTGCGCTTCGCCGAGGATTTCTTCGCAGCCTTCTTGGGCGCTGGCTTCTTCGCCGGTGCCTTTTTGGCGGCCTTCTTCGCGGCGGGCTTCCTTCCGCCGGACTTCTTGGCGGACTTTTTCGCGGCCGGCTTCTTTGTAGCTTTCTTGGCAGTAGCCATAGTTCTCCTTCCTTTGGGTAGACGCACGACACTACGCCGAACACTCTGAAGCAGACCGTCCTGTCACGGGTCACACTGCTCCATCGGCGGCAACTATAGCGCAATTCCGAGGGAAGGGAATCCCTCGCGAGCGGTTTTTTCAGGGGAGGATTGCGCGCGCGCAACTTCCCTTTCGCGTCCGATCACCGCCCTTCGACGGGCCGTGTGGCGGGAGGAGGGTCGCGAATCCGGGACGCGCCGCGCGCCTCGCATCGGCCGCGGCCTCCGGTGAAGCGCGGCCCGCGATGGACCGGCGCGCCTTCCTCG
This sequence comes from Casimicrobiaceae bacterium, assembly GCA_035541655.1. GTDB lineage: Bacteria > Pseudomonadota > Gammaproteobacteria > Burkholderiales > Casimicrobiaceae > CAIWHR01. The sequence goes on along the minus strand of DATKMY010000016.1, from coordinate 7,504 downwards.
CGCTGCTTGAGCGCGCCCGAATGCGATGCCACACTCTCGAACGACGCAACGCTCGCGCACCCGATGACTTCCGCTGCCGTCCCTTCCGCACTCGGCGTTCGCCGGATGCTTTGCGTCCTGGCGGCGTTGCTGCACCTTGCCGCTCCCGTCGCCGCCGCGGACCTGCTGCCGATTTTCGACGCCCATCTGCACTACAACGACGAGGCGGTGGCCGTTCATCCGGTTGCGGAGTTGTTGCAGCGCCTTCGCGACGCCGCCGTCACCGCGATCCTTGCGAATAGCCGACCGAACGACGGGACGCGCGCGCTCTTGGCCGCCGCCCGCGACGACTCCTGCGGCGCCCTGCGGGTCGTTGCCTCCGTGCGCCCGTACAGAAATCGCGCCGACGTCGAGACATGGTTCAACGACCCCGAGATCTACGCGTTGATCGAATCGGAGCTTGGTCGCGATCGAGGCTACCGCGGAATCGGGGAGTTCCACGTCTACGGAAACGATGCCGCTGGCATATGGATGCGCAGAATGGTCGCGCTCGCCGTCGAGCGTGACCTCTGGCTGCACGCGCACTGCGACGACGCGGCGCTCGAGATCCTGTTCAGCCATGACCCGAGAGCGAGGATCATCTGGGCGCACACCGGATTCACGACGTCGCCCGAGAAGATCGCACGCTACATGGAGCGCTATCCCGGCCTCGTCGGCGAGTTGTCGTACCGGCACGACATCACCGCCGACGGCAGGATCACGCGGGCCTGGCGAGCGCTCTTCCTCGCATATCCCGACCGCTTCGTCGTGGGCTCGGACACCTGGGTCAACAGCCGCTGGGATCAGTATGCCGAGATCATCGGGCAATATCGGCGCTGGCTCGCCCAGCTTCCGCCCGAGGTCGCGGCGAAGTTGGCGTCGGGAAACCGCGAGCGGCTGTTCGCGCCGGCACTCGAACGATGAACGAGCGGCGCGGTGTTCCCGTTTGCAGCAGCGAGGAGGCGGCGATGAGCGTATGCGGTGTGCGTTGCGCGACGGAGCCTGCGCGCCGGGCGCGCCGGCCTTGGCATCGAGCGGGCGTTGTCCTGGTCGCGGCCGTCGTTGCCGCCATCGCGGCGCCCGCGGTCGCGCTTACGCTGCTCACCGAGGAGAATCCCCCCTTCAACTTTACCGACCACGGCAAGCTCGCGGGCGCGGCGGCCGACGTGGTGCGGGAAATGACATCTCGAGCGGGGGTTCCGGCGCGATTCGAGGTCCTTCCCGATAACAAGGCGTTCGTCCGAGCGCAGGCCGACCGCGACACCTGTTTCTTCGCGACGCCGCGCCTCGAGAACCGCGAGCGCCTCTTCGCCTGGGTCGGCCCGATCGCGACGAACCTTTGGGCCGTCTATGGCAGAGCCGACTTCACGCCGACGATACGAGCGCTCAAGGACTTGGCCCCCTACCGGATCGGCGCCGTGTCCCGCGATCCGAAGGGCGAGTTCCTGCGCGACAACGGCGTTCCCGACGTGCGCGCATTCCTCGAAGACGCGCAGAATCCGCAGCGCCTTCTCCTGCCGCGCGACAATCCGGAGCATATCGATCTCTGGATCACGAACCTGTACTCCGGTCGCGCCGTCGCAAAGGCCGTGAAGGTGAGCGACATCAAGCTTGTGTTCATCGCCGGCGAAGAGCCCCTGTTCCTCGCGTGCAGTCCGCAGACCGATCGCGCGGTCGTCAAGGCGCTCGCCGGTGCGCTCGACGCAATGAAGGCCGACGGATCGTTCAAGCGGATCGCCGCCGAATACGAGAAGCGCTTTCCGCAGTAGTCTCCGGGGGCCTCGGCGCCGAACGAGGTAGAATCGCGTCGTGGCGCCCGCTGCCGCGTCCGCGCGGCGCGGCCCAGTCGTCCTCGTCCCAGTGAAAATCGACGACCTCCGCACCGAGTACATGCGGGCGACGCTCGACGAGTCGAGCGTCGCGCCCGACCCCGTCCGGCAGTTCGAGCAGTGGTTCGCCGATGCCGTCAATGCGCAGGTGCCCGAACCCAACGCGATGACGCTAGCCACCGTCGGGCCCGATGGCGGGCCGTCGGCGCGCATCGTGCTGCTGAAGGCCGCGGACGAGCACGGGTTCACCTTCTTCACGAACTACGCGAGCCGCAAGGGCCGCGAGCTCGCGACGCGCCCTCGCGCCGCGCTCCTTTTCTTCTGGCCGGAGCTCGAGCGGCAGATTCGCATCGAGGGTGCCGTCGGCCAGGTCGATACGGGCGAATCCGCCGCCTACTTCGCCGGGCGCCCGCGCGCGTCGCAGCTTGGTGCCTGGGCATCCCCGCAAAGCCAGCCGATCGCCGGCCGCTCCGTGCTCGAGACGCGATTCGCAGAGTTCGCCGATCGCTACAGCGACACGAGTCTTCCGGTACCGCGACCGCCGCACTGGGGTGGCTACCGCCTAATGCCCGAAGCGATCGAGTTCTGGCAGGGCCGCGCGTCGAGGCTCCACGACCGCATCCGCTATCGCCGAACGCAGGGTGAGCGACCCGCATGGGTCGTCGACCGGCTGGCGCCGTGAAGCGGCGGCCGGCCGCCCAGGAGCCCAGGTGACGGGGGGCGACCGAAGTACGACGCGCACGCTCGCGGCGCTGATCCTGCTCGGAATTGCGAATCACTCGGTCCTCACCGGGAGCCGCGTGATCGTCTCGCTCGACGCGCTGTCGATGGGCGCCTCGCCGTTCACCGTCGGCATGCTCATGGCGCTCTACGCGCTGCTGCCGATGCTGCTCTCCGTTGCCGCCGGACGCGTTTCCGATCGCATCGGCTACCGCTGGCCGATGCGGATCGGATCGGGGTTGATCGCGACCGGGGCGATCCTTCCGATCGCTTTTCCCGGATTCATCGCGCTGTTCGCGAGCGCTCCGCTGGTGGGTGTGGGATTCATGGCGTTTCAGCTGGCGGCGCAGAGCGCGACCGGCGAAGTCGGCGGGTTGAAGAGGCGCACGCGGAACTTCACGCTGCTCGCCCTCGGCTTCTCGGTATCCGGCTTCATCGGTCCGCTCGTTGCGGGATTCGCGATCGATCACTTCGGCTTTCGCGCGGCCTTCGCGGTGTTCGCGTTGATCCCGCTGATTCCGATCACGGCCTTGTCGGGCCGCCGCTTCGAGCTTCCGACGCGGCCACCGCATGCGGCGACGACGCATCACGGCGGCGTCCTCGCGCTGCTGCGCCACCGGACGCTGCGCCGGGTATTCGCGGTCAATGCGCTGCTCTCGATGAGCTGGGACCTCCACTCGATCTTCGTGCCGATCTACGGCGAGCGAATCGGGTTGTCGGCCTCCGAGATCGGCCTTCTGCTCTCCTCGTTCGCGGCGGCAACCTTCGCGGTGCGCTTTTTCATGGGCAGGATCTCGCGCCGGCTGACCGAGCACCAGGTGCTCACCGGCGCGCTGCTGCTCGGCGGAGCGGTATTCCTCGTCTATCCGCTGTCGACCAGCATGCTCGGGCTCCTCGCGCTGTCGTTCACGCTCGGGCTGGGGCTCGGCAGCAGCCAGCCGATGGTGCTCTCGCTGCTGCATACGCACGCGCCGCCCGGCCGCGTGGGTGAAGCGGCGGGCGTGCGCTTGTCGCTCGTCAATGCGATGTCGGTCGGCGTACCGCTCGCGCTCGGCGCCGTTGGCGCCTCCGTCGGCATCGGACCCGTGTTCTGGTCCGTCGGCACCTGCCTCGTCACCTGCGGATTCGTCGCGAACCGCAACGGCCCGCGCTAGGCGCGCCGCGCCCGAACCGCTACGCGCGCCGCTTGAGCCGCTCGGTGAAGTGCTTGCGGAACTTGGCGACCTTCGGTGCCACGACGACGGTGCAGTACCCCTGTCCCGGGTTGCGGGCGAAGTACTCCTGGTGATAGCGCTCGGCCTCGTAGAACGGCGCCGCGTCGGCAATCTCCGTGACGATCGGCTCGTCCCAAAGGCCGGCTGCGGTCAACTCTTCGACGACCGACTCGGCGATCGCGCGTTGCTCGGGTGTCTCGCAGAAGATCACCGAGCGGTATTGCGTGCCGACGTCGTTGCCCTGGCGATTGAACGTCGTCGGGTCGTGGATCGCGAAGAACACCGTGAGGAGATCGCGAAACGTGAGACGTGCCGGGTCGAAGCGCACGCGGACGACCTCGGCATGTCCGGTGCGGCCGCTGCACACTTGCTCGTAGGTCGGATTGGCCGTCGTGCCGCCGGCGTAGCCGGACTCGACCGACTGCACGCCGTCGAGTTCGTCGAACACCGCTTCGACACACCAGAAGCAGCCGCCGCCGAGAACCGCCGTTTCGAGCGGGGACGCAGTTGCCGTTTCAGCCATCGAAATCTCCCACGGGATGGTTCGGTGCCCAGCGCCCCGGATGAAACGCATGTTTGGGTCGCCCGAGCCGTTCGCAAGCTTACAACGAACGCAACGGGCCCGCGCCGGGCTGCGTGCGATAATCCGGCCGCTCGTTCGGGATCGCAAACGCCATCGTGAGGCTGCCTCGCACCGTCGTCGGTCCCGTGGTGTTCGTCCTGCGGGTCATCGCCCGGACGCGGCAGATCGGGCTCGCGCGCACCGCCGGCAGCCTCGCGTTCACGACGCTGCTCGGAATCGTCCCGCTCGCCACGCTGGCGCTGGAATTCGTCGCTCGCTTCCCCGTGTTCGAGCAATGGCTCGACGCGCTAGAAGCGTTCCTGCTGAAACACATGCTGCCCGAGAGCGCCAACGCCGTCGTCCACACCCACATTCGAGAATTCACCGAGAAAGCGGCCGGATTGACCGGCGTGTCGATCGTGTTCATCGTCGTGACGGCGACGATGCTGATTGCGACCGTCGAGCGCGAGATCAACGCGCTCTGGGGTGTCCCGCGGCGGCGCTCGATCGCGCGGCGCCTGTTCGTCTACCTGATGGGTGCCACCCTCGGACCGGTGCTCGTCGGCGCGAGCATTTCCGTCTCGACATGGCTCGTCAGCCAGTCGCTCGCCGCGGTGCCGCTGCACGGGACGGTCGCGCCGCTGATCGTGCCGATGCTGCCCCTCGCTTTCTCTACGCTCGCGCTCACTCTCCTCTATGAGAGCGTCCCGGCGCGGCACGTGCCGTGGCGCTACGCCTTCGCCGGAGGGCTGCTTGCCGCGCTCGCCTTCGAGGGTATGAAGCACGGCTTCGCGCTCTATCTGACGCACGTGCAGACCTACGAGGTCGTCTATGGCGCTCTCGCGGCTCTCCCGGTGTTCCTCATCTGGATCTATCTCTGCTGGCTGATCGTACTCGCGGGCGCCGCGGTGACGGCCACGCTCACGCTTCCAGCGGAATCGGCGCCGCGGCGTGGAATGAACGCGCAGCGATCGTGACCGGCGCAACGCGACCCTACGGCTCTCGCAGCCGGCTGACGCCATGCTGACGCCGTCCATAGAGCGCTGCCACTGTGCTCGAGCGTGACGCGGCTTGCCGAATCGGGGCCGCCACGCTACATTGCGGGCACTTTTCGTAACGGAGCGCTCACGCCGTGTGGTCCATCGTACAAGCGGCCGGCTGGCCGATCTGGCCGCTGATCTTCGCCTCGATCATCGCTCTCGCGCTGATCCTCGAGCGGCTGTGGTCGCTGCGCCAGGGCGTCGTTGCGCCGCAGGGACTCGTCGATCGCGTGTTGACCGAGTATCGGCAGAACGGCGCGACGCCGGAGCTCATCACGCGAACGGCCCAGCAGGGCCCCCTCGGAAGGATTCTCGCCGCGGGCCTCGCCAACGTGAAGAGCCCGCGTCCGGTTATCAAGGAAGTGATCGAAGAGGTCGGGCGCGTGGTCACGCACGACCTCGATCGCTTCCTCACCACGCTCGGCACGATCGCCGCGATGGCGCCGCTGCTCGGACTGTTCGGCACCGTCGTCGGCATGATCGAGATCTTCGGATCGCAGACAGCGGCCGGCTCGAATCCCATCCAGCTCGCGCACGGAATCTCGGTGGCGCTGTACAACACGGCGTTCGGGCTGATCGTCGCGATCCCCAGCATGATCTTCTACCGCTATTTCCGCTCGAGGGTCGACGGTTTCATCGTCGAGATGGAGCAGCAGGCGATCCGGCTCGTTGACTTCGCCCAGGGCGAACGCAAGTAGTGCCGGCATGAATCTCCGCGGAAGCAGGGGGAGGGACGATCCCGAGATCAACTTCATCCCGCTGATCGACGTGCTGCTCGTCATCCTGATCTTCCTGATGGTGACGACGACGTACCAGCGTGTGGCGGAGCTGCAGATCACGCTGCCCGAGGCCGATGCCGACCAGATGAAGCAGCGGCCCAAAGAGATCAACGTCGGCATCGATGCGCAGGGCCGCTATCTGATCGACAAGACGGTCTTCACGTTCACGACCGCGGCCGCGCTCGCCGACGCGCTCAGGAAAGCCGCGGGCGACGCGAAGGAGCCGGTGGTGATCATCAACGCCGACGCCAACGCGACCCACCAGTCGGTGATCCACGTGATGGAGGCGGCGCGGATGGCAGGCTACGTCCACATCACGTTCGCGACGCAGTCGCCGTCGCCCAAATGACGGGCTGACCGCGTCTCTGGAACACGCCTGCCCGTGAGCCCGCAGGGCCGCTCCCAAGGGCGAACTGCCCCGAAGCGCGAAGCGCGGAGGGAAGTCCAATGAGCCCGCAGGGCCGCTCCCAAGGGCGAACTGCCCCGAAGCGCGAAGCGCGGAACGAAGCGCAATGAGCCTCGTCGCCGACTGGTATTCGCCGCGGCCTTCGCCTCTCACCGTCGCGCTCTTTCCGCTGTCGCTCGCCTTCGGTGCGGCCGTGGCATTGCGGCGCACGCTCTATCGCACCGGACTGCGCCGGCGCGAGGCGCTTCCGGTGCCGGTGGTCGTCGTCGGCAACATCACGGTCGGCGGCAGCGGCAAGACGCCGCTCGTCGCGGCGCTCGTCCGCGCGCTCGCGGCGCGCGGATTCCATCCGGGCGTGGTGAGCCGCGGCTACGGCCGCGACCGCGGCGACGATGCGCCGATCCTGGTGGGCGCGCACGACGATCCACGGCGAGTCGGCGACGAGCCACTGCTGCTTGCCCGCGCTGGCTGCGTCGTCTCGGTCGCTCGCGATCGCGTCGCCGCGGGCCGCGCACTGCTCGAACGTCATCCCGAATGCGACGTTGTCGTCGCCGACGACGGCCTGCAGCACTATCGCCTCGAGCGCAGCTTCGAGATCGCCGTCGTCGATGCGGAGCGTGCCCTGGGCAACGGATGGCTGCTTCCGGCGGGGCCCCTGCGCGAGCCGCCGGCGAGGCTCGACGAGGTGGACGCGGTCGTCATGCTCGCGACGGAGGCAACCCGCGCGGCTCCGCTGCGGCGGGATGCGCTCGCGATGACGCTCGACGCGAGCGAGTTCGTCCAAGTCGGCGATCAGCGCGCAACGGCTCCGCCTTCCGCGTTTCTCGGGGAGGGCGTGCACGCCGTCGCTGGGATCGGGGATCCGACACGCTTCTTCGCCCAGCTGAATGCGCTCGGCGTCAGCGCGGTCGAGCACCCTTTTCCGGATCATCATCG
>DATKMY010000015.1:0-14817 GCA_035541655.1 Casimicrobiaceae bacterium | reverse complement strand
GATCAGGCTCCCCTCCGACACCTTGTCCCCAACCTTCACCACCACCTCCGCCACCCGCCCTCCCGCCGGCGCCGGCACCTCCATCGTCGCCTTGTCCGACTCCAGCGTCACCAGCGCCTCCTCCGCTTTCACGCTGTCGCCTGCCTTCACCAGCACCTCGATCACCGGCACCTCCTTGAAATCTCCGATGTCGGGGACTCTCACCTCCGTCACTGCACCCATGGCGTTCATCCTCCTCGAGCGCGAGAGCGTAGCCGATCGCAGCGGCTATGACCATGCGGAGCGGCCGCGTGCGCAAGCCGCGTATCGATCTCGGATCGCGAGATCTTCGCAAAGGGCACGAAGTAATTTTCTCAAGCGCGGGATTTTTCTCCGTTCTCGCCCGAACCAAGAGCGCAAGTTTCGAGCAAGGGCCGCGAAAGCCGCGAGCGACAGTATCGGGACCGATCGAGACCTTCCGTAAAAGCCGCCGCTGCTGTACGGGCGAGGTGAATTCCTCGGGAACGAGTGATCTCTACGCATCGCCGCCGCTCGCCCGGCTCCGGGACGATTCCGCACGGGGCGCCGACGCCATGGCCGCCGCGCCCCAGCGGCTGACGAGGCAGTGACTGCCGCTCCCTGCGAGGCGTCGTCGATTGCAAGACCATCGGGCCCGGGCGCTCAGCGCCCGTGCGAGCGTCCATGTGCGATCATCCCGGTTCCCCATGACGCAAGACGACGTACCTCTGTTGCGCGAGGACATACGCTCCCTCGGCCGCCTTCTCGGAGAGACGCTCAAGCACTACGGCGGCCAGCGCCTATACGACACCGTCGAAGCCATCCGTCAGGCCGCGATGCGATTCTCGCGAACCGAATCGGCGCAGGACGCGCGCAGCCTCGAGCGCCTCTACGGCAAGCTCTCGCCCGGAGAGACCGTCAGCGTCGTGCGCGCGTTCAGCTACTTCTCCCAGCTCGTCAACATCGCCGAGGACCAGGACAAGATCCGGGCGCTGCGGCTTGCCGATCCGACCGCGTTCAACGGCAGCCTCGAGGAAACCTTCTCGCATCTCGCCGCGAACGGCCTGTCGACAGCGAAGATCCGTGCGCTGCTGCGTCACGCTTGCGTCATGCCGGTGCTGACCGCTCACCCGACCGAGGTGAGGCGCAAGAGCATTCTCGACATCGAGCGCGAAATTGCGCGCCTCATCGATGCGCGCGAGGCGAGCGCGACTTCGATCGACCGCGGCGGGAGTGCGACCATCGACGCGAGGATCGCGACGAGGATCGCCACGATGTGGCAGACGCGGATGCTGCGACCGCGCAAGCTTACGGTGAGCGACGAGATCAGCAACGCGCTCGGCTACTGGCGCAACACGTTCATTCCCCGGATGCCGCGGATCTACGCGATGCTCGAAGAGCGGCTCGGCAGTCCGGTGGAGCCGTTCCTCCGGCTCGGGTCGTGGATCGGCGGCGACCGCGACGGCCATCCGCACGTCAACGCGGCGACCATGACCGCCGCGCTTCGCGAGCACGCGTCGGTCATGTTCGATCACTACCTGCGGGAGGTCCACGCGCTCGGCGCGGAGCTGTCGATCTCCGGACGGCACGCGGAAACGGGGGCTGCTCTAGCGGAGCTCGCGGCCCGCAGCCCTGACCGCGACGACCAGCGCTCAGACGAGCCATACCGCCGGGCGCTGACCGGCGTCTACGCGCGCCTAACCGCCACCGCGCAGCGCCTCGCCGTGGCAGTGCACGCGCGGCCGGCACTCGGCGAAGCGTCGGCGTATGCGAACGCCGCGGAATTCGCCTTCGATCTGCGGACGATCTTCGAGGCGCTCGATCGCCAGGGAAATCGAAGCCTCACGAGGGAGCGGCTCCGGCCGCTGCAGCACTCGGTCGACGTGTTCGGATTTCACGGCGCCTCGCTCGACCTTCGCCAGAGCTCGGAAGTGCTGGGGGCGGCAGTCGCCGATCTGCTGGCGGCAGCCGAAGTCTGCCCCGACTACGGCCGCCTGTCGGAAGCGGAGCGGGTCAAGCTTCTCTCGCACGAACTCGCGCACACGCGGCCGCTGTGGTCGCCGCACCTTTCGTACCGCGAGCAGACTCGAGTCGAGCTCGCCGTCTTCGACGCCGCGCGCGAGCTCCGCGCGCAATTCGGCCCGGCCGCGATCGAACGTCACATCGTCTCGCACACGGAGTCGCTGTCCGATCTCCTCGAGGTCGCGCTGCTGCAAAAGGAAACGGGGCTCCTGACGGGCACGGAGCTCCGCTGTTGCGCGCTGATGGCGGTGCCGCTGTTCGAGACGATCGGCGATCTCGAGCATGCGCCTTCGATCATGCGCGATCTGCTTGCGCACCCAGGACTGCGCCACCTGCTGATCGGCAGCGCCGGCGGTCGCCCTTTGCAGGAGGTGATGCTCGGGTACTCGGACAGCAACAAGGACGGCGGCTTCCTCGCATCGAACTGGCACCTCTACCGCGCCACGCAGCGCCTCGCGGCCCTGTTCGACGAGCACGGAGTGCAGTTGCGCCTCTTCCACGGCCGCGGCGGATCCGTCGGTCGCGGCGGCGGACCGAGCTTCGATGCGATACTCGCGCAGCCCCCGGGCAGCGTGCGCGGCCAGATTCGCGTCACCGAGCAAGGGGAGATCATCCATTCCAAGTACGCGGACCCGCGCGTCGGCGAGCTGCACCTCGAGCAGCTCGTCAGCGCCGTGCTGCGCTCGAGCCTGCTGCCGCCCGGGAACGCTCCGATGCAGGAGGATTTCGACGCTGCGATGGCGGAGATTGCGGAAAACTCCTACCGCGCCTATCGCGCGCTCGTCTACGAGACGGAGGGCTTCGCCGAATACTTCTTCAGCGCGACGCCGATCGTCGAGATCACCGAATTGAACATCGGCAGCAGGCCCGCGAGCCGTCGCGCGCTCGGCCGGATCGAGGATCTGCGCGCGATTCCCTGGGTGTTTTCGTGGGGCCAGTGCCGCGCGCTGCTGCCGGGCTGGTTCGGATTCGGCAGCGGGGTCGACACGTATTTCAAGGCGGCACCCTCGGCGCGCGCGCGTTCGGGGCGACTCGCCCTGCTCCGATCGATGCTCGCGCAGTGGCCTTTCTTCCACGCGCTGACGTCGAACATGGAGATGGTGCTCGCGAAGACCGACATGGCGGTTGCGGGTCGTTACGCCGGACTCGCGAACGGCAAGGGCGCCAAGGCGATATTTGCGAGGATCAACGCCGAATATGAGCTCACGCTCAAGCACTGGCTCGCGATCAGCGAACAGCGCACATTGCTCGAATCCAATCCGGAGCTCGCGCGCAACCTCAGGCTACGGCGCCCCTACATCGAATCGCTGAACCACATGCAGGTCGAGCTGATCAAGCGCCACCGGCAAGGCCAGACCGACGATCGCGTCAAGCGCGCGATCTACCTTTCGATCAACGGCGTGTCCGCGGGCTTGCGCAACACGGGTTGACGCACCGACATCGGGGCCCGCGAAAGCCGAGGCGATCGAAGCTCGAGCCCGGGCGGGCATTCGAAAGAGTCGCGCTTCGGAATCCTGTCACGGTCTACGACCTCCCATAGCGGGAGATCGCGGCGTCGAGGCATTGATCGCGTCGCGATTCCTGACCCTGAACGCATTGCCGGAGCGCCGTGCGATAGGGGTCTTCGTGCATGCTGCCCTTCGACTCGCTTGCACGTGCCGCGTGCGTTGCCCTCTGCGTCTTCGCGTGATGCGTCTTCGCATGCGCACCCGTCGACGGCGTCGGGTGTTGCTCGGATGCCACCGGAGCGCCTGTTGTTGCCGGCGGCGTAGTGCTCGTTGCCGGGGCGGCGGCGCTTGGCGCAGGCGTCTGTGCGAGCGCACAGGCCGCAAAAACGGCGAAGCAGCTTCCTATGATCGTCGGGGAGTGCCGTCTTGCAGTCATCGCTTTCTCCAAGTTAGGGGCTATGGCTGTATCGGCGCACGTCATGCCTTCTTGACCCACGCGATGCAGTAGCCATCGGGACTGATCTTTCCGTCGACCACCTTGCAGCTGTCGGGCGCAACGAACTGCATGCAGTTGCTGCACTTCTGATCCTTGTTCGGCTGATCCTGGTATTTCATCGCAGCCTTGGACGCCTTCGCTTGCGCCCAGGCCGCCCTGTTCGACGCCAAGCCGGCGCATGTCGTCGCGCCGGCGAGCACGACGACCGATTTCAGGAGAGAACGGCGAGAGAACTTCGGGTTGGTATGCATGACTCGGGGTGCCTCGCTCGATTGACGTGCATCAACGGATGACGCGCCTTCGTGCCTCTCGATCGCGGCGACGGTCCAACCCACCGATCGATTGAACTAAATCCCTTCCCTTCTCCACCGGCCGCGGCGCGTGTGGGTTGGACAGCCGATCGAAACCTTCGTTGCATGCTGGGACAGCTTTCGTGCCCTTCAATCGTCACGTCGCATGCCCGCCACGCGTTCGTCTTCGGGCCTGACGAATCGCTGTCGCATCGTGTAAATGTTGCACACTGGCACAGCGCAGTCGTCGACGCCAGAGGACGGGGCGGGATCTTCGTCTCGAGCGAGCGATCCTGGCGAGCGCGGATCCACGGGGTCTCGGCGCCGGAATGAACGCAGCACGCACCACTGCGGTCGAAGCAATCGCCCACGTGCCGCAGACAATTCGCCACGTCGCTTCCCTTCGCCATCCGGCGCGGACGGTCGGCGGCGGCGGTGTTTTGCGAGTGGTCGTCGGACTGCAACGAACCACGGAGGATTCACATGCTCATGTCCAAAGTTCACCTGCGCTCGCTTGGTCCCGTGTGTTTCGCAACCATTGCGTTGGCGATCGGCACGGCATCCGCCGTGGCCCAAGCCGCCGCCGTCGATGAGGCCGCAACCGCCGCACAGCAGAGGAAAATGGCGGCCTGCAAATCGGAGATGTCGAGTCTGCGCGACATGTGCGCGTCCGAGGCCGGATGGGGTTCGCCGGTCAGGCGCGAAAATCTCTCCCCGCAGGAGCGGCAGGCCATCACCAATGAGGTCTCCCGCTACAAGACGGCGGTCGCCTCTTGCGACAAGCTCCTTGGAAACAATCGGCCGATTTGCGTGTCGCGGGCGGGTACACCGTCGTCGCTGATTGCCATGTAGGCGCTCAGCCCTCCGGCACCGGCCCGTCGGATTCGCTCGGCGCCTTCTTACCTGGACTCTCGCAGTTCCGGATCCGGGGCGCCGAGCGACTGGCCTGCCGGAGGCACGCAGGGAAATCGCGCGCGACCCTCGCTCAGGAGGGCCCCCGGCGCCACCGCCCGCCACGCACTGCTGTGCCAATCGCGTACCATGCGGAGGGGACGTCTTTCGCCTCTTTCCGCTCGCAACCCGTCACCGGGCAGCCCGATGACTCTCGACACGCTCGATACGCCCGCCGCACTGATCGATCGCGGGCGCATGGAACGCAACATCGTATCGATGCAGCGGCGCATGAACGACCTCGGTGTCCGGTTCCGGCCGCACGTGAAGACGTCGAAATGCATCGATGTCGTCCGAGCGCAACTCGCCGCCGGCGCACAAGGAATCACGGTTTCGACGCTCAAGGAGGCGGAAGAATTCCATGCGGCCGGGGTGACCGACATCCTCTACGCCGTCGGCATCGCGCCGTCGAGGCTCGACCGAGCGATGGCGCTGCGGAAGCAGGGATGCGACCTGAAGATCGTCGTGGACAATGCCGCCGCAGCAACGGCGATCGTCGAGGCCTGCCGCACGCACGGGGAGCGCTTTGAAGTCTGGATCGAGGTCGACACCGACGGGCATCGCTGCGGCATCGCGCCGGAGCAGGATGCGCTGCTGCAGGTGGGTACGATCCTCCGCGACGGAGGAATCGCTGTCGGCGGAGCGATGACGCACGCCGGTGCGAGCTACGAACTCGACACTCGCGAAGCACTCGCCGCGCTCGCCGAACAAGAGCGCGCGGGCTGCGTGCGTGCCGCGCAACGCCTGCGCGCCTCCGGCGTCCCCTGCCCTGCGGTGAGCGTCGGCTCGACGCCCACTGCGCTGTCGGCCGCAAGGCTCGACGGCGTCACCGAGGTCCGCGCAGGCGTCTATGTATTTTTCGATCTGGTGATGCGCAACGTCGGCGTGTGCTCGATCGACGACATCGCGTTGAGCGTCGTCACCACCGTCATCGGCCACCAGCCGGAAAAAGGGTGGGTGATCGTCGATGCCGGATGGATGGCGATGAGCCGCGATCGCGGCACCTCCAGGCAGGTCCGGGATTTCGGATACGGGCAACCCTGCACTCTCGACGGCGCGCCGCTCGAGCGCTATGTGCTTGCCGACGCCAACCAGGAGCACGGAATTCTCTCGGCAGTCGATCGTGGATCGAACGCCGGCACGGACGACGTGGTCGCACGCTTCCCGGTCGGGACGAGGCTGCGCATCCTTCCCAATCACGCGTGCGCAACGGGAGCGCAGTTCTCCGAGTACCATGCGCTCGGCGCGAGCGGCGAGCTAACCGTGTGGAGGCGATTCAGCGGTTGGTGAACGCACGCGCTGGCGATCACTTCGAGCCCATGTTCCGCATCCCGCCGGTCACCAAAGCGCTGATCGCCGCGAACGTCGCGGCCTTTCTGTTCGAAATCGTCGGTGGCGACGGCTTGGTGGAGCACTTTGCGCTGTGGCCACTCGGGACGCTGTTCGCCCCATGGCAGCCGTTGACCTACGCGTTCCTGCACGGGAGCCTTACGCACCTGTTCTTCAACATGCTCGGTCTTTACATGTTCGGCGCCGATCTCGAGCGTGTCTGGGGACCACAGCGCTACCTTCTCTACTACGTCGTCAGCGTGCTCTCCGCGGCGGCGATGCAGCTCGGATTCGCGGCGCTCTCGGGCAGCGACGTTCCGGCAATCGGTGCGTCGGGCGGGGTCTTCGGCCTGCTGCTCGCGTTCGCGATGTATTTTCCGACGCGCATCGTCGTGTTGCTCATCCCTCCCGTTCCAATGCCGGCATGGCTGTTCGCAACGCTGTACGGCGCGATCGAGCTCTTGCTTGGCGTGACGGGCTCCGCCGAGGGTGTCGCGCACTTCGCGCACCTGGGCGGGATGATCGGCGGCTACCTGCTGATCCGCCATTGGCGCTCGCCGAAGCAGCGTCGGCGATAGGCAATCCAGGAGTATACGGCGGGCGCAGGGCCTCGCTACACACGGGGGCCCCTTTTTGACGCCCTCCAATATCGCTCGTCTAGAGCTGGCCGCCCTCGCTCGCTCGGCGACGCGCGCTTCGCGCCTTGGCTCGCTTCTCGCCCGCCCGCCTCGCCTCACTCGACCTTCACATTGGCCGCTCTTACCACTTTCGCCCACTTCGCGATCTCGGCCTTCTGAAACTCCGCGAGCTGCTCCGGCGGGCCTGCGGCCGGATCGACGCCAAGTTCGTCGAGCCTGGCCTGGACGTCCGGCATCCTGATGACCTTCGCCAGCTCGGCGTTGAGCTTCTGCACGATCGGCTTCGGCGTACGCGCGGGGGCGAAGATGGCCTGCCACGACACGACGACAAAGCCTGGCAACCCCGCTTCGGCGATCGTCGGGACGTTCGGCAAGCTGGCAATTCGCTTCGGCGACGCCACCGCGATCGGCCGCAACTTGCCGGCCTTCACGTTGCTGCCGACGACCAGCATTGTGTCGAACATCAGCGGCACGTTGCCGCCGATCACGTCCGCGAGTGCGGGGCCGCTGCCCCTGTACGGAACGTGCGTAAGGTCGATCTGCGCGGTCGTCTTGAGAAGCTCGCCCGCGAGATGCGGCGACGTGCCGTTGCCCGGCGACGCGAACGTGATGGTTCCCGGCTTTGCCTTCGCAGCGTCGATCACGTCCTTCAGCGTCTTGTACGGCGTGTTGGCGCCCGCGCATAGCACGAGCGGGCTGCTGCCGATCAGGATCACCGGCTCGAACGACTTGACGGCGTCGTAGGGCATGTTCGGATAGACGCTCGGATTGATCGCATGCGAGCTGATCGTCCCACCGAGGATCGTGTAGCCATCCGGCTTGGCTTTCGCGACGAAATCGGAGCCGATGTTGCCGCCCGCGCCTGGCTTGTTCTCGATCACGACGGGCTGGCCCAGCTCCACCGAGAGCTTCTGGCCGATGATGCGCGCGAGCACATCAGTGTTTCCGCCGGGCGCGAATGGAACCACATAGACGATCGCCTTGCCTGGCCAGGCAGCCTGCGCAAGAACGGACGGCGAGGCTGCGCCGAGCGCCGCGAAAAAACCGAGCGCGCCGATCGACGCGCGGATCCGATTGCCGAGCATGAGAATCCCCCCTTTGGCGAAAGACCGCGCGTGAAGCGCAGTCCAGTCCGATGGTGGTCACGGTGCTTGCTCGATCATCTTAATACGAGAGCGCACGTCGGAGCGGCCGAGACTCGCGCGACGGGAGTCCCCGTTCCAGCCGGGGGCTCGGACACCGTGGCGGAGTCGTTTCGGCTTGCAGAGTGCCATCGAACGGCCGACCAGCGACGCGTATAGTCACCCTATGCCCCACGTCTTCGAGCCTGCCGCAAGCGGCCGCTCCAAGTGCCGTGGCTGCGGTCGCGCGCTGCAACGCGGCGAGCTCCGCTTCGGCGAGCGCATCTCCAACCCCTTTGCGGGCGGCGAGGCAACGCTATGGTTCCACCCTCTGTGCGCGGCCTACAAGCGACCTGAGTCGCTGCTCGAGACACTCGAGCGGTCGTCCGGCGCCGTGCCGGATCGCCAAGCCGAAGCGCTCGAGCGCGCGGCGCGCTCGAGCCTCTTACAGCCTCGACTGCCGCGGATCGACGGCGCGGAGCACGCGAAGGGACAGGCGACCTGCAGGCACTGTCGGCAGCCGATCCCGCGGGGGGCGTGGCGCATTCGTCTGGTGTTCTACGAAGAAGGACAGTTCAGCCCTTCGGGCTTCATCCATGTCGCGTGCGCGCGGGATTATTTCGGGACCGGCGACATCCTCGGGCATGTGCTGCACTTCAGTCCCGCGCTCGGCGACAGCGAACGCGACGAGTTGCGTAGGGCGCTGACAATCGATCCGTAGCGTCGCCAGCGCGTTGGACACGGTAGTATCGGTGAGCGTGGCGCGGGCCGGGAACCGCATGCGCCGCCGTATCGAAAGGAAAATCTTGGTTACGGGCAAATACGAAGAAGCTTCCATCCGTGTACTCAAGGGCCTGCAGCCCGTCCGCGAGCGACCCGGCATGTACACACGGACGGCGGACCCCACGCACATCGTCCAGGAGGCGATCGACAATGCCGCCGACGAGGCGCTCGGCGGCCATGCGACGCGCATCGACGTCACGGTCCATGCCGACCAGTCGGTAACGGTCGACGACGACGGACGCGGCATCCCTGTCGGCCCCCATCCCGAGGAGAAGGTGTCGACGGTCGAAGTCGTCTTCACGCGCCTCCACGCAGGCGGCAAGTTCGACAAGCGCGGCGGCGGCGGCGCCTACGCGTTCTCGGGCGGTCTGCACGGCGTCGGCGTCTCGGTGACCAACGCGCTGTCGACGCGGCTGGAGGTCGAGGTCAAGCGTGAGGGCAAGATCCACCGGATCGTCTTCGCGGGCGGCGACGTCGCGGAGAAGCTGAAGGTCGTCGGCGCGTGCGGACCGCGGAACACCGGCACGATGCTGCGCATTCACCCCGATCCGAAATACTTCGATGCGCCGAACGTTTCGCTCCCCGACCTCACGCGCCTCCTGCGCGCCAAGGCCGTGCTGCTCCCGGGCGTGAAAGTGACCCTTCATGTCGAGAAGGGCAAGGAACGCAAGACTCAGACCTGGTCGTATCCGGACGGACTCGAGGGCTACCTCGCGGAGCTCGCCGAAGGCGAGCAGCCGGTCGCGCCGATCTTCGCAGGCGAGATGTATTACGGCAAACCCAAGGAGGGCGACACGTTCGCCGAGGGTGAAGGCGCTGCGTGGGCGTTCGCCTGGTACGAGGAAGGCCGGGGTGAAGGCGAAAGCTACGTGAACCTCATTCCCACCGCGGCAGGCGGCACGCACGAAGCGGGCCTGCGCGCCGGCCTGTTCGACGCGGTCAAGTCGTTCGTCGAGCACCACGGACTCCTGCCGCGCGGCGTGCGGCTGCAGACAGAGGACATCTCGGCGAAGCTTCGCTATGTGCTGTCGGCGCGAATTCTCGACCCGCAGTTCCAGGGGCAGGTCAAGGAGAAGCTCACGAGTCGCGATGCGCTGAAACTTATCGCGCAGATCCTCAAGGACCCGCTCGAAGTCTGGCTCAACGGCAACGTCGACTACGGCAAGCGGATCGCGGAGCTCGCGATCGCTCAGGCGCTGACGAGGATCAAGTCCGCGCAGAAGGTCGAGAAGAGAAAGGGCTCGGGCGTCGCGGTGCTGCCCGGCAAGCTCACGGACTGCGAGTCGGACGACGTCACGCGCCGCGAAGTGTTCCTCGTCGAAGGCGATTCCGCAGGCGGATCCGCGAAGCTCGCGCGCGACAAGCAGTATCAGGCGATCCTTCCGCTCCGCGGCAAGGTGCTCAATACCTTCGAGGTCGACCGCGATCGGCTCTTCGCGAACAGCGAGATTCACGACATCGCCGTGGCGATCGGCGTCGATCCGCACGAGCCAGACGGCGCGCCCGACCTTTCCGCGTTACGCTACTCGAAGATCATCATCATGGCCGACGCCGATGTCGACGGCAGCCACATCAAAGTGCTGCTTCTGACGCTATTCTTCCGGCACTTTCCGCGGCTCGTCGAAGGCGGCCACATCTGCGTCGCCCACCCGCCGCTCTATCGCGTCGACGTTCCCGCCTCGGGCAAGCGCCCGGCGCGCAAGCTGTACGCGCTCGACGACGCCGAGCTCGCCGTGATCGAGGATCGGCTGACGAAGGAAGGCGTGAAGGCCGGCTCGTGGTCGGTGGGGCGCTTCAAGGGTCTCGGGGAGATGAATCCGGAGCAGCTCTGGGAGACGACGATGAATCCCGAGACACGGCGCGTCGTGGCGGTTCGCGTCGAGCGCGACGATGCGCTGGCAGCGCAACGCGTCTTCGCCAAGCTGATGGGCAAGGCCGAGGCCGCGAGCCGCCGTGAATGGATGGAAGAGTACGGCAACCGCGTCGAAGTCGACGTGTGACGGCGCACGTGCGCCCGTTTCGATAACCCTCGACTGCGATGGCGACGCGCCGCAATCCCGGAACGCGATCGAAAACCGCCGCCCGCCAGACGGCGAATGTGGACGGGTTGAGCGGAGAGCTGTTTTCGGCGGAGGCCACGGAAGAAGCGCTGCCCGCCCTGCCCGCCGCCGACCTAACGGCCGGCGGCCCGCCCCCGCCGCCCGGTCGCGACGACGCGCGCAGTCGCGACGACGGCGAGTCGCTGCCGCTCGCGGACTTCGCGGAGCGCAGCTATCTCGAGTACGCGATGAGCGTCGTCATGGGGCGCGCTCTCCCCGACGTCGCCGACGGCCAGAAGCCGGTGCAGCGCCGCATTCTCTACGCGATGCACGAACTCGGTCTCCATGCGCCGACGCGGCACGTCAAGTCGGCGCGCGTCGTCGGCGACGTGCTCGGCAAGTACCATCCGCACGGCGACGTCGCGGCGTACGACGCGCTGGTGCGCCAGGCACAGGATTTCACGCTTCGCTATCCGCTGATCGACGGACAGGGGAACTTCGGTTCGCGCGACGGCGACAACGCCGCGGCGATGCGCTATACCGAATGCCGGCTGACGCCGATCGCCGAGCTGCTGCTCGCCGAGATCGAACAGGATACGGTCGACTTCGCGCCCAACTACGACGGCGCCTTCAGGGAACCGAAGCTCCTTCCCGCGCGGCTCCCGATGCTGCTCGCGAACGGCGCGTCCGGCATCGGCGTCGGGATGGCGACCGACATTCCGCCGCACAACTTGCGCGAACTCGCACGAGCGATCGTCGCCACCATCCGCAAGCCGTCGATCGGCATTGCCGAGCTGCTGCGCATGGTTCCAGGGCCCGATCTCCCCGGCGGCGGCCAGATCATCTCGTCGAACGAAGATATCCGCAGCGTCTACGAGTCCGGGCGCGGCAGCCTGCGTGTGCGCGCCCGGTGGACGGTCGAGGAGCTCGCGCGCGGCCAGTGGCGCATCGCCTTCATCGAGCTGCCCTTCGGCGTGTCGTCGAAAGCGGTGCAGGAGGATATCGAGCGGGTCGTCAATCCCAAGCCAAAGGAAGGCAAGAAGTCGCTGTCGCAGGACCAGGCCAACATGAAGGCGCTGTTCGCCGACGCGCTCGACGCGATGCGCGACGAGTCCGACAAATCCTCGCCGGTCCGCCTCGTGTTCGAGCCGCGCTCGAGCCGACAGAATCCGCAGGACCTCGTGGACCTGCTGCTCGCGAACACCCGTCTGGAGAGCACGCTGCCGGTGAACCTGGTGATGCTCGGGCGCGACGGCCGTCCGCGCTCGAAGAACCTGAAACAGACGATCGACGAGTGGATCGCGTTCCGCTTCGCGACCGTCACCCGTCGCACGAAGCACCGTTTGGGAGAAGTCGACCGCCGCATCCACGTCCTCGAAGGACGGCTCAAAGCGCTGCTCGCGATCGACAAGGTGATTCGCATCATTCGCAGGGCGGATGATCCGAAGGCAGAGCTGATGGCGGCCTTCGCGCTCACCGAGATCCAGGCCGACGACATCCTCGAGATCCGGCTGCGCCAGCTCGCCCGCCTCGAGGGCATCAGGATCGAGGATGAGCTCAAGTCGCTCAACACCGAGCGCAAGGGTCTGAAGCGTGTGCTGGGCGACGAAAAGGCGCTTTCCGACTTGATCATCGCCGAGGTCGAGGCCGACGCGGCGAAATATGGCGACGCACGTCGCACGCTGATCGAGGCGGCCGCGTCGCCGGCGGTCACGCGCACCGTGCCTGACGAGCCCGTGACGATCACGCTGTCGCGCAACGGATGGATCCGCTCGCGCCAGGGTCATGGTCTCGACGCGACGCAATTCACCTACAAGGCCGGCGATGCCGCGCTCGCGGTGATGGAAACGCGCACGATCCATCCGGTGGTCGTCCTGGATACGCGCGGAAGGGCTTACACGATCCGCGCGTCCGACGTCCCCGGCGGGCGCGGCGACGGCGTCCCGGTTACCACGCTGATCGAGCTTCAATCAGGCGCGAACGTCGCCCAGGCGATCGCCGGCGAGCCGGACAGCAAATATCTCGTCGCGGGAAGCGGCGGCTACGGCTTTGTGGCGACGTTCGAAGACATGGTGTCGCGGGTCAAGGCAGGAAAGGCGTTCATGACGCTGCAACCCGAAGAGACGCCGCTTCGCCCCGTCCTGGTGACAGAAGGGAAGAAGCAGGTCGCTGCGCTGTCCGAGAAGGGAAAGCTTCTCGTGTTCGCGCTCGACGAGATGCGCACGATGGAACGCGGCCGCGGCGTGATGATCGTGCGGCTCGACGATGGAGACCGTCTTGCGGCCGTGGCGCTCGCCTTGCCCGACGAGGTCGCTCTGCGAGGAACGCAGCGCGGGAAGGACGCCGAGCTGACGATCGAGGGCGACGAGCTCGCGAAGCATCGGCTGCATCGCGCGCGCAAGGGCTATCTGCTCGCACGCCGGTTCAAACCGACCGGATTCGCTTGATCGAAAGTTCTTCGCCGCGAGGCCGGGCTCCTCAGCGTGACGCTGCGCCGCTCGGCGCGTTCCGCCTCGCCAAGGTCGCCTTCGCCGCTTCGTCTTCGGATGCGCGAGGAACGACATCCGCTTTCTTCGGCCGCAGGAAGAATGTCGCGATCTGCCAAATGACGAAGAGCGTGACCAGCCCGATCAGCGTTCCGGCGATCGGCCGCGTGACGAAGGTCGCGAAGCTGCCGCGGCTCAGGAGCAGCGCGCGCCGGAAGTTCTCCTCCAGCATCGGTCCGAGGATGAAGCCGAGCATCAGCGGCGCGGGGTCGAGCTCGAGGCGCAGGAAAACATAGCCGAGCAGGCCGAACGTAGCCGTGACTAGAACGTCTTCGAGGCTGTTGTTGACGCTGAAGGTGCCGATGCAGACGAAAAAGAGAATGCACGGAAAGAGCACGTTGTACGGAATCTTGAATACCGAGAGCCAGTAGCGAACCAGCGGCACGTTCAGGATAAGGAGGAAGCAGTTTCCAACCCACATGCTCGCCACCAGACCCCAGAAGAGGTCAGGGTGGCCCGCGATCATGTTGGGTCCCGGCTGAATCCCCTTGATGATGAACGCGGCCATCATCAGAGCCATCACCGCGTTCTCGGGGATGCCGATGCTCATCAGCGGAATGAAGCTCGTGCGGGCGGCAGCCTCGTCGGCCGCGGCCTGGCCGGCGACGCCCTCGATCGCCCCCGAGCCGATCTCGTGCCTGTACTTGCTCACCTTCTTGTCGAGCGCGTAAGCAGCGAACTGAGCGATCGATGGACCGCCGCCGGGCAGGATGCCGAGCGCCGATCCGACCACGCTGCCGCGAAGCGCGCTCGGGATGATGCGCTTGAACTCCGCCCAGGTCGGAATCAGATGGATCTTGCCGTTGAACGGCGAGCGATCTTCGCGGCTGTCGAGGTTCTTCGTGATTTCCGCGATGCCGAAGCAGCCGAGCGCGACGCTCACCAGGCTCACGCCGTCGACGAGAAACGGGAGGCCCAGCGTATAGCGCTCCTGGCCGCTGTTGACGTCGGTGCCGATCTGCCCGAGCAGCACGCCGATCATGCACATCGCGAGGCCGTTGATCAGGCTTCCCGTGGTGACGAAGCTCACGCACACGAATCCGAACATCATCAGCGCGGTGTAGTCCGCCGGCCCGAACAGCAGCGCCACCTGTCCGAGCGCGGGCGCGAGCGCGGCCAGCACCATGATCGCCACGGTGCCGCCGATGAAGCTCGAG
>DATKMY010000014.1:0-14950 GCA_035541655.1 Casimicrobiaceae bacterium | reverse complement strand
CACCGCGGCGAGGATCGCGTTGTCGCCGCAGCCGCTGCACCAGCGCGGCACCCCGCCCTGGTAGTCCTCGAGGCTATGCTGCGCCTCGTGCAGCTTCAGCAGGCACTGAGTGACCGGCATCGTCATGGCTAATCTCCCGCGGGAAGCGCCTCGGCGAGCTTCGCGCGCAATACCGCGACGATCGCGCCGGGCTTGATCGGCTGGCCGCGCGACTGCGTCCAGCAATCGACGTCGACGAGGTAGCGCGAGCGCAGCATCATCGCCAGCGCGGAGTAGCGCCGGTTGTCGGCGTCGATTAGCTCGTCGTCGAGGCGGTCGGCCCAGTTGCCCTCGACCGTCATCACACGCCCGAAGCGCTTCAGGATTGCGCCGATCCCGGACGGCATCGGTTGGATGAACGTGAGATGCAGCGACGACACTCTGCAGCCTTCGTCGCGCAACCGATCGACGGCCTCCTCGATGACGCCTTTGGTGCTGCCCCAGCCGACGACGAGCAGGTCGCCTTCGGGATCGCCATGAATGCGCGGGGTTCTGAGCGTCTTCTGCAGCGCTGCGATCTTGAGGCTGCGGTTGCGCAGGCCCTCTTCGTTGGTTTCCGGATCGTAGGCAACCTTGCTCCCGCGATCGTGCGCGAGCCCCGTAAGCGTGTGCATCCCGTTGGGCTGGCCCGGGACAAAACGCCGCGCGATGCCGGTGAGCGCATCCCAGTCGTAGGGCTTCGTGCCGGGCGGGATCGGCGTCTGGTCGAGCGGCGGCGCGAGCCAGTTCGGGTCGAACTGCGGGCGGGGAAACGGCTGTTGCGCAGTCGCGAGGCTCGCGTCCGACAGGACGACGACCACCGTGTTGAAAGTCTCGGCGATCTTGCGCGCGGTGATCATCGAGTAGAAGCAGTCCTCGATCCCGGAAACGGCCAGCACCACCTTCGGCGCATCGCCGTGGCTGCCGTAGATCGTCGTGAGCAGATCGCCCTGCTCGACCTTCGTCGGTTGTCCGGTCGACGGCCCGCCGCGCTGCACGTTGACGACGACGAGCGGGATTTCGGTCATCACCGCGAGGCCGATCCCTTCCTGCTTGAGCGAATAGCCGGGGCCCGACGTAATAGTCACCGCGCACTTGCCCGCGTAGGATGCGCCGATCGCGAACGCGCACGCGGCGATTTCGTCCTCGGCCTGGTGCACGAGGCCTCCGACGCGCTCGAAGACATCCGACAGGTAATGCGACGCCGAGGTCGCTGGCGTGATCGGGTACATCGCGCAGATGTCCATGCCGGAGGCGAGGATGCCGAGCGCGAGGGCCGTGTTGCCGTTGACGACGATCTGCGGCTCGCGCGCACGCACCGCCGGAATCCGGTACTTGAAATCGAGGTTGCGCTCGCCCCAGGCAAAGCCCGCGTCGAGCAACCCCTGGTTGACCTCGATCACCTTTTGGTCCTTCTTGCCGAAGGTCAGCGCCACCTGCTCGCGGCCGAGCTTCGGATCGAGGCTGTAGAGGTTGCACAGCATCCCGAGCACGAACATGTTCTTGCCCTTGCGGGGATCGGCGACGAGCGCGCGGCATTCGCGCTCGAGCGGCACCTCGTAGACGCGGTAGCCCGACTCCTTCAGCATCGCGACCGTCTTCGTGTACGAGTCGACGACCTTCGGGTCGCGGTGCTCGCGCCACATGCTCTCGAGCAGGATCTGTGCGCCGGGCTTCAATTCGCCCGCGCGCACCCGGCCGAGCAGCACCTGCTCGTTGAATGCGACGACCAGATCGGTCTCGTCGCCGCCGTTGGTGACCTGCTTCGATCCGATTCGGATGCGGATCCCGGACGCGCCGGCGACACTGCGCGCGGGCGGCTGGATCTCGGCCGGAATGATCTCAGTCGTCCAGATGCCGTTGCCGGTCTTCGCGGCGATCGCGCCCAGCGACTGGCCGCAGCGCTGCGCACCCTCGCCCGAGTCGCTGATGACTTCGACGATGTGCTCGGCGAGCGTCTGCGCGTCACGCGAGGGACCCGGCGGCGGCGAGGCGCGTGTCGCGTCCGGCGTAAGTGTCGCGGTTTCGGTCATGGGCCTAGAGGTATTGTCAACATTGTTTACAAATTCCCGTGGGCGACGCGCACGCGCGCATAGCCGTGCTCGTCGGGCGCAAAGCCGAAGCGGCGGCTCGCGTGCGGTGCCTCGAGCTCGTAGACGCGATCGGTATCGCGCAGCCCCAGCCAGGCTTTCATCGCGCGCGCGGCCTTGCGTCCCGCGCCCATCGCCTCGATCACGGTCGCAGCGCCGGTCACGATGTCCCCACCCGCCCAGACGCCGGCGATGGACGTCGCGAGGCTCTCGTCGGTCGCGATGTAGCCGCGCTTGTCGAGCTTCAGCTTCGACGTCTGGCCGAGGATCGGATTCGCGTTCGTCCCGATCGCATAGACGGCGCTGTCGCATTCGAGCTCGAACTCGCTCCCGGGCACGGGAAGCGGTCGCCGGCGCCCCGATGCGTCCGGCTCGCCGAGCTGCATCTTCTGGCAGCGCATGCCGCGCACGCGCTTGTCGGCGTCGCCCAGCACTTCGACCGGGCTGGTCAGCCAGTGGAACTCGACGCCCTCCTCTTCCGCGTGATGGATTTCCTCGGCGCGGGCTGGCGCCTCGGCCTTGCTGCGCCGGTAGACGCAATAGACCTTCTCCGCGCGAAGGCGAAGCGACACGCGCAGTGCGTCCATTGCCGTGTTGCCGGCACCGATCACCGCCACGCGCTTCCCCGGCATCAGCGGCGTGTCGAAATTCGGAAAGTCGCGAGCGCGCATCAGGTTGCAGCGAGTGAGCAGCTCATTGGCCGACAGCACGCCGTTCAGCGACTCACCCGGGATGCCCATGAAGCTCGGATAGCCGGCACCCGTGCCCACGAACACCGCATGGAATCCCATCTCGCCGATCATCTGCTCGATCGTGAACAGTCGTCCGACCAGCGTGTTGCATTCGAAGCGAACGCCGAGCTCGCGCAGCTTGCCGATCTCGACGTCGATCACCGAATTCGGCAGCCGGAAGTCCGGAATCCCGTACTTGAGCACCCCGCCCGGCTCGTGAAATGCCTCGTACACGACAACCTCGCAGCCGGCCTTCGCCATGTCGGCTGCGCACGCCATTCCCGCCGGCCCGGATCCGACGATCGCGACGCGAAAGCCCGACGGCTCGATATGCGGGCGGTTGATCCATCCCTCGCGGATCGCCATGTCGCCGACGAAGCGCTCGAGGCGGCCGATCGCCACCGGCTCGAGCGTGTCGCCGACGGTGCACACGCCCTCGCATTGGCTCTCCTGCGGACAGACGCGCCCGCACACTGCGGGCAGCAGGTTCGTGTCCGTGATGACGTCGTAGGCGCCGCGGTAGTGCTTCTCCGAGATCTTCTGGATGAACGCGGGGATGTGGATTCCGACCGGACAGCCGCGCACACAGGGCTCGTCCGCGCACATCAGGCAGCGGTCGGCTTCGCGCAGCGCCATCTCCACCGTATAGCCGCGGGCAACCTCGTCGAAGTTCTTCGCGCGGGCCGCAGCGTCCTGCTCGGGCATCGGCGTCCGCTCCTGCGGGATCGTGCGGATCGTCTTCTTCTTCGCCATGGTCGTCGTGGAAAGCGGCGCTCGAATCGGGGCGGGTCGGGCGAAAACCTCAGTAGCGCTCCGCCGCCCCGCCAGGCTCGGACGCCATCCTGCAGCCTTCCTGCCACTTCTTCAGCGCCTCCTGCTCGGCAGGCCGGAACCGCCCGAGGCGCGCCATCAGGTCGTCGAAATCGACCTGATGCGCATCGAAGTCGGGGCCGTCGACGCACGCGAACTTCATCCCCTCGCCGATCTTGACGCGGCAGCCGCCGCACATCCCGGTGCCGTCGACCATCACCGGGTTGAGGCTGACGATCGTGCGAATCGCGCGCGGGCGCGTCACTTCGGCGCAGGCTTTCATCATCACCGGCGGCCCGATCGCGAGTGCTTCGTCGATGTCGGCGTGCTTCGCGAGCGCCGCTTCCATTCCCCGGGTGACGAGACCTTTCAAGCCGGCGGAACCGTCGTCGGTGCACACGATCAGCTCGTCGCAGACGCCGCGGAACTTATCCTCCCAGAACATAACGTCGCGGTTGCGAAAACCGAGGACGCCGATCACCTTTGCGCCATTGCGCGCGTACGCCCGCGCCTGTGGATAAACCGGTGCCACCCCGAGCCCGCCGCCCACGCAGAGCACCTTGTGCGGATTCCCGATGTGGCTGGGGATTCCCATCGGCCCGACGACGGCGAAGAGGCTCGTCCCGACCTGACAGCGCTGCTGCATCTCGCGCGTGGTTTTGCCGACGGCCTGGATCACCAGCGTGATCGTGCCCTGCGTGTCGTCGAAATCGGCAAGCGTGAGCGGAACACGCTCGCCGTGCTCGTGCTCCATCACGATGACGAACTGGCCGGCCTTCGCCGCCTTCGCCATCAATGGATGCTCGATCTCGAGCAAATACGTGACGTTCGAGAAATCCTGCCGCGCGACAATTTCGAAATTGGACATGTAAGTCGGTCACCACACGAAGTCGCCGATGAAGGCGACGGTTTCGTTCGAATCGTTCCTCATGTTCGACGCCTCTCGCCGATCGATCCTACGCCCGCATCCGGGACGGGCAAAGAGCACGCAGCGCCCTCCTTGATCTGTGTCAATAGGTAGAATGCGAGAGGATCGCGAGGCGCGCGGACGATTGCCGTCGCACGCCGCTCGCGTTGCCCTTTCGCCATCGTCGACGCGCGGCAGCATCGGGTCACCTTGACGGTCCCCCTGTTCGGCCTCTATCCGCAGTCCGATTTCCGGGTGACCGACGGCCATTGCCGCGATTGCCCGACGCTTCGGCAGGCGCTCTGGTATTTCGGGGCGGAAACGATCGCGGTTCCGAAGCCCGGCATCCCGGTCGCCGCGTTCACCCGGGGCGTCGACGTCGGCACCGACCTCCGCACCTGGCTTGCGTCGCGCGTCGGAAGTCCTCCGCCCGGCTATCCGCAGCTCATCTGGATCGCCGCACCGCAGGTCTTTGGCGGTGCGCGCCTCGCCGCCGATACGACATTCGTCGAGAACGCAGAGGCACGGTTGCGCTTCGAGCTCACGCCGAAGATGGCGCTCAACCGTTCCTACTTCGACGCGTCGTCGGCGCGCTTCTTTCGCGAGCGCAGCATCAAGATTCGCGGGGCGATCGACGGCGAGCGCATCGTGGCGCGCACGCTGTGGCCCGAGGATTTCCGCCTCGACCGCGCCGCACCGGCAAGCCGGCTCGATTCGAACGTCCCTGCCTCGCTCGCGCTGCGCGCGCTCGTTCGCAGCGATCCCCGTGGTGGCGCACGGAGCCCGTTCGGCGTCTGGATGCTTTGGCGGCGCGACGGCGTCGCCGACCCGCTCGCCGCGGGCAGCGCGGCGCTCGGAATCATGCTGAATGGTGCGCAAGGCGACGACGACGAAGCGCACGGCGGGCATTTCGCGCTCGTCACCGGGAGCGTCCAGGAGAACGGCGCGATCGGCGACTGGCTCACCAACAACTTTTATTCGCTCGACACCGTGTCCGAGAAAGGGATCATCGCGGCACCGGTGCCCCTCGACAACTATCTCGGCGACCTGAACAGCGGCCAGAACTGGTATCGGCCGACGCATATGCTGGTCGCGGTCCTTCGCGACGCGCGTGCGCCGTCGCTGCTGCAGGGGGCCTTCAACCGCGTCTACAACCAGTTCTGGCGCCACCAGCTCGTCTATCGCCATGCGACGATGAACTGCGCGAGCATCAGCGTCGACGTGCTGCGCTGGATCGGCTGGGACATTCCGGTGCGCGGCTCCGCAGGCCGGCTTGCGGCCGTGCTCGGATTTCCCTGGTTCGTCGTGAAGGAGCGCTCGATCGCGAAGGCGTGCACGGCGTTCGACTACCTGTGGGAGGACCAGACACGGCTGCTGCCCGCCGCGGCCTTTGAGGAGATCGGCGCGAGCCTGCTCGGGCTTGCGATGGCTGCGACGGCTGCCCCCGCGCAGGGGCCGCCGGCTGCGACACTCGGGCAGATGGTCGCCGAGGACGTCGATGCGATCCTTTTCCTGCGGCTTCCGCAGTTTCCGTCGAGCCGCGCATTCGGCGACTCCGCCGTCGTAACGCCGCGGGAATTCCGCGCGAGGCTGCCGAAGGTCCCGCAGGTGGTCCCGGTGCCGGACCGGTCGTTTCCGGACGCGCTGCGCGACGGCGACCTGCTGCCGCCACCGCGACCTCCGTCCTCCTATGCCGCCGCGATATGGGGGACGCTTCTCGTCGTCGGCATTCCGATCTGGCTCTACCGCCTCTGGAAACGCCGGCGCGCCCGCAGCGCAAGCTGATAGGCGGCGAGCGCCGCGAGGCCGATGGCCGCGAGCGCATAGAGGGAAAACTGTCGCGTCGGATCGATCGCGAAGACGAGCGTCAGCGCGAGCGGCGCGATCGCCCTCGCGATGAACTGCGGCTGCGCGAGGCGGCCGAGCAGTGCGCCGAAGCCGGCGTGTCCCAGAAGCTCGGCTGGAACGGTGCCGCGGACGATCGTCATCACGCCGTTGCTCCAGCCGTAGAGCGCGGCGAAGGCGAGCGCCGCAATCCAGACGCCGTGCACCTGCGTGAGGAGCGCTGCGGCGAGCGCCAGCAGCACGAACGCGAGCGTGCCGACCGTGAGCGGGTCGACACGGCGGC
This sequence comes from Casimicrobiaceae bacterium, assembly GCA_035541655.1. Taxonomy (GTDB): domain Bacteria; phylum Pseudomonadota; class Gammaproteobacteria; order Burkholderiales; family Casimicrobiaceae; genus CAIWHR01. The sequence goes on along the minus strand of DATKMY010000014.1, from coordinate 8,266 downwards.
TCACCGTGAACTCGACGACGCGCCCGGCGACCTGCATCGCGCCGACGAGCGACGAAGCGAGCACCGCGTCGCGCGCGGAAAGACCCGTGCTGGTCAGCAGGCCGATCACATGCGCCGACAACGCAGACGCGAGAAAGGCGCCGAGCGCGAGCGCCGTCGCGAGCCATGCGAAGACCGCCGGATGCCGAACGTGCGCGTCCGTCTGCGGGGCGTGCGTGTCGCCGCGCGCCTGAGCCACCCGCCCCGCGGGAAGCATCAGCAAGTGCACCGGGAGGCAGACGAGCAGGTTGAGCGCCGCATAGACGGCGAACGCCGCGCGCCAGCCGTATGCGTCGAGCAGCAACTGCGACAGGGGCCAGAACACGGTGCTCGCGAAGCCGCCGAAGAGCGTGAGCGCCGTCACGGCGTTTCGATAGGCGCTGCCCGAGATTCGATGCAGCGTCGCAAACGCCGGATCATAGAGACAACCCGCCATCGCGAGGCCGGCGAGCACGAAACCCGCCACCAGCGACGCGATTCCCTGGGCAAGGGCCAGGACGACAAGCGCGGCGGCGCCCAGCGCCGAGCCGCCGGCGAGGACCGCGCGCCCGCCGCGCGCATCGATCAGCCGCCCTGCCGCGGGTGCCGCGAACCCCGAAGCGAACAATCCCACTGTGAAGCTGCCGAACACCGCGACGTTCCCCAGCCCGAGCTCTGCGCGAATCGGCGCGGCGAGCACGGCGATCGGGTAGTAGAGGCTGCCCCAGGAGATGATCTGCGCGACGCCGAGAGCCGGGACGATCCAGCGCAGGCGCACGGTTGGTGGGTGCGGGGCGCTTACGCGCCCCGCCGCGGGCGGCTGCTCGCCGGTCGCTATGGCTTGGGTGCCGGCAGCAGACCGGCTTGTTGCAGAGCACCGATGATCGTGTCGGCGAAGCCCGGAGCCTCCTGCTGAACGCTGGCGGGATCGACGGTCTTCGAGGTGCCGCTCCAGACGAGGCGCTTGGTCTTCGCGTCGAACAGCGTCGTTTCGACGTAAACGACGTCGTATTGCTGTACCGACGGATACGCATACCAGCCTGCCCCGTACCAGCCCGCATACGGACCGTACCAGCCCGCGTACGGACCGTACCAGCCATATGCCGGGCCTGGAACCACGATCGGGTTTACGCTGATCTGCTTGTCGATCGCCACGAGGCGGGCCATCAGCACGGCGTCCGCGCCGGCGTCCGCGACGGCGGCAGACACTTCACCTTCGGGCGCCTGTCCGTCGGCCTTGATGTACTGCCATCCCGGAACTGCCTGCACCCCCGCCGCCCGGAGCTTGGAGACCATGACATCCTCGAACACGCGGCGCGCGGTGACGTCGCGTGCGGAGAGGCCGATCACGAAGATCTTGCGGAACGGTCCGCTGCTATACGCGGGGTCGTGCCACGTGCTTTGCAGCGTCGTCGACGCGCAGCCCGCGGCGAAGGCGAGCAGCGCGACGATCGGGATTGCTTGAGTGAGCAACCTGCGCATGAGCGAGTCTCCCCGCGAAACGCCGCGACTCCGAACATCCGCGAAAGCGCCTCCGCGACTTGACTGTTGGATGATACGTGAACGCGGGCACTCGCACGCCTATTCCGGCTTTGCACCCACGCCTTCGCGCGCCGCCGCCATCGCCTGCGCGAGCACGCCGGGGTCGCCGATGTGATTGGCGAGAAGCAGGATCAGCTTGGCGTTGACGAGCGCGCTCTCCTGATCGGTCAGGCCGCGATGCGCGGCAATCAGCCGCTCGTAGAAATCGTCCGGCGCGGCGATGTTCGGATTGGTGTCGAGCGTTGCCATCGGAGTGTTCCTTTCAGCGATTGCACGTGGCGAGCGCAACGGCCGCCCGGACGCGACCGAGATCGAACGCGCGCCAGCGCGCGCAGACGTGCTGGTCCGGGCGGACGAGATGGACGGTTCCGGGACGCGCATCGTAGCGCCGGCGCGCGAGCCCCTGAACGTCGTCGACCTGCTCCGCGCCGTGAACGCTCGATCCGCCCACGTGGACGACGCGACAGCCGATGCGATCGCGCGCGAGCGAGGCGACGTCTTCCGGGTCGATCACCGCATCGAAGGCGAGCAGCGTGAACGTGCCGCCGAGATAGCCGAGCAGCCAGGGGCCCGACGATCCGTCGACCGGCGCGTCGGTGGCGGACGCGCCGGGCACCATCGCTCCCGGACCGCACGCGAAGTCCGCGTCGCGATCGTCGGTGTTGAGCGGGGATTGCGCGAGGATCGCCGGAACGGAAAGCCGGCCGCTGTTGACCAGGCGGCGCGCGAAGGGGTGCTCCTTGGCGAGCGCGAGCACGGCATCGCGAAACGTCCGCGACGCGTTGCTCTTGGGCGTGATGAAATCCGTCGAACGCGTCGAGTTGAGGATGTTCTCGTCGGCGGCGAAAGTCCGCTCGGCGTCGTAGCTGTCGAGCAGCCGCTCCGGGGCGAGCCCGCGGATCACCAGCGCGAGCTTCCACGCAAGGTTGTCGACGTCCTGGATGCCGCTGTTCGCGCCGCGCGCGCCGAACGGCGAGACGACGTGCGCGGCGTCGCCGGCGAAGATCGCGCGGCCGTGACGAAAGCGCTGCATGCGCCGGCACTGAAAAGTGTAGACGCTCGCCCACTCGATCTCGAAGTCCGCGTCCTCGCCCAACATCGCCTTCAAGCGCGGCACGATGCGCTCGGGCCTCTTTTCGGCCTCCGGGTCGGCGTCCCAGCCGAGCTGGAAGTCGATCCGCCACACGTCGTCCGCCTGCCGGTGCAGGAGCGCCGACTGGTTCGGATGGAAAGGTGGATCGAACCAGAACCAGCGCTCGGTCGGGAAGTTCGACTTCATGTGGATGTCGGCGATCAGGAAACGATCGCGGAATGCCTGGCCCTCCCAGTCGAGCCCGAGCATGTGCCGGACGGGACTTCTCGATCCGTCGGCGACGACGAGCCAGTCGCATTCGATCCGATACTCCCCGTCGGCCGTGGAGACGGTGACCTCCGCGCCGGCCTCCCCCGCGACGACGCCGGTGACTTTGCTCTCCCAGCGCAGCTCGACGCCGTCGAGCTGCCCGGCGCGCTTCACCAGATACTCCTCGAGCCAATACTGCTGGAGGTTCACGAACGCCGGACGCCGATGGCCGAGCTCGGGGAGGAGGTCGAAGCGGTAGACGAGCTCGTTGCGGAAGAAGACCTTGCCGACGCTCCAGCCGATGCCTTTGTCGACGATCGGCTGCGCGCAGCCCAGGCGGTCGAGGATCTCGAGCGTGCGCTTGGCGTAGCAGATCGCGCGCGAACCCGCCGACACCGTGCAGTCCTCGTCGAGGACGACGACCGGTATCCGGTGCTGCGCGAGATCGATTGCAGCGGCGAGCCCGACGGGTCCGGCACCTACGACTACGACCGGGCGCCTCGGCCCGCGGCGGTCGAGCTCCGCGGGACGGACGTACGGATAGACCGGGTTCGTGTACGTCTTCGTCGCCTAGCCCTCGAGCGCCTGCCAGAGCTCCTTGTCGCGCTGGGCGGTCCAGATCCGGGGATCGCGGTACGCGGTCGCCTCGTCGTAAGCGCGCGACACGTCGAACGGCAGGCAGTGATCGAAGATCACCCAATGACCGAACTTGGGCTTGAGCGCAGCATAGGTACGCCGATACACGCTGCGCAAGTCTTCCCCGGCTTGGGCGCCGCGCTTCACGGACGCGAACATCTCCGTGACGAAGGCGCGCGTCCCGTCGAGGCCGGCCTTGACCCGCGTCGGCGTCGTGAGCGCCGCACCCCGTCCCGGCACGAGCTTGTCGGGACCGAGGGCGGCGATCGCGTCGAGCGTGGCCGGCCACTCGCCGAGGTAGGCATCACCCGTGTAGGGCGTCGCGTCGAACTCGACGAGATCGCCCGAGAACAGGATCCTGTCCTGCGGCAGCCAGACGACCGTGTCCCCTTTCGTGTGTCCGCGGCCGAGCTGCATGATCTCGACCTGGAGCTTGCCGAGCCAAAGCGTCAGGCGCCGTTCGAACACGAGGGTGGGCCACGTGAGGCCCGGCACCGATTCGACGGCGCGGAAGAGGCGCGGAAAGCGCTCGATCTCGCTCTTCATGTCGGCTTCGCCACGCTCGACGATGAGGTCGAAGGTGTCACGGCTCGCGATGACGTGCTCCGCTCGATATGCGGAAGCGCCGAGCACGCGCACCGCGTGATAGTGCGAAAGCGTCACGTAGCGGATCGGCTTGTCGGTCGCACCTCGAATCCGCCGGATCACGTCCTGCGCCATCACGGGCGTCGCCTGCGTGTCGATCACCATCACCGCGTCGTCGCCGACGACAACCCCGGTGTTCGGATCGCCCTCTGCCGTATACGCGTACGCATGGTCGGAGAGCTTGTCGAAGCTGACCGTCTTCTCGACGAGATCGGCTTGCGACGCGAAGACCTTTTCGCTCATGTCAACCCTCGGGGAGCGGCGGGCCCCGGAGCGGTGCGGGCCTCGCCTTCGAAGGGCGAAATAGTACCCGATCCGCCGGTGACACCGGCGTCAGGACGCTTGGCGACGCGGGCGCTGCCGCGTTTCCAGGCACCGCGGTTTGACCCCCTCGTTGATATCATGGACACTTGCCGCGCGCGGCTTGGGGGCCGGGACGCGGCAAGCGCCCGAATCGGCGAGCGCGACCTGACTGAAGATCGGGAATGAGCACGCTGCTACAACTGCCGACACCTGTCCCAACGCTCGATGAGGACGGCTGGGAGGATCTCCTCAACTACATCGAGGAGCGCCGCGTCATCCCGATCATCGGCCCGGAGCTCCTCGAGGTCGAGACCGATTCCGGTCCGCGGCTGCTCTACGACTGGCTCGCCGAAAAGCTCGCGGCGAAGCTCAACGTCGACGTCGCGAAGCTCCCGCAACCGTATACGCTCAACGACGTCGTCTGCTGGTTCCTCTCGTCGCGCGGCCGCCGCGAGGAAACGTACACGCGGCTGCGCAGCATCCTGCGCGAGGCCAACTTCAAGCCACCGCGCGCGCTCTCCCAGCTCGCGCAGATCACCGACTTCGATTTGTACGTCACGACGACGTTCGATCCGCTGCTCGAGCAGGCGATCAACAACGAGCGCTTCGGCGGCGCGCAATCGACCGAAGTGATCGCCTATGCGCCGAATCGCGTCGCCGATCTCGCGACCGAGCGCGACCGGATGCAGCGCCCGGTGCTCTACCACCTGCTCGGACGGCTTTCGGCGTCGCCGACGTACGTGATCTCCGACGAGGACACGCTCGAATTCGTCTGCGCGCTGCAGAGCGAGCACCTGACGCCGGAGAAGCTCTTCCATGAGCTCGAGCACAATCACCTGCTCTTTATCGGCAGCAACTTCACGAACTGGCTCGCCCGCCTCTTCCTGCGGATGGCGAAGCGCCATCGGCTGTCCGATCCGCGCGATGTCGGCGAAGTCCTCGCCGACAACCATTCGAGCAACGACCAGCGGCTGCTCTCGTTCCTCCAGCAGGTGAGCCTGCGGACACGTGTTTACAGCGGCGCGGAGAAGTTCGTCGACGAGCTCCATCGGCGCTGGAAGACGCGTCGCGGCCCCGGCGAGGTGATCGAGCTCGGCGCCGCGCCCCAACGCTTCCTGCCGCCCGAGCGGGAGATGCCGGACAACGCGGTCTTCATCAGCTACGCGCGCGAGGACCTCGCCGCCGTGCAGAAGCTGAAGTCCGGACTCGATGCCGCAGGCGTGAAGACCTGGTTCGACCTCGAGCGCCTCGAAGGCGGTGACGACTACGACCGCAAGATCCAGCGCAACATCGCGCGTTGCTCGTATTTCATCCCGATCGTCTCGGCCACGACCGAGCGACGCCTCGAAGCCTACTTCCGACGCGAATGGAGCTACGCGATCGACCGCGCGCGCAACATCGCCGAGGGGGCGCTCTTCATCATGCCCGTGACCATCGACGAGACGGACGGCGGCAGCGCGCACGTCCCGGAGAAGTTCAAGGCCGTGCACTTCACTCGCCTTCCGGGCGGCGAGGTGACGCCCCAGTTCGCCGGTCGGCTCAGGGACCTGCTTGCGGCGCGCCATGGATGAGGGCACGGATCGCCGGGAGCCGGCGGCCCAGTCCGCCGTGGATCCGCAGCACCCCTGGCTCGGGCTCGCGTCGTTCACCGAAGAGACCCGTTCGTACTTCTACGGGCGCGAGGACGAAGTCGCCGAGCTCGCCCGCCGCGTCCAGCGCAAGCTCCTTACGATCCTGTTCGGTCAATCGGGCCTCGGGAAGACCTCGATCCTGCGTGCCGGGATCGTCCCGAAGCTTCGGCCCGAAGGCTATTGCCCGGTCTATGTGCGTCTCGACTACTCGCGGGACACGCCCGAGCCCTCCGACCAGATCAAGCAGGCGATCTTCCGCGCAACCGAAGCCTCCGGCACGTGGACGCAACCGGGAGTCGCGGTCGCGGGCGAATCGCTGTGGGAGTTCCTGCACCATCGAGACGACGTGCTGCGCGATGCGTCGGGAAAGACGCTGATCCCACTGCTGATCTTCGATCAGTTCGAGGAGATCTTCACGCTCGCGCAGAGCGATGACTTCGGCCGGAGGCGTGCCGCCCAGTTCATGGAGGACCTCGCCGACCTCGTCGAGAACCGGGCGCCGAAGGCGCTCGAAGCGCGGATGGAGAGCGACGAGAGCGTCGTCGAGCGCTTCGACTTCACGCGCGAGGACTACCGGATCCTGATCGCGCTGCGCGAGGACTATCTCGCGCACCTCGAGAGCGTGAAGGCGATCATGCCGTCGATCACGCAGAACCGGATGCGGCTTGCGCGAATGACGGGCGAGCAGGCGCTCGCCGCCGTGGTCAAGCCTGGCGGCAAGCTCGTTTCGGAGGAAGTCGCCGAGGCGATCGTGCGCTTCATCGCCGGCGGCTCGGAGCTGCGCAACGCCGAGGTCGAGCCATCGCTGCTGTCGCTCATCTGCCGCGAGCTGAACAACGCGCGCGTCGCGCAGGGCCGCAGCGAGATCTCGGCCGATCTCCTCGCCGGCTCGCGCGACACGATCCTCACCGAGTTCTACGAGCGCGCGGTCGGCGACCAGCCGCCGGGCGTGCGCAAGTTCATCGAAGACGAGATGCTGACGGAGTCGGGCTTCCGCGAAAGCCTCGCGGAGGAGCGCGTGCGCAAGGCGTTCGGGGCAGTGGGCGCGCCGCCCGACACGCTCGCGAAGCTCGTCGACCGCCGCCTGCTGCGCATCGAGGAGCGCCTCGACGTCCGCCGCGTCGAGCTCACGCACGACGTTCTGTGTGGCGTCGTGAAAGCGAGCCGCGATCTCCGCCTCGAGCGCGACGCCCGCGACGAAGCCGAGCGCAAGCTTGCGGCGCAGCGCGAGCGCGAGCGCGCGACCCGCAAGGCGCTGATCCGCGCGCGGCAGATCGCCGTGGGTTGCGGCGTGCTGGCGATCGTCGCGGTTGCGGGCGCGATCTTCGGCTACGTCAGCACGAAGCGCGCGCAGCTAGCCGAGGCGAAAGCACAACAAACCCGCCAGTTGGCCGAGGCGGCGCGCGGCGAGGCGGAGAAACTGATCGTTTATCTGCTCGACGATTTCTATCTCGAGCTCGAGCCCGTCGGACGCCTCGACATCGTCTCCGAGCTAGCGAAGCGAGCACTCAACTATTACGAAGCGCTCCCCGCGGAGCTGCGCACCGCCGAGACCAGTCGCAACCGGGCGCTCGCGCTCGTGCGATACGGCTACGTACTTCGCTACCAGTCTCGACTCGATGAGAGCGAGAAAGCACTCTCCGAAGCGGTCAGCGTGCTCGAAAAGCTACGCGGGGAGGGCGACCGGTCTGAGCCGACCGCCATCGGGCTCGCCCTCGGCCTGACCGCTCAGGCACGCGTGCTCGACAGCCGGAACAAGCGTGTGGAGGCGCTGGAGCTCGCGCAGCAGGCCGTCAAAGTGGCGCAGCCGATAGCAACCGACGCCAAGGCATCGGTCGCGGCCCGGCGCGCGTACGGAAGTTCGCTTCTCTACCTGGGATACTCGCAACAGGCCAACAACAACGACGAAAAGGCGGTCGATACGCTGGAAGCCGCGCGCGCAGTCTACCGCGGCATCGACGACCTCAAGCTCGATGACCTGCCGTCGGCGGTTGCGTACGCCGAAGCTTCCGCCTGGGAAGTCCAGGCGCTACGTTCGCTGGGCCGCCTCGATGACACCCGGCGGGTCGCCGCGGAGGCGGCTCGCGTCGCGGGACAGGTGTTGGAACGTCGCCCGGGCCACATGGGGGCGTTGCGCTCCCGAACCCTA
>DATKMY010000013.1:0-8203 GCA_035541655.1 Casimicrobiaceae bacterium | reverse complement strand
CGTACGCTTCTCAAGGTAGAGCAGGTTGGCGAGGTTGTTGAGCGCTCGCGCGTTCTGCGGATCGTGCGCAAGTGCGCGGCGGTACGATCGGCCCGCATCCGCTAACCGCTGGCGCTCTCGTTGGACGTTGCCGAGGTTGAACCACGCGTCAGCGTTCGTCGAATCGAGCGCGAGCGCCCTCTCCAGAGCGGCTTGGGCATCACTGAGCCGGCGCAGTGCGAAGAGTACGTTGCCGCGATTGACGTAGGCCTGCGCCGAGTCACCTTTCCACCGGAGCGATTCGTCGATGAGAAGCAGTGCCCGGTCGTAGTCCCCGGCCTGGTAAGCGAGAAGTCCTAGATAATGAAGCGCGTCCGGGTTCTGGGGCTCGACCTCGAGGAGCCGGCGATAATGGATCTCCGCCTCGGTCAATTGGCCCGCTTGATGAAGACGGATGCCTTCGCGCAGGAGGGATTCGGATGTCAAGGCCGATCGCCGCTACCGTCGCTTGTCGCGGTCTCGGTTGCGTTTCATCGAACGAGCGGCGCCCGCAAGCGCACGCGCCTTCGATTCGGCCAAAGATACCTCGGCCGCGTAGCCGCGGTTCGTTGGCTCGGATCCACCCGGCGTCACGCGGACCGCGCAATACTTGAACTCGGGGATCTTCCCGAACGGATCGAGCACCGGGTTGGTGAGCAGGTTCGCCGCGGCTTCGTAGTAGCAAAACGGGATGAACACCGCACCGCGCGGCGTTCCGTCGTCGGCGCGGGCGCGCAGCGAGATTCGGCCGCGGCGCGACGCGACGGTGATCATCGCGTCGGGTCCGATGCCGAGCTCCGCCAAGTCCTGCGAATGCACCGATGCGACCGGATCCGGCTCGATCGCGTCGAGCACTTCGGTGCGTCGCGTCATGCTGCCCGTGTGCCAGTGCTCGAGCTGCCGTCCGGTGATCAGCACGAACGGATACTCGGCATCGGGACGCTCGGCGGCGGGAATCACCCTTGCCGGCACGAACCGGCCGCGGCCGTTCGCCGTCGGGAAGCTGTCGACGAACACGACGCGCTCGCCGGGATCGCCCTCGTGCTCGCACGGATAGGTGACCGCGCTCTCGCGCTCGAGGCGATCCCACGTGATGCCGGCGATCGACGGCATCGCCGAGCGCATTTCGTCGAACACTTCGCTCGGATGCGTGTAGCGCCAGTCGAGACCGAGACGCTTCGCCATCTCGACGATGATCCACAGGTCCTGGCGCGCGTCGCCGGGCGGTGCGAGCGCCTGCCGTCCGAGCTGCACCAGCCGGTCCGTGTTCGTGAACGTCCCGGTCTTCTCGGGGAACGCCGACGCGGGAAGGATCACGTCGGCGAGATACGCCGTTTCGGTGAGGAAAATGTCCTGCACGACGAGCATTTCGAGCTCGGCCAGCGCCGCCCTCGCGTGTGCGACGTCCGGGTCCGACATCGCGGGGTTCTCGCCCATGATGTACATGCCGCGGATCTTTCCCGCATGCACGGCGTCCATGATCTCGACGACGGTGAGTCCCGCTTTGGTGTCGAGGCTGCTGCCCCAGAGCGTCTCGAAGCTCGCGCGCGCGCCCGCGTTGTCGACGCGGCGATAATCGGGAAGCATCATCGGGATCAGACCGGCGTCGCTCGCGCCCTGGACGTTGTTCTGGCCGCGCAGCGGATGCAATCCCGTTCCGGGCCGGCCGACCTGGCCCGTCATCAGCGCCAGCGCGATCAGGCAACGCGCGTTGTCGGTCCCGTGGACGTGCTGCGAGATGCCCATCCCCCACAGGATCATCGATCCGCGCGAGGTCGCGTACAGGCGCGCAACCTCGCGGATCGTTTGCGCGGGAATTCCGCAGACTGGCGCCATCGCTTCCGGACTGTGGCCTTCGACGTTCGCCTCGATGTCCTCGAAGCCGCTCGTGCGATCCGCGACGAACTCCTTCGCGACGAGACCTTCCTCGACGATCGTGTACATCATCGCGTTGAGGAGCGCGACGTCGGAGTCGGGCTTGATCTGCAGGAAATGCGCAGCGTGACGCGCGAGCTCGGAGCGGCGCGGCTCGGCGACGATCAGTCTGGTTCCGTGCTTCGCGGCGTTCTTGATCCACGTCGCCGCGACCGGATGATTGACGACCGGATTGGCGCCGATCACCAGCACGACCTCGGCTTTCGTCACGTCCATCACGGGGTTCGATACCGCACCGGAGCCGATGCCTTCGAGCAGCGCCGCGACGCTAGACGCGTGGCATAGCCGCGTGCAGTGGTCGACGTTGTTCGTGCCGAACCCGGTGCGCACGAGCTTCTGGAAGAGATACGCCTCCTCGTTCGAGCCCTTGGCCGAGCCGAACCCCGCGAGCGCGCCGCTTCCGTGCCGATCGCGGATTTGCCCGAGCCTGCCGCCGGCGAGGTCGAGCGCCTCTTCCCAGCTCGCTTCGCGAAACACGGCGAGCGGATTGGCCGGATCCATGACGAAGTCCGCGGACTTCGGCATGCCGGCCTTGCGGATCAGCGGCTTCAGGAGCCGCTGCGGATGCGCGACGTAGTCGAAACCGAAGCGTCCCTTGACGCAGAGGCGCTCGTGATTGGCCAGCCCGTCGCGGCCCTCTACGCGGACGATCGTATTGTCCTTGATATGGTAGGTGAGCTGGCAGCCGACGCCGCAATACGGGCACACCGAAGGCACCTCGCGGTCGATATCCGCCAAATACGCATCGCTGGCGGGCGCGAGGGCGCCGGTCGGGCATGCCTGCACGCACTCGCCGCAGGCGACGCACGTCGACGCGCCCATCGGATCGTCGAGGTCGAACACGATCTTCGAGTGGGCGCCGCGGAACGCGTAGCCGATCACGTCGTTCACCTGCTCCTCGCGGCACGCGCGCACGCAGCGCGTGCACTGGATGCAGGCGTCGAGGTTCACCGCCATCGCCGGATGCGAAGTGTCGGCCGGCGGTTGCGCTCGCGGTTCGAACCGCGGCTTCCCGATTCCGAGCTTGCGCTGCCACAGCGCGAGCTCTGAATCGGGCTTGTAGACGCGCTCCGGAACATCCGAGGCTAGCATCTCGACGATCATCTTCTGCGCGTGGCGCGCGCGCGCGCTGTCGCTGCGCACGTCCATGCCCGGTGCCGGCGCTCGGCAGCACGACGGCGCGAGCACGCGCTCGCCCTTGATCTCGACCATGCACGAGCGGCAATTGCCGTCGGGCCGCATTCCGGGCTTGTAGCAGAGGCGCGGGATCTCGACGCCTGTGCGGTCCGCGACCTCGATCAACGTCTCGCCCGGGAGCGCGGCGACCGCGGCGCCGTTGAGCGTGAACTCGATGGCGGCGACTTCGGGCGCGACGGCGGGCGCGTTCACGCGAGCTCCTCCGGAAAATACTTGACGACGCACGCGAAGGGGTTCGGCGCCGCCTGTCCGAGCCCGCAGATCGACGCATCGATCATCGCGCGGCCGAGTTCGTCGAGGAGCGCGGTGTCCCAGGCCTCTCGCTCCATCAACGTGACCGCCTTCTCGGTGCCGACGCGGCACGGCGTGCACTGCCCGCAGGATTCGTCGGCGAAGAAGCGCATCAGGTTGAGCGCGGCGTCGCGGGCGCGGTCGTGCTGCGACAGCACGACCACTGCGGCCGAGCCGATGAAGCACCCGTGCGGCTGCAGCGTGTCGAAGTCGAGCGGCACGTCGCCGAGCGACGCAGGCAGAATTCCGCCGGACGCCCCGCCCGGAAGATAGCCGTAGAACGTGTGACCGGGCAGCATGCCCCCGCAGTGCTCGTCGATCAGCTCGCGCACCGTGATCCCGGCGGGCGCGAGATGCACGCCGGGCTTCGCAACGCGACCCGACACGGAGAACGAGCGCAAGCCCTTGCGCCCGTGACGGCCGAAACCGGCGAACCACGCCGGCCCCCTTTCTAGGATCTCGCGCACCCAGTGCAGCGACTCCATGTTGTGCTCGAGCGTCGGCCGCCCGAAGAGGCCGACCTGCGCGACATACGGCGGGCGCAGCCGCGGCATTCCGCGCTTGCCTTCGATCGATTCGATCATCGCAGACTCTTCGCCGCAGATGTACGCGCCTGCGCCGCGCCGCAGGTGCAGCCTCGGGATCGAGTAGGGCGGATCGGAATGAAGCGCCGCGATCTCGCGCTCGAGGATAGCGCGGCACGCTGCGTATTCGTCGCGCAGGTACACGTAGATATCGTCGATCCCCACCGCCCACGCGGCGATCAGCGCGCCTTCGATAAACCGGTGCGGATCGCGCTCGAGGTAGTGACGGTCCTTGAACGTGCCGGGCTCGCCCTCGTCGATGTTGATCGCCATCAACCGCGGCGCGGGCTCGCCGCCGACGATCCGCCATTTGCGTCCGACGGGAAAGCCTGCGCCGCCCAGTCCGCGCAGCCCCGAATCTTCCATCGCCTTCAGGACGCCTTCGAGCGCTCGCGCCCCGTCCGCGCATTCGCGCGCGACGGCGTAACCGCCGCCGGCGCGGTACGCTGCGTAGTCGATGTACGACGGCAGATTGGGCTCGGTGCGCCCCGCCTCGACGGCGCTCGCCACCTTGTCGACGCTCGCGCGATCGATCGGGTTGCGGCCGACGACCGCTGCGGGCGCCTGGTCGCAGCGACCGATGCATGGGGCGCCGATCACGCGGACGTCGGGGCCGCACGCCGCGGCGATGCGTGCGCGCAGCGCGTCCGACCCCGCCATCTGGCAGGAGAGCGTCTCGCACACGCGCACGGTGAGACGCGGCGGCGCCGCTTCGCCCTCCTTGACCACGTCGAAGTGGTGATAGAACGTCGCGACCTCGTAGACCTCGGTCATCGCGAGCTTCATCTCCTGTGCCAACGCAACCATGTGCGCGGCGGAGATCGAGCCGTGAGCATCCTGGATCCGGTGCAGGAACTCGATCAGCAGGTCGCGCCGCCGCGGGGAATCGGCGAGCAGCGCGCGGATATCGGCGAGCGCGCCGGGGTCGACGTGACGACCCTTGGGGCGTCCGCGTTCGTTCCGCCGCATGCCGATGCGGGACACGTCGATGACGGACTTCTGCACGTTTGGTTGGATCCTCTGTCGCGGGAAGCGTTCGTTCTTCGTCTGCCGGGGCGCGGCGATCACTCGAGGAAATCGCAGTACTTCTCGACGTGCGCGGCGAGATCGAGCGAGTGCTGGCGAACGAGACGCTCGGCGAGCTCGGTGTCGCGCGCCTCGAGCGCTTCGATGATCTTCATGTGGTCGACGATCGACCGCTCGGCGCGATCGCGCTGCGAGATCGTCATCCTGCGGATCGCGCGGACGTGGATGAAGAGGTTCTCGATCGTCTTGCCCATCAGGTGCGAGCCGGAGAGCCCGATGATCGCCTGGTGAAACGCGATGTTCGCGTCGGAGTATTCGTGGATGTGGTCGGCAGGCGTCGAATTGCGGAACTCGTCGAAGAGCTTCCGGAGCCCCGCAATGTCCTCGTCGGAGGCGTTCAGCGTGGCGAGCCTCGCCGCCATGCTCTCGATCGCCGCCCACATCTCGATCATCTCGATGATCTGCTTCTTCGTCTTGCGGACGATGAAGACGCCTCGCCGCGGGAGCGTGCGCAGGAAGCCCTCCTGCTCGAGGAGCGTCATCGCCTCGCGGATCGGGGTGCGGCTCACCCCAAGCGCCTTGCTGATCTCGCGCTCGTCGAGGCGGATCTCCTCGCGCTGCGCGTAGATGTCCGCGTTCGTGATCGCGTGCTTCAGCGCTTCGTACGCTTGGTCGCGGAAGCTGGCGCTGACGTTGATCGGCTGCAGCGCGAGCGCCATCGACGGTCGCGCAACGGCAGCGCCCGTGGTCATCGGGCGCCTCCGCCGGCGGCAAGCGGAGACCCGGCGACTTGCTCCGCATCGCGCTCGGGTGCAGCAAACCGTGCGCGCATTCGGATCAGCGCAAGGACCGTGTCGAGCGTGGGCGTCGGAACCGCCGTGAGACGGCCGAGCTCCTGCACGACACCGACGAGCGGCTCGATCTCCATCTCGCGCCCGCGTTCCAGATCCTGCAGCATCGACATTTTGTGCGCCCCGACCGCCCCTGCCGCATCGAGCCGCCGCTCGACATCGACGCGCAATCGCAGCCCGAGGCGATCGCCGATCGCCTGGGCTTCGAGCATCATCGCACGGGCGAGCGCCCGGGTGGCCGGATCCGCGGTCAGCACGTCGAGGGGCGCGTGCGTGAGCGCGCTCATCGGGTTTAGACAGAGATTGCCCCAGAGCTTGAGCCAGATCTCATCGCGGATATCGTCCCGCATCGGCGCCTTGAGACCGCCGGCGACAAAGAGCTCGTGAAGCTGCGCGAGCCTCGGGGTCCGCTCGCCTCCCGGTTCGCCGATCGGAAACGTGTATCCCCACTCGTGCCGAATCACGCCGGGCGCGATCACTTCGGTCGCCGGCAGCACGACGCAGCCGATCGCCCGCTCGCGGCCGAGGATCGCGAGCTGCCTCCCATCGGGATCGATACCGCGAAGCCGCGCGAGCGGATAGGGCAGAGTCATGCCGGCGAAGAACCAATAAGGCAGGCCATTGCTGGCGGTGACGACATTCGTTCGCGTCCCGATGAGGGGAATCATCGACTCCACGGCCTCGGGTATCGAATGCGCTTTCAGCGTAATGACGAGCCAGTCTTGCGGACCGAGTTCGGAGGGGACCTCCGTGCACCGGAGCCGCGCCGTGCGCTCGGAGCCTTCGACGAGAAGCCGCACGCCGTCCTTCCGCATCGCGGCAAGATGCGCGCCCCGGGCGATCAGGCTGACGTCCGCCCCCGCGCTTGCCAGGTGAACGCCAAGAAAGGCACCGATGGCGCCGGCGCCAAAAATGCAGACCTTCACTGTCGATACTCCTGCTTCGCCACTAACCAAGGCCCCGCGAGCTTTCGCTCTGGCACGCGCCTTGGAAGTCGCCCGCCAACCGCTCCCCCAGGGCGACAATCTGCTATTGACTTCATCAGGTATACGAAATACGTTACGCCAAACGTAAAGAATAAGCCAACCGGCCGGGGGCCGTCGACCCGGAGACGAGTAGCGCAAACAACTGTTTAAGGAGGAAATCATGGCGCAGGTTCCCAAGTCGCCCGCTCCGGGGTTGGCGCCTTCGAATCGTCGCTGGGTGCAGCTCGTAATCGGGATCGTCTGCATGATCCTGATCGCCAATTGCCAATACGGCTGGACGCTGTTCGTGGCGCCGATGGCGCAGAAACACGGCTGGACGCTCGCAGCGATCCAGGTCGCGTTCAGCGTGTTCATCGCGCTGGAGACGTGGTTCACGCCGATCCACGGCTGGATCGCGGATCGGATCGGGCCGTTGAAAGGTCCGCGACTCGTCGTTTCCCTCGGCGGCCTCTTGGTCGCCATCGGCTGGATCATCAACTCCTACGCGCAGACGCTCGGCACGCTGTATCTGGGTGCCGTCGTTTCGGGCATTGGCGGCGGGGGCGTGTATGCGGTGTGCGTCGGCAACGCCGTCAAGTGGTTTGCCGATCGCCGCGGCCTCGCGGTCGGCCTGACCGCCGCCGGATACGGTGCAGGCGCGGCGCTTACGGTGATCCCGATGCGCATGGTGATCGAATCCTCGGGCTACGAAGCAGCCTTCTTCTGGTTCGGCCTGATCCAGGGCGGCGTCTGCTTCATCGTCGGCTGGCTGCTGCGCGGACCGCTTCCCGGAGAGGCGCCCGCAGCGGCGTCCTCTGCCAAGGTCGTGCAAACGACACGGAGCTACACCCCCGGCGAGATGCTCGCCTCACCGATCTTCTGGCTGCTCTACCTGTTGTTCGTGGGGATCTCCGCGAGCGGCCTGATTGCGACGGCGCAAATCGCGCTGGTCGCCAATAATTTCGGTATTTCCAAGACCGTGTTGTTCCTGGGCGCCTCCACGCTCACCGTTGCGCTCATCGTCGACAACGTCATGAACGGGATGGCGCGCCCGTTCTTCGGGTGGATCTCGGATCGCATCGGCCGCGAGCCAACGATGGCGATCGCTTTCGGGCTGGGCGGCATCGCATACTGGCTGCTCGGTTCGCTCGGGACGAGTCCATGGCTCTTCGTGCTGTTCGCGGGACTGATCTTCTTCACGTGGGGCGAGATCTTCAGCCTGTTTCCGTCCACCTGCACGGACCTGTTCGGCACGAAGTATGCGACGGCCAACGCGATGTTCCTATACACGGCGAAGGGCACGTCGGCATTCCTGGTGCCGCTCGCCAACGTGCTG
>DATKMY010000012.1:0-4490 GCA_035541655.1 Casimicrobiaceae bacterium | reverse complement strand
GACGCCAACATCCACAACATCGCCGTCGAGGGCACCTTCGACGATTGCCAGGACCTGGTGAAGGCGGTCAACGCGGACGCCGCGTTCAAGGCGCGCTACGCGATCGGCGCGGTCAACTCCATCAACTGGGCGCGCGTGGCGGCGCAGGTGGTGTATTACTTCGCGGGGTATTTCCAGGCCACGCGCGCGAATTCGGAGGCCGTCGATTTCGCCGTGCCGTCCGGCAACTTCGGCAACATCCTCGCCGGACACGTCGCGCGCGAGCTCGGCCTGCCGATCCGCCGCCTGATCCTCGCCACCAATGAGAACGACGTGCTGGACGAATTCTTCCGCACCGGCCGCTACCGCCCGCGAACGTCCGCCGAGACGCACGCGACCTCCTCGCCGTCGATGGACATCTCCAGGGCGTCTAACTTCGAGCGGTTCGTCTACGACGCCGTCGGCCGGGATGCCGCGACCGTGCGCGCGTTGTGGGGGCGCCTCGCAACGTCGGGCGAGTTCGATCTCGCCGGCACGCCGCACTGGCGACGCGTGCGGGGCTTGGGCTTCGTTTCCGGCAAGAGCACGCACGCCGACCGCATCGCCACCATTCGCGACGTCGAAGCGCGTTACGCGGTCGTCGTCGACCCGCACACCGCCGACGGCTTGAAGGTGGGCCGCGAGCTTCGCGACCCGGCGATACCGATGATCTGCATCGAGACCGCGCTTCCGGCCAAGTTCGGCGCGACGATCCGCGAAGCGCTGGGACGCGATCCGGAGCGCCCGGCCGCCTTCGAGGGACTCGAGACGCGCCCGCAACGCTTCACCGTGCTGTCGCCCGACGCCGCCCGCGTGAAGGCGTTCATCGAGGAGCGCGCCGCCGCGTAGCACGCGGCCGCGCGAGGGCGATGCGCTACGCGCTTCACAACCTGCTGCGCAACCTGGTCGCGGGGCTGCGGCTCATGACGTTCGTGCGCGTGGACCGGCTTGCGTTCCGGTTCGACCTCGTCCAGCTCCTGCTGCTGTTCGTGCTGTCCGCTCTCATCGACATGGGGGGCGACTGGCTGCGTGCCACGCCGCCGCGCGAGTTCGCCGTCGAAGGCGCCGGCCCCGAGCTCTACTCGGGCGCGCTGCTCCTGCTTGCCTCCGCGGTCATCGCGGTCCTCGTCAAGCAGCGCCACGTCGCGCTTGCGCTGCCGGTGCTCGTGCTCTCGTCGCTGCCTGCCATCCAGATCGTGCACTACGTGCCGTCGTGGCTCGCGCTGGGCTCGGCATACGCCGAGGCGGTGAAGATGTTCGAATACGTCGTCGTCACATGGATCGTGCTCGTGCTGATCCGCTGCGTGGCGGTCGCGCTTTTCCCACCGCCGTCGTTCGTGTGGCTGCGCGCGATCTGCGGCGGGCTGCTGCTCGCGGCGCCGATATGGCTCGGCGACGCTATCGTCCCCAATCAGCCCTGGTGGCTCGGCGCATCGGACGAGCCTGCCGCCACGGGCGAGTTCCACGCCGCATCCGAAGCGGTGCTCGCCGCGCAGAGCTACCTCCTCGACAACGTGCTCGACAACCTGTCCGACGAGCGTGCCGGCGACACCGACCTGTACTTCGTCGGCTTCGCGCCCTACGGCCGCCGCGACGACTACCGCAACGACGTCGAGTCGGCGCAGCACGCCATGGACACGCGATGGGGGACCGACGGGCGCTCGGTCGTGCTGGTCAACAATCCGAAGACGCTCATCACCATACCGTTCGCGACGGTGACCAACCTGCGCGAGACGCTGAACGAGATCGGCGACATCATCGACCCCGACGACGACGTCGTGATGATCTACCTCACCAGCACGAGCGCGCGAAACAACCAGCTCGCCGCGGAGCAGCCGCCGCTCGGGCTCGTCGCGCTGGGCCCGTCGGGGCTCAAGCAGCTGCTCGACGACGCCGGCATCAAGTGGCGGATCATCGTCGTCGCCGCGTGCTATTCGGGCGGCTTCGTCGAGCCGCTTTCCGACGACTACACCCTGGTCATCACCGACACCAAGGCCGACCGGCCCGGCTTCGAGTGCGAGGGGCGCACCCCGACGACGTTCTTCGGCGACGCGTTCTTCCAGCAGGGCCTCGCCAAGGGCAACTCCTTCGAGACGTCGTGCGAGCTCGCGAAGGCGCGCGTCGCGGAGCGCGAGCGCGAGGCGGGCTATTCGCCGTCGTCCGAGCCGCAATGGTCGCTTGGCTCCGAGATGGCCGAGAAGCTCAAGGCGCTGCGCAAGCGCGGCGCGAGCGGGGCGACGGTCATGCGCGCGCCGCTGCCGCCCAAGGGCTGATCCGCGCCGCACTGCACCCGGGCGCGTCCTTGGTGGCCCGATCGTTGCTTCATACGGAAGCGGCAACCCGCGGCTTTCCTCGTGTAGTGCACACAAAGAACAACGGCACGGCCCCATGAAACGGCTCCAGAACCTCGTTCGCCAGCCGTGGCGCTGGCTCGAGCAATCGACTGCGCTGAAGTCCGACGCGGCGCCCTCGCGAGAAGAGCACGCGGGTTCCGGCCCGCCGTCGGCCGCCGCGGGCGGCGCCCCGCCTTCGCGGCTTCGGGCCCTGCCGCGCGCGAACGTGACGGAGTTCGACGCAGGAAAGACCCTCGCGGCGGTCGCCGCGAGCAACGCGCGCTTCCAGAGCCTCACCCTGCTCGGCTCGGACTGGCACTGGGACATCGACGCCAACTTCCGATTCACCGCCATCAGCGGCAATCTCGACGATCCCATCGGCGCGACCATCGCGCGGAACCTCGAGCGGCCGCTCTGGCAGATGCCGCAGATCGCCACGCTCCGCGGCGGATGGAGCGAGCATCGCCGAATCTTGCGGGCGCACGAGGTCTTTCGCGACTTCGTGTTGCGCGCCCCCCGTCAGGAGGGCGGCTTCAGCTATGTCTCGATCAGCGGCGAGCCGGTGTTCGGCGAGGACGGTGCGTTTCTCGGCTACCGCGGCGTCGGCCTCGACATCACGAAGCAGAAGCTGATCGAAGCCAACATCAGCCGGCTCGCGCGATTCGACCCGCTCACCGGTTTGCACAACCGCACCGCGTTTTTCGAGCGGCTCGACCATGCGCTCGCGGTCGCGGCCCGGCACGACCGCAAGGTCGCGCTCCTGTTCGTCGACCTCGACCGCTTCAAGGACGTCAATGACGCGTTCGGCCACATCTCGGGAGACGACGTCCTGAAAGCGCTCGCGCTGAGGCTTTCGAAAGCCGTTCGCGGGACCGACACCGTTGGTCGTCTCGGCGGCGACGAGTTCATCGTGCTCGCCGAGGACGTGTCCAACCAGGTCGACGTCAACGAGTTCGGAACGCGCCTCCTGCAGGCGCTGTCGGAGCCGGTCGTCGTGCACGGCCAGGAATGCCGCCTCGGGGCGAGCATCGGCGTTGCCATGTACCCCGACGACGGCGAGGACGCGACGACCCTGCTTCGCACAGCGGACGCGGCGATGTACCGGTCGAAGGAGAGCGGCGGCAACAACCTCGCGTTCGCCGCGGAGGTGCAGGGCCGCCCCGCCACCGAGCGCATGATGCTCGGCGCCGCGCTGCGCCGCGCGCTGGAGCTCAATCAGTTCCACCTGCTCTATCAGCCCAAGATCTCGGTTCGCGACGGCACGCTGACCGGCGTCGAGGCCCTGGTACGCTGGCAGCATCCCGAGCACGGCGAGGTGCTCCCGGGAACGTTCATTCCGCTTGCCGAGGAATCCGGGCTCATCCGGCACATCGACCGATGGGTGCTTCACCAGGCGTGTCTGCAGGGATGCCGCTGGCGGGACGAGCTGCCCGAGCCGGTTCGCGTGGCCGTGAACCTCTCCGCGCGCCAGTTCATGGACGGCGGGCTCGTGATCGAAGTGGCGCATGCGCTCGCCCAGACCGGCTTGCCGCCGGACCTGCTCGAGCTCGAGATCACGGAGAGCATGATGATGGCGCAACCCGAGCGCGCTGCCGAGACGCTGCTCGAAATCCGCGAGATGGGCGTGCACCTCGCGATCGACGACTTCGGCACCGGATACTCTTCGCTCGCGCGCCTCAAGAAATTCCCGATCGGCAGCGTGAAGATCGACCGCTCGTTCATCGGCGACATCGCCGACGATCCGGATGCCGCCGCGATCGTCTCGGCGGTGATCGCGATGGCGCACAACCTGCGGTTGCGCGTCGTCGCCGAAGGCGTGGAGACCGAGCAGCAGGTCCAGTTCCTCTGCGAGCGCAAATGCGACGAGGTGCAGGGCTATCTCATCAGCAAGCCGATCGACGCAGGCAAGGTGGACGAATTCGCGTTGCGCAACATGGCCGCGCGCAGGGGCCTGGTCGCGGCCGAGTGATTGCCGTTCTCGCTTGCGGGCGGCGCGTCGCCTCGCGTTGACCCGGGTCCCCGTTCCGCGCTATAATTTGCGGGCGGGGTGGAGCAGTCTGGCAGCTCGTCGGGCTCATAACCCGAAGGTCGCAAGTTCAAATCTTGCCCCCGCAACCAACAGATCAAGCATTTAGCCCG
>DATKMY010000011.1:0-4748 GCA_035541655.1 Casimicrobiaceae bacterium | reverse complement strand
CGACGCGTTCATCGCGTGCGACGCCGGCGAGAATCGCCTCTTCATGACGCACTACTTCCAGACCAAGTCGGCCGGCACGTTGATCATGCCGGGCATCGGTGCGATGGGTTATGCGATTCCGGCGGCGCTCGCCGCGAAGCTCGTGTATCCGCAACGGCAGGTGATCGCGGTAACCGGCGACGGCGGCTTCGGCATGGGCATGAACGGACTGATGACCGCGCTCGACGAGAACATCCCGATCGTCGTCGTGGTGCTGAACAACAGCGCGCTCGGCTGGGTGATGCACGGCCAGGGCAACCGCGTGATCGCGAGTCAGTTCACCGACATGAACTTCGCCGAGGTCGCGCGCGCGATGGGTTGCAACGGCATCCGCGTCGAATCGCCGACGGCTTTGTCCGGCGCGCTGAGCGAAGCGCTCCGCAGCGATCGACCGACCGTCGTCGACGTCGTCACGTCGTTGAAGCCGACGTTCCGCGACGTGACGACGCCGTTGTTGATGCGGCGCTGAGCGGGGCGCGGTCAGTGCATCTTCGCCAATTCAACCGCGTACGCGGCCGTCGCAATCCTCGGCGCGTAGCGTCAGCCTCGGCACAGCAATGCCAAGATCGCGCGAGCTACGCCATCACCAGCGACGCGCGTCGCACCCGCCCGGCATCCTGATCGGCGAACGCCTGCTCGATCTTCTCGATCGGATAGTCGACAACGACTTCGTCGAGGGGCAGGCGGTCGGCGTTGCTGCTCAGGAACTCGATCGCGCGCTGCAGGCTGACTGCGTCGTACGACGCGACCGCTTCGATCCGCTGGTTCTGCCCGACCAGTCGCCCCGGATCGCACTCGAACGACGTGCCGGTGTAGAAGGTGCCCATCTCGAGGTAACGGCCGCCCCAGCCGAGCATCCGCAAGCCCTCGTCGATCACCTTCGCGAAGCCGACCACTTCGACGACGACGTCGGCGCCCCAGCCTTGCGTCAGGTCCTTCACCGCTTCGACCCGCTGCTTCGCGTCCGGCACTTGCCGGAAATCGATCAGGTGATCGGCGCCCATGCGGCGCGCGAGCTCCAGTCGCTCGTCGATGCCGTCGATCGCGATCACCATCGCCGCACCGCGCTCCTTCGCGATCGCGCACGCATAGACACCGAGCCCGCCGCAGCCTTGCACCACGACGCGATCGCCGAGCGTCACGGCGACGCGTTCGAGCCCCATCACCACCTGCGCGAGCGCGCAGTTCGCGCTGACGATCATCGTGTCGGTGACGTTGTCCGGCACTTTGAAGAACGCCTGACCCGGATGCAGGTAGAAGTAATCCGCGAACGAGCCGCGCGTGTACGGCCATTCGGTCAACGCGCCGCGCTGCACCGAGAAACTCTGCTTGCACGCTTCGCTCATGCCGCGCGTGCAGTTGCGGCACTGCCCGCACGGCCGGAAGTATTGATACGCGATGCGATCGCCTTCGCGGATGCGCGCGCCGTTCCAATCGGTCGTCACGCCGTCGCCGAGCGCGTGCACCACGCCGGTCGCTTCGTGGCCGAGGATGCGTCCCTGCGGCGTGCTCAACTGGCCGAAGCGGCCGTCGCCGCGCCAAATGTGCAACTCCGAGCCGCAGATGTTCGCGCGGTTGATCTTGAGCGTGAGGCCGCCGGCTTTCGGTTCCGGGATCGGGAACTCGCGAATCTCGAACGGTTTGCCGGGTTCGAAGAAGAGCGCGGCGCGATTGACGGCCATGATGGTTCCTTGTTCGCCTCTCGAGTTGCGCATCATGGGCCGCGAGTCGCGAGGACGGCAACGACCGATATTCCCACTGACTCGAGCATCGAGGCGTTCATCTCGTGCCAATGCTCGGCTACGCTGCGCAGAGACACCGCGGGGAGGCGGTTCGCGCTGTGAACCAACAAGCGTCGGAAATCGGCAAGCACGATCCAGGACCACTTCGGGTCTTCATCAGCTATGCCAGCGCGGACCGCACCGAGGCGCTGAAGGTCTGCGAAGCCATCGAACGCCGTGGAACCCAATGTTGGATTTCGCTGCGCGACGTGCCGCCCGGCGCGAACTATCAAGAGGCGATCGTGCAGTCGCTGCGCACCGCGCGGGCGGCGGTGCTCGTCTTCTCGGACGCTGCCAACACCAGCAGTGAGATCAAGAAAGAGCTCTCGCTCGCCAGCCGCTACCAGGTGCCGGTGATCGCGCTCCGCCTCAAAGACGTCGAGCCGAGCGATGCATTCGCCTACGAACTGTCGACACGTCAGTGGATCAACGCGTTCGAGGGCTGGGAGAAATCGATCGACACGCTGATCGGTCGGATCGATCAGATTGCAGGCGCAGCACCTGTCGCCTCTGCCGCTGCCATATCCGCTTCCCGCCGAACGGCCTCGCGTCGCGTGATGGCGATCGCAGCCGCCGGCGTGCTTTCGCTGACGGCGGCGGTCGGGGCCTGGTGGGCGCTACGGCCGGCCGAAGCTGCAGGTCACAGCATGACGGTGCGCTTGACGGGGTTTCAGCTCTTGTCCGCGGACTTGCCCGCCACACTTCCGGCGAGGGTGGACACGGAGATTACCGCGGCATTCAACGTCGACGGCGTCGTCGGTGTTTCCTCGGCACCCGCCCCGGCACCGGGCGCCGCTCCGGCCTACGCACTGGGCGGAACAATCGAGCGCAACGCAGACACGATCCGTGTCATCACTCGCATGGTCAACGAGCGCTCCGGCGCAACGTTGTGGTCCGACACGTTCAACTACGATGCGAATCAACTTTCGAAGATTCCACGCCACATCGCCGTGGACAAAGGCAACGTGGTCCGCTGCGGGCTGTTCGGCGCATCCACCTATCACGAGCCGCTGCCCGACGCAGTCCTGCGGGACTACATGCAATTTTGTCAGGGATTCTGGGATCCCAATCTGCAGGAGGGACGCAAGGCATTGATTCCCGCGCAACGGGTCGTCGCGGCCGTTCCGGACTTTTCCTGGGGCTGGGCGGCCGTCACCGGCGCCTATTGGAAAGTTCTAACGAGCGCGAGCAGCAGTCTGATCGCCGATGAAGCGCGTGCGAGCGGACGTGAAGCGGCCGACCGCGCGCTCAAGATCGACCGCCGGAACAGCGAGGCCCTATACACCGAATCCATGCTGCTCGATCCGCTCGACTGGATCGGTCGGGAAGCGTTGTTGAAGCGCGCCGTCGCGGCGCGTCGGCTCGACTGCGGATGTGAGTACCATCAATACGGGTCCATGCTGCTGAATGTCGGTCGCACTGCGGAGGCGATCGAGCAACTTCACCGGGCCAACGACATGCTGGCCCTTTATGTGTACACGCCTTTGACACTGGCCCAAGCGCTCGTCGTCGCGGGCAAGACTGACGAGGCGAAGCACTATTTCGATGCGGCGCTCGACCTTGCCCCGAACGCCGGCGTTGCGAACGTGCTCGCGCTGTACAAGGCCCTGTTGACGGGTGACATCAGCCTCGTGCGCGACGCGACATTGCCGATTTCCGAAGACCAGCGCGCGGCTCTGCTGGAAGGCTATCGCGCACGGGCGTCGCGCGATGCGCGCGCCCAGGCGCAAGCGGTTCAAACGCTCCTTGCGCTGCCTGAGGACCAGCAGAGCAGCGCCGTTACGTGGCTGCTCGCCGATCTCGGCGCGAACCAGGAAGCTCTTCGAATCGCGAGCCGGCTAGCCGCGAAGGGGGGAATTTACGGGCCATGGCTCTTCTGGGCTCCGAGCATGCGCGGGACCTTGGCCGAGCCGGGCTTCCCGGAGGTGGCGCAGAAACTCGGCCTTTTGGACTACTGGAAAACGACCCACACGAAACCCGATGTTTGTAGTGAAGCGTCGCCGCCGTTCTGCCGAATGATCTGACCGTGCGGCGACCGCGCATGACGCCGTTCGAACCGTGACGGCCCGCCTTAGCGGCTTTGCTCGTTCGTTCCGCAGCGGAACGTCGGTGCGTCGCTGTCACATGGCAGGTCCGCCCGTTGCCGGCGCACCGCGTCCATCGACGACGGCAGTTCGAACGGCAACGTCGCGTCCGTCTCGCCCGCAGTGGTGAGCACGTCGAGCAGGATCTCGTCGGCGACGCCGAATTCGGCGTACAAGCCGTCGACGAGCGGCAACAGAGTTTCGACGATCGCCGGCCGCGACATCTGAATGACCGCAGTGGTCGGCACGCGCGCCGCGAGCGCGCGCACCTCGGTCAGCTCGTTGGAATCTTCTTTGAAGTCGATGTCGCCCTCCTGCTGCAGGCGACCGAAGAAGTGATTCGGATGCAGCGTTTGGTGCGGGGTCGACAGCCGGATCACCGCGGCGTCGGCCGCGTCGAGCGGCGCGCCGGCCGTGTCGAAGTGCACGAGGTGCACGCGCCCCGCGCCCCTCAGCGCGGTCGGCTTCTTCAGACACACCAGCGAGCGGCGCTGCGCGGCGCGGCCGGCGTTCACTGCGGCGTCGGTACCCACGCGTTCCGTCGCGGCTTGCGCGTCGACGAACGGATTCTCGAACAGCCCCTGCCGAAATTTAACGACGAGCAGCCGGAACACCGCCGCGTCGATCCGCGCGAGCGGAATCAGCCCCTGCTCGACCGCGCCGATCAGCGTCGCCACGTCCTCTTCGCCGCCGAGTTGATCGACGCCGGCCGTCACGGACTTCGCGAACCGCTGCGCGCGCGTCAGCGATTCCACTCCCCACGGCATCGCGATGTCGCGCGGCGCCTGCGGCCGGTCCGGCGCGAACGTCTGCGCCGTCGCGTCGAGATAGATCGCCCAATCCG
>DATKMY010000010.1:0-3624 GCA_035541655.1 Casimicrobiaceae bacterium | reverse complement strand
TTTCTTCTCCATGCGATTCAGCACTTCGTCCTGAATCTGCTGCGCCGACGCGCCCGGCCAATAGATCATCGCGGTCATCGACGGCACCGAGAAATTCGGGTCTTCGAGCTGACCGAGGCGGCCGAACGCGAGCACACCGCCCACACCGATTAAGAGAATGAGGAACACGACGACCTGGCGATGTTCGAGTGCCCACTCGGTGAGATTGAACGACTTCATCGCGCGTCTGCGACTGCGTTCGTGTCGGGCAAGGCGACGTGCAGGCCGGGGGCCATCTTCTGCACGCCGGCGATGACGACTAGCGTGCCCGCGGGAAGTCCCGAGATCAGCACGTCGTCGCTCTCGTAGCCGCGCACGTCCACCTGGGCGAGGTCGACGGTTCCGCTCGGCGCATCGCCGCTGCGATGCACGACCCACACCGCGGGGTGACCGCCGCTCTGCGTCAGCGCCGACGCGGGCACCGCCGCCTCCGACGAGTTCATTGGAGCGCTCTTCACCAACAACGTCGCGGTGGCGCCGAGCGGCAATGGGCGCGGCGTCGCGGGCCTGAGTCGCGCGCGGTAAGTGCGGGTCTGTGCGGCGGCTTGCGCCGACAACTCGCGCAACACGACGTCGAACGCATCGTCCGGCGCGCTCGCGAGCGTCGCGCTGTAGCGCGACCCCTTGAAGGTCGCCAAATCGTCCTCCGGTACGTCGACGACGATCTCCGGCGTGCCTTCGTTTGCGATCGCGACGACCGGCTGACCGGCGGCGAACACCTGGCCGACCTCGAATCGAACGCTCGTCACCACCCCGCTGATCGATGCGGTGAGCTTCGTGTATTTCACCTGGTTGCGCGCGAGGTCGAGCTTGCGCGCTTCCGCCTCGGCCGCCGCGCGCGACGTGCGCAACTCGCTCTCCGCGTGCTCGTCGTCAGACTCGCTGACCGAGCCGTCGGACTTCAGGTTCTGCAGGCGCTTCCAGTCGGACTCCGCCTGACGGGCCCGCGCAGTCGCGGCCTCCAGCTGCTGGCGCGCCGCTTCCTCCGAGAGGCGGTAGTCCTCGTCGTCGAGCACCGCGAGCACGTCGCCCTCGCGCACGCTCTGACCAACGTCGACCTTGCGCTCGACGACCTTTCCGGCGACTCGGAACGCCTGCTCGACCTCGTACCGCGACTGCACCGAGCCGAAGTAGCGCGTCGTATCGACGGCGTTGTCGTAGCGGACCTCGGCGACGCGAACCGGTCGCAAGGGCTCGGCCGGCGGTGCTTTGGACGTGCAGGCGGACAACCAGGGTGCGAGCGCGCCCACGATGACGGCGACTGCGGTCGTCATGCGTATGGTGCTCATGTGTGTTCCTTCGGTTTGGAATCGAGGGTCGTAGCGCGCTGCGCGGCCGCGGCACCGTTCGCCCGGCTCGCCTGGTCCTGCGATGGACTCGGCTCGAACGGCTCCCAGCCGCCGCCGAGCGCCTTGAACAGCGCGATCGACGACAGGAAGAGACGCGTGTTGCTCTCGATCGCGCTCACGCGCACCGACAGGCGTATGCGCTCGGCGTCGAGCAGCGGCAACAGATCGATCTGGCCGCGGTCGTACAGCGATTGCGCGCGGCCGAGTGCCGCATCCGCCGCTGCGGCCGCATTCTGCAGTGCGTCCGCGCGCCGGCGGTCTTCGCGAAGCGCGACGAGCGCGTTCTCGACGTCTTCGAGCGCACGCACGATCTGGTCCTCGTAGTGCAACAGCGCTTCCGCCTGCGCGCTCTCGGCGGCGTCGTTGAGCGCACGCGTTCTCCCCCAGTTGAAGATCGGCACCGTCAGCAGACCGGCCACGTTGGAAAATTGCGCGGAACCGAGGTCGAGATTGTCCTGCTGGACGTCTTGATGACCGAACAGCGCCATCACGAAGAGCCGCGGAAACCACTCGGCCTCGGCCTGCTGACGGCGCCAGTTGGCCGCCTCGAGGCGCGCGCGCGATTCGAGCAGGTCCGGGCGGCGTTCCAGCAGGGCCGCAGGTTGCCCCGGCTGCACGTCCGGAACCACTGCGACGCCGGTCCACGGCGCCACTGCGGAACTGTTAGCGGGCTGATCGCCGATGAGGACCGCGATGCGATGGCGAGACACTGCTTCGAGTGTCTCGAGCGGAGGGATCGCCGCATGCGCGGTGGACGCTTGGGTGCGCGCGCGTTCGACGTCGAACGACGATGCGAGCCCGACGCGTTGCCGCGAGGTCACCAGACGCAACGTTTCGTCCTGGGCGACCGAGATGGCGCGCACCGCCTCGAGCTGACGCTGTGCGCCGATCATCGTGAAATACGCGGTCGCGACGTCGCTCAGCACGAGCAACCGGACGCCGCGCGCGGCGTTGATGGCGGCGATCCTATCGGACTTCGACGCGGCGGCACCCGCGCGCAGCCGACCCGACAGATCGACCTCCCACGCCACCGACACGGCCGCTACTCGGGAATCGATGTCGGGCAAGGATTGCCGTACCGACCCGTCGTATCCGACGCCGTCCACGCTCGGCAGCAGCCACGAACGACTGATCGCCTCGCCGGCGCGCGCGGCCCGTACGCGCTCCGCCGCCACGCGCACGTCGCGGTTCTCGAGCGCGGCGCGTTGCACGAGCTGCGCGAGCACCGGATCGCCGAAGCGCTCCCACCACACGACGTCCGGACCGGCGTCGGACGCCGGACTCTCCGCGAATTGCGCGGGCACGTCGACCGCAGGACTCAGAAACGGCGTCGCGCAACCGCCGAGCGCGAGTAGGAGCGAACCCCGGAGCAGGTGCCAGTCGATTCGCCGACACGCGCGCCGTACGCGGTTCGCGCTGCGGCGGCGTGTTCGACCAGGTCCGATGAACGCGAACGGAATCATGTCTGCTTCGTCGAAAGATCGGGCGCCAGGTTAGGTGGCGGCTCCTTGCGAGTCGTCAGCACGACGTCACCGTTCAGTCCGGGTTGAGTAAGCGAAGTGGGCAGCGTTCGTCGTACTGTGGGCATGAGATTCGAGCCGGTCGGCTCGACGCGCAGTCCGGGCCTCGGGGCGACCCCTGCGGAGCCCCTGCGCGAAATCGTTGGCTGGCACGGTCGACGAGCACGTGCGCGCCCGCGATCGGTGCGCGCCGTTTCCTATCCTTCGTCGCGCTTGCCGATCGGTGCGGCTTCGTTCCAGTCGAGATCGTTCAAGATCGAGGCGATCAGCTCGTCACTCGATGCGAATTCATACTGCCGGCCGGTCACGAAGTTCTCCACCCGTCCGGTCATGGCGCCGCGCTTGGCAGCACTGTGCAGCTTGACCAAGAAGGTCCTGCGGCTGGTGAACTTGGCTTCGGTTTTCAGTGACATGTTCTTTCCGCAACGCCTGACTCAGCGTAGGCACGCACCGCGTGCGAGTCGTCAGCAAAACGTCAGAATTGAGTCCGAATGACGCCCGTCGCGAAACGAGCTGGCGCGATGGCCTAACCGATTCCCAGTCGCGCGCCGTCCTGGATGTCGTTGCCATTCGCCTCGGCGATCTGCAGCGAGAGGGACGCCAATGCACGACGCTCCTCCTGCGTCGCACCCTCGCGCGAACACAATTCGCGCAGGGCCGTGAGCTCCAGCCACGCCGCCTCTTGCGCGCGCGCCTCCGTCACGGCTCGGCGAATC
>DATKMY010000009.1:0-9416 GCA_035541655.1 Casimicrobiaceae bacterium | reverse complement strand
CCGATCTTTGCGGCGCTTGCCGTATTCGCATTCGCGCTGTCGGGTCCCGCAATCGGGCAGGCGCCGAGCGGCAAGCTCGTTCTGTACACATCCCAACCCGAGCGCGACGCCGCACAGACCGTCGGCGCGTTCAAGAAGGCCTATCCGGGCGTGGAGGTCGAGGTGTTCCGGTCCGGAACGACGGAAGTCATGGGCAGGCTCGCCGCGGAATTCGCCAGCGGCGCCTCGAAGGCCGACGTTCTCCTGCTCGCCGACGCTGCAACCATGGAAGCGCTGAAGAAGGACGGCAGGCTGCTCGCCTATCCGAGCGCCAACCTCGCCGGTCTCGAGGCTGGATCCTACGATCGCGACAAGACGTATTTCGGATCGAAGCTCATCACCACGGGCATCGCGGTGAACACCGCCGCCAAGAGCCGCCCCGCGTCGTTCGCGGATCTCGCCAAGCCCGAGTACAAGGGGCAACTGATGATGCCGAGCCCGCTCTATTCGGGCGCCGCGGCGATCATGCTCGGGACGATGACCGGTCGCCCCGATCTCGGCTGGGGCTATTTCGAAAGGCTGAAAGCGGCAGACGCGATGGCCGTCCGCGGCAACGGTGCCGTCCTGACCGCCGTCGCGAACGGCGAAAAGGCTTACGGCATTCTGGTCGACTTCATGGCGTTCAACGCGAAGGCGAAGGGTTCGCCGATCGATTTCGTCTTCCCGGCCGAAGGGAGTCCCGCAGTGACCGAGCCCGTCGCGATTCTCAAGACCACGCAGAATCCCGCCGCCGCGCGGGCGTTCGTCGATTTCATCCTGTCCGACGACGGCCAGAAGCTCGCCGTGGCGATGGGCTACATTCCCGCGAAGGCGAGTGCGGGAACGCCGGCGTGGCTCCCTGCGGGAACGCGGATCCGCATCATGCCGACGGACATCGGCAAGGTCGCCGAATCCAACGGCGCGAACCTGAAGCGATTCGCCGAGATCTTCGGCAACTAGCCGTCGCCGACGCAAGGCGGGGCGCGCGATGCCCGAAGCCGCCGGCTTGCGCGAGCGCTTCGAGCGCTACGCGATCCTCGGGGGATTGCTCGCCGTCGTCGCCGTCCTTTCGATCGCACCTCTTGCGCGCCTCCTCGTCGAAGGCGTGGCTCCGCGGGGCGGGCTCTCCGTCGACGCGATTGCGCAAGTGTTCTCGAGCGCGGTGACGTGGACCGCAACGCGCCACAGCCTAGTTACGGCGTTGGGCGGTACGCTCGTCGCCCTCGCGGTCGGAGCCGTGGTCGCGCTGATCGTCGCTCTGGGCGACATCCGCCTGCGCAATGCGTTCGTGTTCTGTTTCGTGCTGCCGATGATGATCGCGCCGCAGGTGATCGCGCTCGCGTGGCTGCAGCTCTTCGCTCCGGCGAGCCCGCTCTTCAAGGCGCTCGGAGTCGCGCAGACGCTCGGCGGGCGCAACCCGCTCTATTCTCCGCAGGGCATCGTCGTCGTCCTCGGCGTCCAGTACGCGCCGCTCGTGTTCCTAACGCTGCGCGCGGGGCTGCGGAGCCTCCCGAGCGCGATGATCGAGGCGGGACTCGCGGCGGGGGCGAGCCCGTTGACGGTGCTGCGGACGATCGTGCTGCCGCTGATGACCCCTCCGCTGGTCGCCGGCGTCGCACTGACGTTCGTCTCGTGTCTCGGCAACTTCGGCATCCCCGCGCTCCTCGGCATTCCAGCCGACTACCTGGTGTTGCCGACGCTCATCTACCAGCGGATGGCGGGACTTGGTCCGAGCGCGCTCGCCGAAGTGTCGGTGCTGTCGATGCTGATCGGCTTCGTCGCGATCGCCGGCATCCTGCTGCAGGACGTGATGCTTTCGCGCCGCGACTTCCGTGTGAGCACGACGGCGACCGCGGCGCGCCCGTTCGAGCTCGCTCGCTGGCGGCTGCCGGTCGAAATCGCGCTATGGACCTGGATCGCGCTCGTGCTCGTGCTGCCGCTTTCCGCGCTGATGCTCGGCTCGTTCGTTCCCGCGGTCGGCGTTCCGCTTTCGGCAAAGACCGCGACGCTCGCGAACTACGAGTTCGTCGTGTTCGGCCACGACGCCGCACGGCGTGCGCTCTTCAACAGCTTCGGCTTGTCGACGACGGCGGCGATCGCCATCGTCGCCGTCGCGGTGCCGCTCGCGTACTTCGTCGTCTGGCAGCGCACGCGACTGCTCGGGTTCGTCAACTTCGCAATCGAGGTGCCCTACGCGCTCCCGGGCGTCGTGCTCGCGATCGCGGCGATCCTCGTGTTCCTAAAGCCGCTGCCGATCGTCCACGTGTCGCTCTACAACACCGTCTGGATCATCCTGTTCTGCTATCTCGCGCGCTTTCTGGTGCTCGGACTGCGGCCGGTGATCGGCGGCTATTACCAGATCGATCGCACGCTCGAGGAGGCCTCGCAGATCGCGGGCGCGCGGCTCGCCCGACGCCTGGTCACGATCGTCGTCCCGCTGATCGCACCCGCGGCCATGGCCGGTGCGCTTCTCGTCTTCCTTACGGCGTTCAACGAGCTCACCGTATCGGCATTGCTGTGGTCGTCCGGCACAGAGACGCTCGGCGTCGTCTTCTTCTCGTTCCAGCAAGGCGGCGATTCGACGTTTGCCGCCGCGCTCGGGACGCTCACCGTCGCCGTCACGGCCACGCTGATGCTCGCGACGCTGCTGCTGTCCGGCCGCCTGCCCGCCGGCGTTCTTCCATGGCGCGACTGACGATCGATCACGTGACGAAGTCGTTCGGCGCGTTTCGCGCGCTCGACGACATCTCGCTCGAAGTCGGCGACGGCGAGTTCATGGCGATCCTCGGCGCTTCGGGGTGCGGCAAGACCACGCTGCTGCGGCAAATCGCCGGGTTCGACAAGCTCGACGCCGGCCGGATCCTGATCGGCGATTCGATCGTGTCCGCGCCGCACCGTCACGTTCCGCCGGAGCGGCGACGGATCGGCATCGTGTTCCAGTCATATGCGCTGTGGCCGCACATGAGCGTCGCCGAGAACGTCGCGTACGGCTTGACGGTCGCCGGCGTGAAGGATCCGGAGCGCGCGCGCCGCGTCGCGGCCGCGCTCTCGCTGGTCGAGCTCGACGGCTACGCCGAGCGGCAACCGGCGCAACTCTCCGGAGGCCAACGCCAGCGCGTCGCGCTTGCACGCTGCCTCGTCACCGAGCCCTCGCTCGTCCTCCTCGACGAGCCGCTCGCCAACCTCGACGTCAACCTGCGCTCGGCGATGGAGGACGAGTTCGCCCGCTTCCACGCGCGAACCCGAACGACGATGATCTACGTCACCCACGACCAGGCCGAAGCGATGGCGCTCGCAGACCGGATCGCCGTCATGGATCACGGAAGCTTGCGGCAGGTCGCGACACCGTCGCAGCTCTATCGCGAGCCCGCCGGCGAGGAGGTCGCAGCCTTCGTCGGCGAAGGGATGGTGCTGCCCGTGGACGTGCGCTCGGTCGACGGTCGGGGCGCATGCGACGTCGATCTCTTCGGCTACGCGGTGCGGATGCGCTGCTCGCCGCAGCAGAATCCCGCAACGCGGGCGCGCGCGTGCGTGCGCGACCGCGATCTCGCGATCGTCGCGCCGCCGTCGAACGGCGTCTTTGCCCGCGTCGACCACGCGATCTACCAGGGCGGACATTTCCGCATCGAGGCGCATCCCATCGCCGCTCCCGACCTGCGCCTCCACCTCACCGTTCCCGAACCCTCGACGCTGCGACCGGGAGCCGAGATCCGCCTCGGCGTCGCCGACGGCTGGGTGATCCCCGAAAGGTAGGCTCAGAGGCCGAAGGCCCGCGCCAGCAGCTCGTAGGAGCGATGGCGCGGCGCGGCGTCGAACGTCCAGGTGACGACGACGAGTTCGTCGAGCTCGTAGCGTCGCGCGAGCTCGGTCATGCGCGAGGCGACCTCGTCGGCGGTTCCGACGAGCGCGCGACGGCGCAACGCTTCGATGATCGAGCGCTCGGCTGCGCTGTACGGATGGGCCGCCGCTTCGTCCGGGTCGACGAGCGGAGTTCGGATTCCGCGCTCGAAGCCCACGCGCCAGAATTCCCGCGTGCC
This sequence comes from Casimicrobiaceae bacterium, assembly GCA_035541655.1. Lineage (GTDB taxonomy): Bacteria > Pseudomonadota > Gammaproteobacteria > Burkholderiales > Casimicrobiaceae > CAIWHR01. The sequence goes on along the minus strand of DATKMY010000009.1, from coordinate 5,361 downwards.
GAGCAGTCGGCGCGCCTCGGCGTCGGTATCGGCGGCAAGCGCCCAGACGCAGATCGTCGCCTGCGGAACCGGGTGGCGCGCGCTCGGCCGATAGTTGCGCCGGTACAGCGCGAGCGCTTCGTCGCAACCGCGACCTTCGGTGAAAAAGTACGCGAACGAATACGGAAGGCCGAAGTGCGCGGCAAGCTGTGCGCCGTAGTCGGAGCTTCCGAGGACCCAGAGCTCCGGTCGCGTCGGCCCGCGGGGATTCGCGCTGATCGCCCGGAACGGATGGCCTTCGGGCAGCCGCTCGCCGGAGACCCACGCTTGGAGTTCCTGCACTTGCCGCGGAAACGTGTCGGCCGCATCGGGGTGCGGATTCAGCGCGAACGCGGTGAGCCGGTCGGATCCGGGCGCGCGTCCGACACCGAGGTCGATCCGGCCCGGAGCGATCGCCTCGAGCACCCTGAACTGCTCGGCAACCTTGAGCGCCGAATAATGCGGCAGCATCACGCCCGCGCTGCCGACACGAATTCGCGCCGTCGTCGCTGCGATCGCCGCCATCAGCACTTCGGGAGCCGTGCCGACGATGCTGTCGTTGTTGTGGTGCTCGGAGACCCAGTAGCGGTGGTAGCCGAGCGCCTCGCAATGGCGCGCGAGCGCGAGGGTCTCGCGTATCGCCACGTCCTGGCTGAGGCCCTTCGCGGCTGTCGACTGATCGAGGATCGAGAGCTTCACCTGGAGTGCCTTCATGGGTTGTCCGTCGGAATCGCTCGGACGGGCGGCGATGGACGCCGCCTCGCAGTTTCAGGCACCATTGTGGCATCGCAGCGACGGGGTGCGGTTGTCCGCAAGGGGAGTCGTTGGCGGCGGACCGGCGCCTAAGGGGCAGTCGAATGGCGCCGGTCGATCGATGAGGCAGAGCTCGTGAGTTTCGTTTGGCCCGAGATGTTGCTATGGCTGCTGGCGGTGCCAGTGCTCGTCTCGGCCTATGTCGTACTGCTGCGGCGGCGCAAGCGGGCCGCGATCCGCTACGCGAGCCTCGACCTGATGCGCGAGGCGATCGGAACGAACCCGCAGTTCCGCCGCCACGTTCCGCCACTACTCTTCCTGCTCGCGCTCGTCGCGGCGATCATCGCGATTGCGCGGCCGAGCGCGGTGATCACGCTGCCTTCCGAGGTGCAGACGATCGTGCTTGCGATGGACGTCTCCCTCAGCATGGGCGCGAAGGACGTCGACCCGAATCGCCTCACCGCGGCGCAGCTCGCGGCCAGGAGCTTCATCGAGCAGCATCCGCCGAACGCCCGGATCGCGATCGTCGCCTTCGGCGCGACCGCGGCGCTCGTGCAGACGCCGACACAAAACCAGGAGGATCTGATCGCCGCGATCGACCGCTTCGAGCTGCAGCGGGGAACCGCGACGGGAAGCGCGCTTTACGTTTCCCTCGCGACGCTCTTCCCCGACGCGGGAATCGACCTCGAATCGCTGGTCTACAGGGGCGGCCTGACGAGCGGATCGCGCCCGACGCTGCGGCAGAATCCCGCGCTCAACGAAGAGCCGAAGGTCAAGGAATCGAAGTCGGTCACGCCGGGCTCCTACACGTCGGGCGTCATCATCCTGATGAGCGACGGACGGCGGACGACCGGCCCCGATCCGCTCGACGCCGCGAGGATGGCGGCCGAGCGCGGCGTTCGTGTGTTCACCGTCGGATTCGGAACGGTCGAGGGTGGGACGATCGGGTTCGAGGGCTGGTCGGTCTACGTGCGCCTCGACGAGGAGACGCTCAAGGCGATCGCCGACGTCACGCGGGGCCAATACTTCCACGCAGCCACCGCGGACGAGCTGAAGAAAGTGTACGACACGCTGAACGCGAAGCTCGTTCTCGAGCGCAAGGAGACCGAAATCACGTTCATCTTCGCCGCCGTCGCGGCGATGCTTCTTCTGGTCGGCGCGCTGCTCTCGCTCCTGTGGTACAGCCGGGTCACGTGAGCCTGTCGGGCAGAGCGGACGGGGCGATGCTGTCGACGCACGAAGTCTCGAACCAGGCCCCGCCGCTCGAGAACCTCAACCTGTTCGACCGCAACCGGCCGTTGATGGAAGCGGTCGCCCGCGAGGGCGCGGCGGACGCGATCGGCTGGCTCGCGCAGCGCGGCGCCGAGCTGGGCAGCCCCGAGATGATCGCGCTCGGAGCCGCGGCGAATCACAATCCGCCGACACCCAGGCTCTTCGACCGCAGCGGCCGCCGCTGCGACGAGGTCGAGTTCCATCCCGCGTATCACGAGCTGATGGGCTATCTCAAGCGGCACGGCGCCTCCGCCGGCCCGTGGGCGCACCCGGCGCCGGGTGCTCACGTCAAGCGCGCGGCGCTCTTTGCGATGTACGCCGAAATCGAGGACGGAACGCTCTGTCCGACGACGATGACCTATGCCGTCGTGCCGTCGATCGTTCGCGACGACGCGATCGCACGCGATTGGCTGCCGCGGATCTATTCGCCCGAATACGACCCGCGATTCGTTCCTGCCGACCGGAAGCGCGGCGTGACGCTCGGCATGGGCATGACGGAGAAGCAGGGCGGCTCGGACCTTCGCTCCAACACGACGACCGCCAGCCCCGTGGGCGGACGGGAGTACGCGATCGTCGGCCACAAGTGGTTCTTCTCGGCGCCGATGTCGGACGCGTTCCTTATCCTCGCACAGGCGCCCGGCGGACTGTCGTGCCTGTTTCTGCCGCGGTTCACGCCCGACGGTGCGCAGAACGCGATCCGCATTCAGCGCCTGAAGGACAAGCTCGGCGACCGCTCGAACGCGAGCTCCGAGGTCGAGTTCGACGGAGCGCGCGCGTGGCTCGTCGGCGACGAAGGCCGCGGCGTGCGGATCATCCTCGAAATGGGAACGTATTGCCGCCTCGACTGCGTGCTCGGCACCGCCGGCCTCATCCGCCAGTGCGTGTCGCAGGCGATCCATCATGCCCGGCATCGGTCTGCGTTCGGCCGCGAGCTTGTCGACCAGCCCCTGATGCGAAATGTCCTCGCCGATCTCGCGCTCGAGTCGGAGGCCGCCACTGCGCTGGCGATGCGCCTCGCCGGCGCGTTCGACGCGCAGACCGACACCCATTCGACGCTGCTCCGCAGAATCCTGACCCCCGCCGCCAAATACTGGGTATGCAGGCGAGGACCGGCGCTCGCCGCCGAAGCGATGGAGGTGCTGGGCGGCAACGGCTACGTCGAGGAAGGCCCGATGGCGCGCCTCTACCGGCAGATGCCGCTCAACTCGATCTGGGAAGGCTCCGGCAATGTCATGTGCCTCGACGTGCTCCGAGCGATCGCCAAGCAGCCGGAATGTCTCGATGCACTCGCCGCCGAGATCGCTCCGGCGCTGGGGCGCGACGCGCGCCTCGACGCGCATGCGGCGAAGCTCACCGATGAACTTCGGCGCGCCGACGAGCTCGAAGGTGAGGCGCGCCGCGTGGCGCAGTCGATTGCGATCCTGATGCAGGGAGCCTTGCTCGTGCGGTTTGCGCCGGAATACATCGCGGAAGCGTTCTGTTCGTCGAGGCTGACGCCGTCCGCGTTCACCGGCGGCGCGTACGGGAATCTACCGGCGAACACCGGTTTCGCCGAAATACTCGAGCGGGCGTGGCCGGCATAGACGCAACGAACATGATCCTTACCCGCATCGCCGGCGCTCTGGTGCTGGTCGTCGCCCTGCTGCTGACCGGGCCCGTCCTCACGCTCGCGTTCGGGCCCGTCTCCTTCCGCGGCGACTGGAGCACCGCGAGCCATCGCTCGACGGGCCGCGCACCCGATCCGGCCACGCACGACGAGGCGATCGTGCAGGTCTATGCGAGCCGGACCTTCGGCTGGCGCGGTGCGTTCGCGGTCCATACGTGGCTCGCTGCGAAGCCGCCGGGGGCGGATCGCTACACCCGCTACGAAGTGATCGGCTGGAGGCTGCGCGGCGGGGGCACCGCCCTTTCGGTATCCGATTACGCCTCGCCCGACGCCGAGTGGTACGGCGCGCCGCCCCAGGTGATTTGCGACGTGCGCGGCGCCGAGGCCGAGGCCGTGATCGCGAAGCTCCCGGCCGCGGTCGCGTCGTATCCGTACCCGGGCGTCTACACGGCGTGGCCGGGGCCAAACAGCAACACGTTCATCGCGCATCTCGGACGCGAGATCCCCGAGCTCCGATTGACGTTGCCGCCGCTCGCGATCGGCAAGGATTACCTCACCGACGGCCGAGTCTTCGCGCGCACGCCGAGCGGCACGGGTTACCAGATGTCGCTGCACGGGCTGTTCGGCGTTGCCGCGGCAGCCGACGAAGGCTTCGAGTTGAACGTGCTTGGACTCGTCGCCGGCTTCGATCTCCGGCATCCGGCAATCAAGTTTCCCGGGATCGGGCGTTTTCCGAGCGAGGGGTAGCGCGTCCGTCGCGGATCGGGGTAGCGCGAATAGGCTTCTGCCGTTCTCCGCCGGGGTTCTACCTCGGGGCGTATCGGGCGAGAAGCGGGTCGGCAATTCCGGCTTCGTCGAAGCCCCTTTGACGCAACAGGCACGAATCGCAGCGGCCGCAGGGGGCGCCGTCGGCCCCCGGGTCGTAGCAGCTCGACGTGAGCGCATAGTCGACGCCGAGCGCGGTGCCCTTCGCGACGATATCGGCCTTGGAAAGGCGAATCAGCGGCGAGTGAATGGCGAGGCGCTGCGTTCCCTCAACGCCGGCCTTGGTCGCGAGGTTCGCCATCTTCTCGAACGCCGCGATGTACTCCGGACGGCAATCCGGGTAGCCCGAGTAGTCGAGCGCATTGACGCCGACGAAGACATCGCTTGCAGCGAGCGTCTCCGCCCACGCCAGCGCGAAGCTCAGGAAGATCGTGTTGCGCGCCGGCACGTAGGTCACCGGTATGCCCGCTCCCATTTCGTCGGCGGTCCGACCTTTGGGCACCGCGATGTCGGCAGTGAGCGCCGATCCGCCGAACTGCCGAAGGTCGAATTCGACGATCACGTGCTCGCTCGCGCCGAGCGCCCGCGCGACCCGCTTTGCCGCGTCGACTTCGACGATGTGCCGCTGGCCGTAGCGGAACGTCATCGCGTACGTGGCGAACCCTTCGGCCGCGGCGATCGCAAGCACGGTTGCCGAGTCGAGACCGCCGCTCAGCAGCACGACGGCCTTGCGGCCAAGCGAAGACGATGGGCTCATCGGCAGGCGTTGTCGTCGAGGTTGCGGTCAGCCGCGATTCCGGCGCTCGGGCTCCACGGAATGGATGAAGACCGTATACGTGTCCGCGGGATGCGGTACGCCGGCGAGGTCGAGCGCGCGGGCGATTGCCCCGCGATGATACGTGCCGTGATTGACGATGTGAAAGAGGATTTCCAGGCGAGTCATCGTC
>DATKMY010000008.1:0-15528 GCA_035541655.1 Casimicrobiaceae bacterium | reverse complement strand
CGCGGCGATCCGTCGCGTGTTCATCGAACGCATCGTTCATGCGAAGGGCATCGACCGCGCGCAGGCCGAGCTCGACCAAGTGCTGATGCCGACACCCGCTGCCGTCCTCGAAGGCGCGCGGCTGCTCGCCGACGGCTGGTCCGGCGCGAGTGGGCTCGGGCCGCTCCTCGTCGTCGACCCGGGCGGCGCGACCACCGACGTCCATTCGATCGCCGACGGCAATCCGTCGGTGGCAGGCGTCATTCCGCAGGGGTTGCCCGAGCCGCGCGTCAAGCGCACCGTCGAGGGCGATCTCGGGATGCGCCACAACGCGGCGACGATCGTCGAGTCGGTCGGCCTCGAGGGAATCGCGGCCGACGCGAATCTCGCGGCGGAAACCGTGGCCCAGCTGCTCGGCAAGATCACGCGCGACGTCGAGCATCTGCCGCAGAGCTCCGACGAGATCGCGCTCGACCAGGCGCTCGTCTGTGCCGCGGTGCGCCAGGCGGTCACGCGTCACTGCGGGACCGTTTCGACCGTCCACACGGCAAGCGGCCCCGTGACGGTACAACAGGGCAAGGACTTGTCAGCGCTCGATATCGTGATCGGCACGGGCGGCGCGCTCGTCCACAGCCGCGACCCCGGCGCGGTGCTGCGCAGGACGCTCGCCTCGGCCGACGATCCGCTTTCGCTTCGGCCGCGCAACCCGAGGCTCATGCTGGACCGCCAATACCTGCTGTACGCCTGCGGACTGCTCGGCTCGGTCGAGCCGCAGGTGGCGCTCGAGCTGGGACTCGCCCATCTCGAGCCGATCGACAATGAGATCCGCCATGAACGCTCCCGCATCGCCTGACACGCTCCGCCCAAAGCTGTCCGAGGGGCGGATCGCCGACGACGTTTTCGCCGACATGCGCAAGGCGAACCTCGCGCGCTGGCCTTCGGGCGCCGGCGTTGACTTCGACGAGGCGGTCGCGCTGCACAAGGCGCTGCCGACGCACAAGCGGCTGGGCTGGGTGATGCGCGAAGCCGTCACGCAGCGCCGCTGCCTGACGCAGCCGCGCGGCGGCTTCGGCACGTTCGAGATGCAGCGCGCCCTGATGGTGACGCTCGACAAGGATGGCCTCGCCGACATCGTCCCGACGACGACCGACAGCTATACGCGAAACGAGCAGTGGGAGCTCGCGCAGAAAGGCATCGAGGAATCCGAGCGGCTCGGCCGCTCGATGCTGAACGGCTATCCGATGGTCAACTACGGCGTCGAGCGCGCGCGCGAGCTGATCGAAGCGATCGACAAGCCCGCGATCATGCTGACCGGCACGACGATGCCGCGTTTGACGAGCGAGATCGCGTTCGCAGGCGGCTACAGCGGGTATCTCGGGTCCGGCGTTGCATACACGACGTCGTACATCAAGGAGCTTTCGATCGAGGACGGCATCCGCAACTACCAGTACCTCGACCGGCTTGCCGCGATGTACGACGAGCACGGCGTCGAGCTCCATCGGCGCCAGCCGGGCTTCCTGACCGGCACCAACATCCCGCCGTCGATCGCGGTCGTTACCTGCATCCTCGACGTTCTCCTCGCGGCGGCCCAGGGCGTGAAGAATTACGGCCTCGAAATGGGCGAGACGCTGCATCTCGTCCAGGACGCAGCGGCGGTCGCCGTGTGCCACGATCTTTGCCAGGCATACCTGCGCCAGAAGGGATACCACGACGTGTTCACGCCGGTGACGCTTCTGCACTGGATGAGCGCGTGGCCGCACGACGAGGCGCAGGCCGCGGCGATCATCAGCTACGGCGGCACGCTCGCCGCGATCAGCGGCGCGGCGAGCGTCACGACGAAGAGCACGCACGAGGCGTTCGGCATCCCGACGCCGCAGGCGAACGCCGAAGGGCTGCGGATGACGCGAATGGCGATCTATCTCGCCCGCGACATCCGGCTCGACGGGCTCGCTGCGTTCGAGGCCGAGAAAGCGTTGATCGCGCGCGAGGTGCGCCCGATCGTCGACACGATTCTCGAGATGGGTGACGGCGACGTCGCGGTGGGCACGGTCCGCGCGTTCCAAGCCGGCGTGATGGACATTCCCTGGTCGCCCAACCGGCATTGCAAGAGTCGCGTACTCCCCGCGCGCGACGCCGACGGTTACTTGCGCATCCTCGATCCGGGGCTGATGCCGTTTCCGAAGGACGTTCTGGCGGTGCACGAGGCGGGCCTGCGCAGGCGCGCCGAGCGCGAGAAGCTGCCCTACGGCCCCGAGCTCGCCGTGCAGAGCGTCTACGAGATTTCGGAGCCGGTCGCGAAGCTGCTGCCGGGAATCGCGACGGCTTGAAGGAGATCCACTGTCGAATGCGAAAGGAGATTCAGGTGATTCACTGCGTATTGCACGATCCGAACGATTCGGTCGCCGTCGTCGTCGTCGAGGGCGTCAAGGCGGGCTCGACGCTGACCGGCCTCATCCTCGACGAGGACCGCACGATCACGCTGGCGTGCGTCCAGGACATCCCGATCGGCCACAAGGTCGCGCTCAAGGACATGCGGCCCGGGGACACGGTCATCAAGTACGGTGTCGACATCGGCAAGGTCGTCGCGCCGATCAGGACCGGCGAGCACGCGCACGTCCACAACATCAAGACCAAGCGCTGGTAATCCACCGGGCGCTTCCCATGAATTTTCGGTCAACGGAGAACCGTACCATGCAACATTCCTTTCTGGGCTATCGCCGCGAGAACGGCCGCGTCGGCGTGCGCAACCACATCATCGTCCTTCCCGTCGACGACCTCTCGAACGCGGCCTGCGAGGCGGTCGCGCACAACGTCAAGGGGACGATGGCAATCCCGCATCCGTACGGGCGGCTGCAGTTCGGCGCCGACCTCGAGCTCCACTTCCGCACGCTGATCGGCACCGGAGCCAACCCCAACGTCGCTGCTGTCGTCGTCATCGGGATCGAGGAACAGTGGACGAAGCGCGTCACCGACGGCATCGCCGCGACCGGCAAGCCGGTGCAGGGATTCGGCATCGAGCTCCACGGCGACCACGACACGATCATGCGGGCGTCGAAGGCGGCGCGCGAATACGTCCAGTGGGCGAGCGAGCTGCAGCGCGTCGAGTGCCCGCTCGACGAGCTCTGGGTGTCGACGAAGTGCGGCGAATCGGACACGACCTCGGGCTGCGGCGCGAATCCGACGGTCGGCGACGCCTTCGACAAGCTCTACTCGGCGGGCTGCACGCTGGTTTTCGGAGAGACGACCGAGCTCACCGGCGGCGAGCAGATCGTTGCCGCGCGCTGCCGCGACGACAAGGTTCGCGCCGCTTTCATGAAGGTGTTCGACCGCTACCAGGACGTCGTCAACCGCCACAAGACCTCGGACCTCTCCGACTCGCAGCCGACGAAGGGCAACATCGCGGGCGGCCTCACGACGATCGAGGAGAAGGCGCTCGGCAACATCCAGAAGATCGGCAAGAAGTGCGTGGTCGACGGCGTGCTCGACAAGGCGGAGATGCCGACCGGCAAGGGGCTGTGGTTCATGGACAGCTCGTCGGCGGCGGCCGAAATGGTGACGCTGTGCGCCGCATCGGGATTCGCCGTCCACTTCTTCCCGACCGGCCAGGGCAATGTTATCGGCAACCCGATCCTGCCGGTGATCAAGATCTGCGCGAATCCGCGAACCGTGCGCACGATGAGCGAGCACATCGACGTCGACACCTCCGGCTTGCTGCAGCGCGAGATCACGATGGATCAGGCTGGCGACAAGCTGATCGACATGATGTTTCGCACGGCGAATGGCCGCCTCACCGCCGCCGAAGCGCTCGGTCACCGGGAGTTCGTGCTGACGCGGCTCTACGAGAGCGCCTGAAACCCGCCACGGGAACTGCTGCGGGCCCCGACGGCTTTGTTTCCGGCCGTCAACATGCTAGAGATGGGTTTTCGGTTCGCGCGTTGTTTCCGGAGCACGGGACAGCCTATACTCGCGCCGTTTGCCGCTGCCACGGTGTAACGGTGCGCGAGCGGCGCGAGCCTTGGGGGGCTTCGATGGTCGAGTCGCTGTTACGGATGACGCTGGCCGCTGCGCTGGCGCTCGCTTCCCTCGCGGTGCGTGCCGAGATGAGCGAGATCGCCGTCGCGCAGCAATACGGGATCGGCTACCTGCCGCTGATGATGATGGAGGAGCAGAATCTGATCGAGAAGTACGCGAAAGCGGCTGGCGTCGACGTCAAGGTCAACTGGGCAAAGTTCGCCGGCGGCAACGTGATGAACGATGCGCTGCTGTCGGGAAGCCTCCAGTTCGCGTCGGGCGGCGTCGGCCCGCTTATCACGATCTGGGCGAAGACGAAGGGAAACCTCGACGTCAGGGCCGTGGCGACGCTCGATTCGATGCCGCTCTACCTCAACACGCGAAACCCGAACGTCAAGACGATCAAGGATTTCACCGAAAAGGACCGGATCGCGCTGCCCGCCGTCAAAGTGTCGGTGCAGGCGATCACGCTGCAGATGGCGGCGGAAAAGGCTTTCGGAGAAGGCCAGCAGTTCAAGCTCGATCCGCTCACCGTCACGATGTCGCATCCGGACGGGCAGACGGCGCTGCTCTCCGGGCAGTCGGAGATCACCGCGCAGTTCAGCTCGCCGCCGTTCCAGTACCAGCAGCTCAGGCGCCCGGGCATACACACCGTTCTCAACTCGAACGACGTGCTCGGCGGTCCGGCGACTTTCAACCTCGTCTGGACGACCACGAAGTTCTACAAGGAAAACCCGAAGGTCTACGACGCATTCGTGAAGGCGCTCGACGACGCGATCGCGCAGATCAACAGGGACAGGAAGGCCGCCGCCGAGGCGTATCTGCGCATCTCGAAGGACAAGGACACGGTCGCCGACATCCTGGCGATGCTCAACGACCCGCAAATCGTCTTCACGACGGTGCCGCTCAACGTGATGACCTACGCCAATTTCATGGCGAAGGTCGGCTTGATCAAGGCCAGGCCGGACTCCTGGAAGGATCTGTTCTTTCCGAATCTTCACGGGGCCGCCGGAAGCTGATGCCGCCGCTGCTCGCCGTCGAGGGCGTCACGCTGCAGTACAAGACGAAGGACCACCTGATCACGGCGACGTATCGCGTCGACTTCGAGGTCTTCCGGTCCGATCGTTTCGTGCTGCTCGGCCCGTCGGGCTGCGGCAAGTCGACGCTGCTCAAGGCGGTCGGCGGCTACATCGCTCCGGTCGAAGGGCGCATCCGTCTCAAAGGCCAGGAGGTCGCGCGACCGGGCCCCGACCGGATGATGGTGTTCCAGGAATTCGATCAGCTCCTGCCGTGGAAGACGGTCACCGAGAACGTCATGTTTCCGCTCGTCGCGAGCGGCCGAATGGGCTCCGATGCTGCGCGCGCGAAGGCCCGCGATGCGATCGCGAAGGTCAACCTGACCAAGTTCGCCGACAGCCTTCCGCATACGCTTTCCGGCGGAATGAAGCAGCGGGTTGCGATCGCACGCGGGATGGCGATGGAGCCCGACGTCCTGCTGATGGACGAGCCCTTTGCGGCGCTCGACGCGCTAACGCGGCGCAAGATGCAGGACGAGCTGCTGCAGCTCTGGGACGACACGCGCTTCACCGTGCTGTTCGTCACGCACTCGATACCGGAGGCGATCCGCGTCGGCAGCAGGATCCTGCTGTTGACGCCGCACCCCGGACAGGTGAAGGCGGAGCTGAACAGCGTGCCGCGAGAGGGCGGCGAAGGCGATGGCAGCGCGTCGCGCGCGCTCGAGCGCAAGATTCACGGACTGCTCTTCGCCGACGAAGTCGAGGGGGGCGCGCTCGCGCATGGCTGATCCCGCGCCTCCGCAGCGGCCCGAGCGGTACCTGGAGGCGACCGACGCGGCGGCCTCCGCCGTCGTCGAAAAGCCGCTCTCCGTCTGGCAGCGGATCGGCAACGTCGGCGCGGTGCGCAAGCTCGCGCTCCTCACGGTGCTTGCGGTAGTCTGGGAGGGGTACGCGCGCTGGCTCGACAACCCGCTGCTCCTGCCGACGTTCACGTCGACCGTCTCCGCGTTCGTCGACGCGATCGCGAGCGGCGCTCTTCCCGGCAGGGCGCTCACGTCGCTGCGGATTCTGCTCGCCGGCTATGCGCTCGGCATCCTCTGCGCGGCGACGCTCACCGTCATCGCGATATCGACGCGGATCGGCACCGATCTCCTCGAGCTCTTGACGTCGATGTTCAACCCGCTGCCGGCGATCGCGCTGCTGCCGCTCGCGCTCATCTGGTTCGGGCTGGGCTACGGGAGCATCATTTTCGTGATCGTCCATTCGGTGCTGTGGGCGGTTGCGCTCAACGCGCACTCGGGTTTCCTCGCGGTATCGCAGACGCTGCGGATGGTCGGCAGGAACTACGGGCTCTCGGGGCTTCGCTATGTCGGAGCGATCCTGGTTCCGGCGGCGTTCCCGAGCATCCTGACCGGGCTCAAGGTCGGCTGGGCGTTCGCATGGCGCACGCTGATCGCCGCCGAGCTCGTGTTCGGCGTCTCGTCGGGCTCCGGCGGCCTGGGATGGTTCATCTACGAGAACAAGAATCAGCTCGAGATACCGTCGGTGTTCGCCGGGCTGTTCACCGTGATCCTGATCGGCCTCGTCGTCGAGAACGCGATCTTCCGCACCGTCGAGGTCCGGACGGTGCGCCGCTGGGGGATGCAGAGCGGATGACGTCGCGCGCAGCCCGACGAATCGTCATCTGCGAATTCATGGACGAGACCGCCGTTGCGCACCTCGCCGCGGCGTACGACACTCTTTACGACGAGGCGCTCGTCGACCGACCCGACGAGCTGCGGTCCGCGATCGCGGCCGCCGGTGCGCTGATCGTGCGCAATCGTACGCGGGTCGACGCCGCGCTGCTGGGTGCGGCGCCGGCGCTCCAGATCGTCGGCCGCCTCGGCGTCGGCCTCGACAACATCGACGTCGATGCGTGCGCGCGGCGCGGCATCGAAGTGATTCCGGCCACGGGCGCGAATGCCGTCTCAGTGGCGGAGTACGTGATCTGCGCGGCGATGCTGTTGCTGCGCGGCGGGGCCTACACGTCGTCGCCGGCCGTCGCCGCGGGCGAATGGCCGCGCGCGGCGCTCTCGCGCGGCCGCGAGCTCGCCGGCAAGACGCTGGGGCTCGTCGGCTTCGGCACGATCGGCCGGCTCACCGGGCGCCTCGCGCGGGCGATGGGGATGCACGTCATCGGTTCCGATGCTCAGATAGCGGACGATGCGCCCTCATGGGCGACCGACGCGACGCCGCCGCACACCCTCGACGCGCTGCTCGCGCTTGCCGACATCGTCTCGCTGCACGTGCCGCTGACCCCCGCCACGCGCCACCTGATCGACGCCGCGCGAATTGCGCGGATGAAGCCCGGCGCGATCCTCGTCAATTCGGCGCGCGGCGGCGTCGTCGACGAGGCGGCTGTGGCGGCTGCGCTCAGGTCGGGTCGGCTGGCCGGCGCTGCACTCGACGTGTTCGAGTACGAACCGCTCGCCGCGGGCTCGCCGCTCGCCGACTGCCCCAATCTGTTGCTGACGCCGCACATCGCCGGCGTCACCGTCGAGTCGAATCTGCGCGTGTCGATGCTCGTTGCGGAAAGAGTCGGCGAGGCGCTGCGCAGGCGACGGTCGTCCCGTTGAGTCGCGCCGCGAGGCGCAGGCACTTCACCCACCCCGCGCTCTTCCAGGGCGGCGGCGGTCACTGCTCGCGATCGCCGAGCCAGTGCGACGACCTCGTCGTCGTTCCCATGACGAGGAACGCCTTCGCGCGGCTCAGGATGTCGCGGTCGGCCACGCTCGCGCGCTCGTGCTGACGGAGGTGTTCGACCCAGGACTCGTCCATGAAGCATTCGAGGAAGAGCGTCGGATCCTCGGAATCGTGGACGAGCTGCCAGAAATACGCGCCGTTGCGCCGGCGCATCTCGCGCACCGCCTGCATCGCTGCGACGAATTCCTCGCGCCTGTCGAGACGCACGCGATAGCGGATCGTCACCAGCACGGGGACGTCGGGCTCGGGCGTCTCGGCGAGCACCGGGAGCGGCCAATCCTCGGTGGGCGTGAAATCGGGCGCCTTGTGGTCGCCCAGCTTGTACTGCCAGGTGAGCGCGAGTGCGATCACCGTCCCGCCGGCCGCGATCGTCAGCGCCATCGGTATTCCCGTGAGCGTCGCGACCTGGCCCCAGAGGATGGCGCCGAGCGCCATGCCGCCGAAGAACACGACGACGAACGCGGCGAGCCCGCGCGCGCGCACCCACGGCGGCAGCGTGATCTGCGCCGACACCTGCAGCGACGAGACGATCGAGATCCACGCGACACCCGTCACCAGCATCGCGATGCCGAGCAGGGTGACGCTGTGAACGTGAGCGAGCGTCAGCGCGGCGGCGGCGTAGAGGACACTCGCGCCGGCGACCAGCGCGTCGCGCGAGAAGCGCGCGCGCAGCCGCGGCAGGAGCATCGCGCCGCAGACGGCGCCAATGCCGATGCAAGTGAGCAGGAGACCGTAGATCTCGGGGCCGCGCTGGAGCTCGCGGCGGACGATGAGCGGAAAGAGCGCCCACGTCGCAGCCGCGAAGACGAAGAACGCGATCCCGCGAATGAGGACGATCTGCAGCGGCCGCGCGTGCGTGACGAAGCGCATCCCGATCCGGATCGCGCTCAGGAAGCGCTCCGCGGGCAGCGTGCTCTTCTTGTGCTCGCGCCGCCAGCGCACGAGCACCGCGATGATGCCGATGTAGGAGAGCGCGTTCAGCGTGAACACGAGCCACGCGCCGACCGCGGCGACGAGGACGCCGGCGATGGCCGGGCCGATCGCACGCGAGACGTTGATCGCGATGCTGTTCAGAGCGACCGCCGACTGCAGCTCGTCGGGCCGGACGAGATCCGGAACGATCGCCGCCCACGCCGGACTCACGACGGCCGTCCCGACCCCGAGCGCGAAGACGAATCCGAGCAGCACCCACGGCGTCGTCAGCTCGAGCGCGGTGAGCGCGGCGAGCGCGCCGGCCACCAGCATCAGATACGTCTGCCCAGCGATCAGCAACCGTCGCCGGTCGACAATATCGGCAAGGGCGCCGGCGGGAATCGCGAGCAGCATGACCGGCAGGTTGTCTGCCGCCTCGACGAGCGCCACGATCGACGGCGACGCGGAGAGCGACGTCATCAACCAGCCTGCGCCGACGTCCTGCATCCACGTCCCGACGTTCGAGACGATCGTCGCGATCCACAGACCGCGAAAGAGGCTGCTCGAGAGCGGACTCCACGGCGAAGCGGCAGCGCGGACCGCCATGCCGCCGGTGCTGTCGGTCATCCGGCTGCCGTCACGGCGTCCTGCGCTTCCCGAGCGCCGCTTCGACCGCGTCGAACAGCGAGCGCATGCCGAAGGATACGTCCTTGACTCTGCCGTCGACGAAGAAGGTCGGCGTCGCGCGAACGCCGCTCGCGCGGCCGCTCTGCATGTGCTCGCGAACGCGCTGCAGATAGACGTGGTCTTCCATCTCGAGGTCGTAGCGGGACATGTCGATCTGCAGCCGATCGGCGTACCCGCGCAGTTGCGGGACCTTCAGGTGCGGCTGATTGTCGAACAGCAGGTCGTGCATCGGCCAAAACCTCTGCTGCGCTCCCGCGCATTCCGCAGCTTCCGCCGCGGCAAGCGCGTGCGGGTGCACTTCCTCGAGCGGAAAGTTGCGAAAGGCGAATCGGATCCGCCCCTTGAAATGCTCGAGCAGCATCTTGACCGCGGGTGCGGCCTGCTTGCAGTTCGGGCATTCGAAGTCGCCGTACTCGACGACGCTCACGACGGCATGCTCGGCACCGAGGATGTGGTCGGTCGCGTTCATCGGTACCGTCAGGTCGAAGGGATCGGATTGCCTCATGGGTTCGCTCCTGTTGGCACTGCCTCGATGACGTCTGCGCGAGAACATGGGAACGGCAGTCAGGCGGCGAGCGCCAGATGCTGGTGAATCAGGGCGACGACTGCCGCGCCTTCGCCGATTGCGCCGCCGACGCGCTTGACGGAGCCCGAGCGCACGTCGCCGACGGCGAAGACTCCCGACACCGTCGTTTCGAGGGGCGCGGCGACGCGCGCGTCGCGCGTGCGCGCCTGTCCCGTCTGCACGAAGCCGTGCCGGTCGAGCGCCACGGCACAGCCCTCGAGCCAGCCGGTTTCCGGATCGGCGCCGATGAACAGGAACACATGCCCGATCGGCCGCTGCAGCTCCTTCCCGGTCCGGTCGCGCCAAGTGACCGCGCGCAATCCCTCGGCGCCGTCTCCATGCAGCGCGGTGAGCTGCGAAAGGTGATGGAGCTCGATGTTCGCCGTCGCCTCGATCCGATCAATCAGGTAACGCGACATGCTCGCCGCGAGGTCGCGTCCGCGAACGAGCATGTGGACTTTCGACGCCCATTGCGCGAGGAACACGGCGCCCTGTCCCGCGGAATTGCCGCCGCCGACGAGTGCGACCTCCGTTTGCGCGCACATGCGTCCTTCGGTCGCCGACACCCAGTACGAGACGCCGCGGCCTTCGAAATCGGCGATACCCGGTACGTCGGGGCGGCGGTAACGCGCGCCGCTCGCGATCACGATCGTCTTCGCACGGAGCCGGCGCCCGTCGGTCAGCGCCAGCGCGAGCTCGCCGCCCACGCCTGCGTTGCTGCAGTCGAGCGAGGCGGCCTGCGCGGGAATCAGTATCTCGGCTCCGAACTTCTGCGCCTGCACGAACGCACGGCCCGCGAGCGCCTGACCCGATATCCCGGTCGGGAACCCGAGGTAATTCTCGATGCGCGCGCTCGCCCCCGCCTGCCCGCCGAACGCGCGGCAGTCGACGACGATGACGTGCAAGCCCTCGGAGGCCGCGTAAACGGCGGTTGCCAGTCCCGCGGGGCCCGCACCGACCACGGCCACGTCGAAGAGCTCCGGGCGCTCGCTGGCATCGAGCAGTCCGAGGCACCGCGCGAGCGCGGCTTCCGACGGATTCACGAGCACCGAGCCGTTGGGGCAGAGCGCGAGAACGTCGCCGGACCTGGCGCCGTACTGCTCGAACAGCGATGCGGTAGCGGAGCAGCCCGCGGCGTCGGAAACCTGGTGCGGCTGGGCGTTGCGGCTCAGGAAATTCTGCAGCCGCTGCATCGCGGGCGACTGCGCGTTGCCAATCAGTACGGGGCCGCTCGCGCCCGATTCGAGCAGACCGGCGCGACGCAGGATCAGCGCGCGGACGATCCGCTCGCCGAGATCGGCCTCGGCGACGATCAGCGCGCGGAGCTCGGCGGGCGACACCAGCAGCACTTCGACATCGTCGTCGGCATGGACATCGACGAGCGCCGGGCCGCCCGAGAGTTGCGCGACCTCACCCGTGAAATGGCCTCGCGTCGCATTGACGATCGGGGAAACGCGACCCAGGCCGTCGCGCTGGCTCGACGTTAGGCTGCCCTGCAATACCACGAACATTCCCGGCGCTGTTTCGCCGGCGTTCACCAGGCGCGCCCCGCCGGGGTAGCGCCGCACAGCACCGAAGCGACCGATCCGCGCGACCTCCGCCTTCGTGAGCACCGGAAACATCTGCTCGCGTCGCGGATGTGCGTCGGCAAGGTACTGAGCGGCCACGTAAGCGCCGGGAACTCGAAGGGTTGCTATCGCGGGAGCGTATCATGCAGCGACGCGGTCGTGCGCGACGGCCGTCCGGGCTGCGCCGAGATCGTCAACATTGTTTACGATGTGATGCGCGTGCGCTCCCTCTCGACCGAAGTCTGGCTCGCCGCGGGCGTGCGGACGCCGTTCGCGAAGGTCGACGGCCCGCTCGCCGGCCTCGACGCGATCGAGCTCTCGGCACCTGTCGTCCGCCACATGGTCGACGCGCTCGGCGGAGGCGTGCCGGACTTCGCCGTCTGGGGCGCGGTCGTCCCCAACCTCACGTGGAGCAACCT
Organism: Casimicrobiaceae bacterium; assembly: GCA_035541655.1. GTDB lineage: Bacteria > Pseudomonadota > Gammaproteobacteria > Burkholderiales > Casimicrobiaceae > CAIWHR01. The sequence goes on along the minus strand of DATKMY010000008.1, from coordinate 3,629 downwards.
CGCGCGCGAAGTGCTGATGGACGCGGGGGTGCCGCCGTCGATCCCTGCGTTCTCGACGGTAATGGCGTGCGCGACGAGCATGATCGGCGCGATGGAGGCAGCCGCAATGCTCGACGGCGCCGATCGCAATCTGGCGCTCGTCGGCGGCGTCGAGAGCATGAGCAGGATCCAGCTCGGCCTCGGGCAGCGGCTCTCCGACGGGATCCGCCGCTTTCAGCAGGCGCGATCGCTCGGGCAGAAGGTCTCGCATCTCGCCGATCTCAAGGCGGGCGACATCCGCCTCTACATTCCCTCGATCACCAATCGCACGACGGGAATGAGCATGGGCGAGCACACGGAGATCACCGCGAAGGAATGGAACATCGCGCGCGACGCGCAGGACCGACTCGCCCTCGAGAGTCACGCGCGCGCCGTTGCCGCATGGGAGCGCGGATTCTTCGACGATCTCGTCGTCCCGGTTGCCGACGCGCGCCGCGATACGATTCCGCGGAAGGATTCGTCGCTCGAGAAGCTCGCGAAGCTTGCGCCGTCGTTCGATCGGACGAGCGGCCGCGGCACGCTCACCGCCGGCAACTCGTCGCCGCTCACCGACGGCGCCGCGGCGCTCTGGGTCGCGTCGAGCGCAGGCCTCGCGCGGCTTCCCGCGGCCACAGCCGCCGCGAAGCTCGTCGACTGGGAGATCGCCGCCGTCGATTTCCGCACCGAGGGCCTGTTGATGGCGCCAGCGTTCGCGATACCTCGGCTCCTTGCGCGGAACGGCCTGCGTCTCGTCGACATCGACCTATGGGAGATCCACGAAGCGTTCGCCGCGCAGGTGCTGTTCCACATCGAGGCGCTGGAAGACCGGAACTTCGTCAGGAGCAAAGCGGGTGTGGCGGAGGACCTGGGACGGTTCCCGCGCGAGCGCGTCAATCCGAACGGCGGCAGCGTCGCGCTCGGTCATCCCTTCGGCGCGACCGGTGCGCGAATTCTCTCCCAGGCGGTGAAGGAGATCGCCGCGCGGCCATCCGGCGAGCGCTGCGTCGTCAGCATCTGCACCGACGGCGGACAGGGCGGCGTGATTCTGCTGCGGTCGGCAGCGAAGCCCGAGCGCAAGGCGTAGCGAGCCGGCGGAGCCTGGGGAGCGGCTGCGCCCAGCTCGCGAACCGCTTTTCGTGTCACCTGCGGCGCGTGACCCTTCGGCCGCGAACGATGTGCAGCGCGAGCCAGCATGGAAGCAGCGCTCCGGCGGCGACGTGCGTCCAGCGGATCACCGGCACGGCATCCTCGGCGGCGACGTAGTAGAAGCCGATGCCGGTCAGCGCAAGTACCGTGAGCGTCGAGAGGAGCGCGATGCCGGCGCTCCGCAGCATCGGCACCCGCCAGCCGGTGCGCAGGTGCGCGTGACCGACGAGCGCATACACTACGAGCGCCACGTAGGCGGCGATCCCGTGGGCTGCAAGGAGCGGCCCCGCGAGCGGATGCGGCGCGGGGGTGGGATCACCCGGCGACGCGAAAGCGTAGCAGGCGACGACCCAGGCGACGCCCGAAGCGATCAGCACGACGGTGAGCGCATAGATCGTGCGCCGGTGCCAGCGCGGCAGGCGGTTGTGCAGCCGGTTGCCCACGTTTACGCCGCAAGTCGCAGTTGCCGCGTCGGGGCGGCACAAGTCGTCGCAGCGCGAAGGGTGCCGCCGCCTTCGAGCCAGAACGCGTGCGCGCGATGACGGGCGAGCGTTCCGGGTGCGCTCGCCGGATCGACGGCGACGATCTTCGTCAACGCGTCGGCGAGCGCGCAGTTCGGCGCGATCACCGTGACGCTCGCGCCGAACTCGCGCAGTCGCTGCGCGCGGGGATCGAGCAGCATCCCGCGCGGCCGAAAATAGTCGGCCGAGGTCGCGACCGCGGCATCGCGCACGTCGAAGATGTGCGCGGTGCGGCGCGGGTCCGCGGGATGCCGCACGCGGACGGGTGTCCATTCCGCGCTGCCGAAGGCGCGCAAGTCGCCCCCGGCGTTGACCAGACCCCCGCCTGCCCCCGAGTCGATCAGCGCGGCGATCGCCCGGTCCACCGCGTACCCCTTGGCGATGCCGCCGAGGTCGAGTGCGACCGGCGCGGTCGTTCGCACGCGGTTGCCGCGTTCGAGGATCACCGACGCCGCGAAGCCGCCGCTCGGCCTGCGATCGGCGCTCGATCGGCAATCGCCGCCGCGACGTGCCGGCATCGCGGCCACCCTCGGGTCGAACGCGCCGCGAGATTCGCGAGCGAGACCGAGCGCGAGATCGAGCACGGCATAGGTGTGCGGGTCGACGACGACGGCTCGCGCGTGCGCTTCACGCGCGATGCGCGCGAGATCGCTCGCGGGATCGTGCGCGCTCATCGTCCGGTGGACGTGCCCGATTCGTGCGAATGCCGCTGCATAGCGCGCCTCCGTCGCGTCGGCCTCGGGCAATGCGACCTCGACGAGCGTCCCGAGCCACACTTCCGCGCGCGCGATCATCGTCAGCCTAGCGCCGGGCGAGCATCGCATCGAGCGCCAGCAGGCGGCGCACGTCGTCGGTCACATGGCGGCAGGAAAGCGTGGCGCCCGAGATGTTCGCGATGTCGCGGGTCACTTCGACGGGGTCGGCGGCGCTCTTGCCGACGAACTGGGTGCGCCAGCGCTCGTTGCGGATCTCCCAACCGTGCGTCTCGCGATATTCGAGGACATCGAGGCGCAGCACGCGGCCTGAGGGGTCGACCGCGAGCGCGAAGCCGATGTATTCCTGCTTGCCGATCACCGCATCGGCGTAGAACATGCCGAGCTCGCGATCGCCGGCCATCACGCGCCACACGCGCGGATCGCGAACGCCCGGAGGACGCGCGACGGCGGCGAGGCGCGCGCGTTGATCGGCGTCCAGGGCCAGGGCGACCGGGACGAACGCCGTCGCCTCGGGGAACGCCGCACGCTGCGCTGCCTCGACTGTCAGGTACTCGGCCGCGTACGCTGCCGATGCAAAGGCGAGCGCCGCGAGCGGCACGATTCGCCAGCCCGTATCCATCGTCGTCAGAAGTTCAGCCCGAGCCCGAGCTGGAAGCGATCCAGCGTGCTGTCGGTCCGGAACCACTGGTAGTCGGCCTTGAACACGATGTTGGGCGTCACGTAGAAGCTCGCACCCACGGTCGTGACAGCCTCGGTCGGAAGCGGGCTGGGCGTGAGCCCCTCGGCGAGGGTTGCGTAGCGCCACCCGGTGTTGAGCCGCTCGTAGCGCGCGAAGGGCGCGAGCTGGTAGTCGCCGCTCTGCCACGCGTACCACGCGCCTTGCACGTACCAGCCGTAGAAGTCCGACGGCACGAGCGTCGGATTGCCGACGATCGTCTGGTTGTAGGGCGCGGTGTCGCTGATGTGGCCCCGCGCGTAGAGTGCCAAGAGATCGAACGGTCCCGGCGTCCAGCGCGCGTGCGCTTCGGCGAGGGTGACGACGGCGTTCTGCGATGGGAAATCCGGCTGGTCCTGACCCGCCTTGCCGGAGAAGATGCTGGCGCCGAGCAGCAATCCCGGATAGCCGCGCCAGTTGAGTGCGCCGTACGCGGAGAGATTCGCCGCTTTCGCGAGCTGCAGCTCCTGGTGGATGCTGCCGAGCGGCGAGAGCTTGCCCTCGTCGCTCGTC
>DATKMY010000007.1:0-18327 GCA_035541655.1 Casimicrobiaceae bacterium | reverse complement strand
CGGACCCGAGCGCATCGAATCCGGATGGTGGGATGGCGCCGACGTGCGCCGCGATTATTTCATCGCCGAGAATCCGCGTGGCGAAACCGTGTGGATCTATCGCGACCATCGCTACGGTATCGACGACGGCGAATGGTTCTTACATGGGGTGTTCGCGTGAGCCCTTGCGCCCGCGAACGCTCGCTGTATGACAAGAGCATCGACGGCCATCGTTGCGCCGCGGCGGGGATTCCCGTTCCGCCGGCCCTCGGCACAGCCGACAAACCCACGCCATCGCGGTGCACTATCGCAGTGCAATATCGGCCACCGACCGCGCCTCGAACCCGAGTCGAGCCGGAGGGGACCATCCGCCCAGCCCGGCGGGCCGTCTTTACTGCGTCATGTCTTTCGTGTGCAATGGCGGGCGGAAAAAATCCGCCCGCGACTCCGGCCAGGGCCGGAATCGCAAGCAACTCACCGTCAGAGGAGTCCACGCAATGCCCACACCCGTCCTCCGCAAACTGATCGCCGGCGTCGCGGTTCTTGCCGCGTCGGCGCTCATCGCCGGTCCTGCGTTCGCGCAGAAGACCAAGCTCACCGTTTACACCGCGCTCGAAAACGATCAGCTCGGGCCGTACAAGGAAGCGTTCGAGAAGGCCAATCCGGACATCGAGATCGCATGGGTCCGCGATTCCACCGGCGTGGTGACGGCGAAGATCCTCGCCGAGAAGGACAATCCGCGCGCCGACGTCATCTGGGGCCTCGGCGCGTCCAGCGTCGCCTTGTTCGACTCGATGGGCCTGCTCGAGCCGTATGCGCCGCAGGGCGTCGCCGAAGTAAAGCCGGTGTTCAGGAGTGGAAAGAATCCTCCCGCGTGGACCGGCATGGACGCATGGCTTGCGGTCATCTGCTACAACACCGTGGAGGCCGGCAAGAAGAATCTGCCTAAGCCGACGTCGTGGGCCGACCTGACGAACCCGGTCTACAAGGACTCGATCGTTATGCCGAACCCGGCATCGTCGGGCACCGGCTACCAGACCGTCTACGCGTGGATTCAGCTGATGGGCGAGAAGGCCGCGTGGGAGTACATGGACAAGCTCCACCAGAACGTCGCCGTCTACACGCATTCGGGGTCGGCGCCGTGCGTTCAGGCGGCGAAGGGCGAGCGCGTGATCGGCATCGGCGTCGACATGCGGGGCGCGAAGGAAAAGACCGGCGGCGCACCGATCGACCTCGTCCTCGGCAAGGAAGGCGCGCCCTGGGACATGGAAGCGACGGCGATCGTCAAGGGCACGAAGAACCTCGCGGCGGCGAAGAAGCTCGCCGACTTCGCGGTGAGCAAGCCTGCGTACGAGCTGTACGGCAAGTACTACGCTATCCTCGGCTACCCGGGAATCAACGCGGCGCCACCCAACTATCCGCCGAGCGCGGATGCGGCGATGGCCAAGATCGACCTCGAGAAAATGGGGCAGGAAAGGTCGAAGATCCTCGCCGAGTGGACGAAGCGCTACGACAGCAAGTCGGCGCCGAAGTAGCGCGCGCGTCCCGATCCATCCAGCTTCAATGCGGCCCGCCGCCCTCCATCAGGCCAGGCGCGGGCCGCGCTCGTCGACATGACGGATACCCCGCGCGCGACGGGCCTCGCACCGTATCTGGTGATCGAGCGGCTCACCAAGCAGTTCGGCTCGTTCACGGCGCTCAAGGACATCTCGCTCGAGATCAACGCAGGTGAGTTCGTCTGCTTCCTCGGCCCGTCGGGCTGCGGCAAGACGACGCTGCTGCGCTGCATCGCGGGTCTCGACACGCAGACCTCCGGCCGAATCTTCCAGGGCGCCAGGGAGATCTCGACGCTGCCGGCGTCGAAACGCGACTTCGGAATTGTCTTCCAGTCCTATGCGCTCTTTCCGAATCTGACCGTCGCGGCGAACGTCGGTTACGGTCTCGTCGGCCGCGGCATTCCGAAGGTGGAAATCCGCACGCGCGTCGACGAGCTGCTGCGGCTCGTCGGCCTGCCGGACGCCGCGCACAAATTTCCCGCGCAGCTTTCCGGCGGACAGCAGCAACGCGTAGCGGTCGCACGCGCGATGGCGCTCTCGCCCGGGCTGCTGCTCCTCGACGAGCCGCTATCCGCCCTCGACGCGCGCGTGCGCGCGCATCTGCGGATCGAGATCCGGCGGCTTCATCAACGCCTCGGCGTGACGACGATCATGGTCACGCACGATCAGGAAGAAGCGCTGACGATGGCCGATCGCATCGTCGTGATGAACCAGGGTGTGATCGAGCAGATCGGAACGCCGACCGAAGTGTATCGGCAGCCGAACACTGCATTCGTCGCCGATTTCGTGGGCCACACGAATTTCCTGCCGGCGGTCGTCATCGGCACGAAACAGGTCCGCTTCGGATCGATCGACCTCGGCTGCGATCTCGACGTGCGTCCCGGCGCGGGCCACGACGTCACGCTGGCGATCCGTCCGGAGGACGTCGTAGTGCGCAACGTCATCCCGTCGACGCCGAACTCGTTCAGTGCGCGCGTGGCGGAAATCGAATTCCTCGGATCATTCTGCCGCGTCGGTCTCGCGATCAACGGCGCCGGCTACGGGACCCCCGCGCTCGTCGCCGACTTTTCGATCAACGTCGTGCGCGACCTCGCAATCGAGGCCGGCAAGGAAATCCCCATCGCGCTGCCGCCGGATCGGATCCGGGTCTTTCCTCGCGCGCCGACGAAACCGTGACAACCCCGCGCTTCTCGCGGCTGCGCGGCGAATCGCCGTGACACCCGCCGCTTCCGCAACGCCCGCCGCGACGACGATATCCCCTCTCGGCGCGTTGCCCGTCGCACGTCGCCGCCTCGATCGCGACGATGTGCTGATGCGCATCGGCGTATGCCTGCTGATCGCCTGGCTGCTGGTCACGCTGATCCTGCCGCTCTGGTCGCTGCTCTCGAAGAGCTTCCAGAACGACAGGGGGGAGTTCGTCGGGCTCGCGAACTACGTCCATTACTTCTCGACGCCGGCTCTCTTCGATTCCGTCTGGAACAGCCTCTTCATCTCGCTGGCCTCCACGGCGATCGTCCTGCCGATCGCGTTCACCTACGCCTACGCGCTGCAGCGCAGCTGCATGCGCTGGAAGGGACTATTCCAGTCGCTCGCGCTGATTCCGATCCTCGCGCCCTCGCTGCTCCCGGCGATCTCGCTCATCTACCTCTTCGGCAACCAGGGCTTCCTCAAGGCTTTGCTGTTCGGCGCCTCGATCTACGGACCGGGCGGCATCATCGCGGCGCAGGTCTTCTACTGCCTGCCGCATGCGATGATCATCCTGGTCGCGGCGCTTTCGATGGCCGACGCGCGGCTGTACGAAGCCGCGGACGCGCTCGGCGCGTCGAAGATCCGCGTGTTCTTCACGGTTACGCTGCCTGGAGCGAAATACGGCGTCATCAGCGCGGCGTTCGTCGTTTTCACGCTGGTGATCACCGACTTCGGCGTCGCGAAGGTGATCGGCGGGAAGTTCAACGTGCTCGCGACCGACATTTTCAAGCAGGTGATCGGCCAACAGAATTTCGAGATGGGCGCTGTGGTCGGCTTCGTGCTGCTGATTCCGGCAGTGATCGCGTTCGCCGTCAATCGGATCATCGAGCGCCGGCAGTTCGCCGTCGTTTCGGCGCGGGCGGTGCCGCTCGAGCCGAGACGGTCGCCACGTCGCGACTGGCTGCTGTTTGCGTTCTGCGCGCTCGTCGGCGGGTTGATCCTCGGGATCCTCGGGATGGCCGCATGGGCATCGTTCGTCAAGAGCTGGCCGTACAACCTCTCGTTGACGCTGCAGAACTACCGCTTCGGCGATTACGACACTAACGGCTGGGACGCCTACTGGAACTCCATCGAGCTTGCAACGTGGACCGCAGCGATCGGCACGGTGGTCGTCTTTGTCGGCGCTTATCTCCTGGAGAAGACGCGCGGATTCTATTGGGGGCGCTTGATCGCGCAGTTCATGGCGATGCTCCCGCTCGCCGTGCCCGGACTCGTGCTCGGTCTCGCGTACATCTTCTTCTTCAACGCGAGGGGGAATCCGCTCGGATTCATCTATGCGACGATGACGATCCTCGTCGTCAACACGATCACGCACTTCTACACCGTCAGCCACCTGACCGCCACGACCGCGCTGAAGCAACTCGACAGCGAATTCGAGTCGGTGTCGGCGTCGCTCAAGGTATCGCTGCTGCGGACGATGGCGAGGGTCACGGTGCCGGTGTGCCTGCCTTCGATCCTCGATGTCAGCATCTACCTGTTCGTCAACGCGATGACCACCATCTCCGCGGTCGTCTTCCTCTATTCGGCGGACACCAAGCCCGCGGCGATCAGCATCATCAACATGGACGAATCCGCATTTCCTCAAGCCGCCGCGGCGATGGCGATGGCGATCGTCGCGACCTCCGCCGCGGTCAAGATCGCGCACGTCTTGCTGACGCGCCGCTTGGGGCGGGTCACGCAAGCGTGGCGCAAGCGCTAGAAGCCCTCCCCTTCCGGATCGCCGTGATCACGTCGGCAAACAATTCGCCGGCGGATCGAGCCTTCGAGACCGTCATGGCGGCCGCGCAAGTACGCCTGCCGGCGCTCGCGGTGGCAGCGGCCGCAGCGAAGGCTTCGCCGTTCGCGCACCGCCCGCCGCTGAACCGGGCAAACCGCCGACACGCTTCCGTTCAAGCGGCTGCGCGCGCCTTCGCCGGAGCGACCTGCCTGACTCCCATCTCGCGCAGCGTGTCACGGATCGCGTGGACGGCCTGACGCATCTCGTCGGGACCGATCGCGCCGATGCAGCCCACGCGGAAGGTCTCGACCTGCGTGAGCTTGCCGGGGTAGAGGATGAAGCCCTTGTCGCGCACGCGCTCGTAGAACTCAGTGAACGCGTAGCGCGGATCGGCAGGCGCGTGGAACGTCACGATGATCGGCGCCTGGATCTCGGCCTTGAGGAACGTGCGAAAGCCGAGCTCCGACATTCCGCCGATCAGGGTTTCGCAGTTCTTCGCATAGCGGGCGAGCCGCGCCGGCTGGCCGCCTTCGGCACGAAGCTGGTCGAGCGCCGCGTTGAACGCCACAACGACGTGCGTAGGGGGCGTGTAGCGCCACTGCGTCGTCCTCTCCATGTAGGTCCACTGGTCGTGCAGATCGAGCGAAAGAGAGGTCGAGCGGCCGGCGCATTGCTCGAGTGCGCTCCGGCGAACGAAGACGAAGCCCATGCCGGGCGGTCCCTCGACGCATTTTCCCGAGGCGGCGATCAGCGCATCGAACGGCATGCTCCGGGCGTCGATCGCGACGGCCGCGAACGAACTCATCGCGTCGACGATCAGGCTCTTGCCGCGCCGGGCGGCCGCAGCCGCGATCTCGGGAAGCGGGTTGAGGATGCCGGTCGAGGTCTCGCAGTGGATCAGACCGACGTGCGTGATCGAGCCATCGGCGGCGAGGAGGCGCTCGACGTCCTGCGCGGTCGTCGGCACGTCTTCGGCGGTCTCGAATACGCTGACCTTGCGCCCCATCATCCGCGCGAGCTTGGCGAAGCGGGTCCCGTACGCTCCGTTGATGCACACGAGGATGTGCCCGTCGCGGGGGACCAGCGTGTTGACCGCCGCTTCCACCGAGAAGGTGCCGCTTCCCTGCATCGGCACGCAGACATGCGTTGCGTGTCCATCGACGATGTCGAGCAGCTTCGTGCGCACTTCCGCGGTGACGGCGTTGAACGTCGAGTCCCACGAGCCCCAGTCGCGCAGCATCGCCGTCTTGGTCGCGAGGGAGGTCGTCAACGGCCCCGGCGTCAACAGGATGGGATCGCGTGAAGGCAGGCTCATGAGGACTCCCGAAGAGTGATGGCCCCGCACGGCGGCGGGCCGGCGGCGCAGCCTCCGATCGATCGCCTCCCCGGCCGCTGCGCTTTGTAGATTGTTGACAATCTACACCGCCGGGCGTCCAATAGGCAAGATGCTCAAGACCAGTTCCGATCCCGCCAACCGCGCGGGGAGCGGTGGTGCTGCGCGCGTTCCCCGGCCCCCCGTCCCCGATCAAACCACGCCGGCGTCCCCGACAGCCCCGAACCGCGCCGCCGCCGCCATCGCACTCGTCAAGTCGAGCTCGCTCCCCGCCCTCGTTCAGAAGGAGCTCGAGCACAGCATCCTCGCCGGCGAGCTCCCCGCGGGAAGCAAGCTCAACGAGGCCGCGATCGCCGACCGTCTGGGCGTCTCCCGCGGTCCTGTGCGCGAAGCCTTCCGCGCGCTCGAGGAATCCGGGCTCGTGCGGCTCGAGAAGAACCGGGGCGTCTTCGTGCGCCAGATCCCGGTCGAGGAAGCCGACCAGATCTACGAGCTGCGCGCGGTGCTCGACGAATTCGTCGGACGGAGGCTCGCGCAGGCGATCGCACCCGAACACGTGCGCGAGCTTCGCGCCCGGGTCGACCACATGGAAAAGGCGGCGGCGAAAGGCGACGTGGACGCCTATCTCGCGACGAACGTCGAGTTCCACGATCGCCTGGTCGAGCTCGCCGGAAACGCGAAGCTTCTCGGCATGTACAGGCGGCTCGTCAACGAGCTTCGCCTGTTCCGCCGTGCCTCGCTCGCGCAGAGCGGCGTGCTCCCCGTGTCGACGCGCGAACACCGCAACATCGTCGACAAGATCGCCGCCGGTCAACCCGTCGCTGCCGGGCGCGCGCTCCACGACCACGTGATGGCGAGTCGCGAGCGCATGCATCGCAGCAAAGCACCGGCCGCGTCGGCGGTCGCAATCAAGAAGAGCCCGCCGAGGAAAATCCCTTGAGCCCGCCGACTGTCGCAGTCAATCGCCGTTCGTACCGCTGGCCGACGCGGCCGCTCGTCGCGGTCTGCGTCGACGGCTGCGAGCCCGAGTACATCAACCAGGCGATCGCTACGGGAAGCGCTCCGTATTTCGCGAGGCTCCGCGAGCAGGGTACCTGCCTCACCGCCGACTGCGTCGTGCCGTCGTTCACGAATCCCAATAACCTGTCGATCGTCACCGGCGCGCCACCGGCGGTGCACGGGATCTGCGGCAACTACTTCTGGGACCGCGACTCCGGCTCCGAAGTGATGATGAACGACCCGAAGTACCTGCGTGCCCGGACGATTCTTGCGACGTTCGCCGACGCCGGCGCGAAAGTCGCCGTCGTCACGGCCAAGGACAAGCTGCGCGCCCTGCTCGGCCACAAGCTCTCCGGCATCTGCTTCTCGTCCGAGAAGGCCGCGCAAGCGAGCGTCGGGGAGAATGGAATCGACGCGGTGCCGGAGATGGTCGGCATGCCGGTGCCGTCGGTCTACAGCGCGGAGCTCTCCGAGTTCGTGTTCGCCGCCGGCGTCAAGCTGATGGAGCGCGTGCGGCCCGACGTGATGTACCTGTCGACGACCGACTACGTCCAGCACAAGGTGGCGCCGGGCGTGGGCGCCGCCAACGCCTTCTACGCGATGATCGACCGCTACCTCGGCCGGCTCGATGCGATGGGCGCGACCGTCGTCGTCACCGCCGATCACGGAATGAACGCGAAGACCGACGCGTTCGGCCGCCCGAACATCGTTTTCCTGCAGGACGCGCTCGACCGCGCTTTCGGCTCGGGAACCACGCGCGTCATTCTGCCGATCACCGACCCTTACGTCGTTCATCACGGCGCGCTCGGGTCGTTCGCTACCGTTTACCTCTCCGCGCCCGTCACGCTTGCCGACGCGACCGCGCGGATCGCCGCGCTGCCCGGGATCGAGCTCGTGCTCTCCCGCGGCGAGGCTTGCGCCCGCTTCGAGCTGCCCGCCGATCGGGTCGGCGACCTCGTCGTGGTGTCCGAGCGCCTTACCGTCATCGGAACGAGCGTCGAACGGCACGACCTTTCCGGCCTCGACGCGCCGCTGCGCTCGCACGGCGGCCTCTCGGAGCAGCAGGTGCCGCTGATCGCCAGCCGCCCCGCGCGCGCCCTCCCCGCCCCGCGTCGCTGGCGCAATTTCGACGCTTTCGATCTCGCCCTCAACTACCTCGACTGATCGTGCCGCGATGAACATGATGACCGAGCTGAAGGACGTGCGGCACGGCAACCCCCTGCGCGCGAAGATGCGCATCGCCGGCGAAGAGGTGGGCGGCGAGCGCACGATCGACGTCCGCAATCCGTACACCGGAGCAATCGTGGGCACCGTGCCCAAGGCGACGGTCGCGGAGGTGCGGCGCGCGCTCGCAGTCGCCAGGGGCTACAAGGCGACGCTCACGCGCCACGACCGCTACCGGATCCTCTACCGGACGGCGGACCTCATCCGCGGACGCGCCGAGGAGATCTCCGACCTGATCACCGCCGAGTGCGGGATCTGCAAGAAGGACTCGCTCTACGAGGTCGGACGCGCGTGCGATGTGTTCGTATTCGCCGGCAACGCGGCGCTCGCCGACGACGGCCAGATCTTCTCGTGCGACCTCACGCCGCACGGCAAGAAGCGCAAGGTGTATACGTTGCGCGAGCCCCTGCAGGGCGTTATCTCGGCGATCACGCCGTTCAATCATCCGCTGAACCAGGTCGCGCACAAGGTCGCGCCGTCGATTGCGACCAACAACCGGATGGTGCTGAAGCCGACGGAGAAGACACCGCTCACCGCGCTCCTTCTCGCCGACATCCTGTACGAGGCGGGATTGCCTCCCCGGATGTTTTCGGTAGTGACCGGAGATCCGCGCGAGATCGCCGACGAAATGCTGACGCATCCGGACATCGATCTCGTCACCTTCACCGGCGGCATCCCGATCGGCAAGTACATCGCCGGAAAGGCGGTCTACAAGCGGCAGGTGCTCGAGCTCGGCGGCAACGACCCGATCATCGTGATGGAGGATGCCGACGTCGACGAAGCGGCGGCGCTCGCTGCCGCCGGCTCGTACAAGAATTCCGGCCAGCGCTGCACGGCGATCAAGCGGATGCTCGTCCACGAAGCGGTCGCCGACCGCTTCGTCGAGCGCCTGCTCGAGCGCACGCGGGCGTGGACGTACGGCGACCCGATGGATCCCGCGCTCGACATGGGCACGGTCATCGACGAAGCGGCGGCGAAGTCGTTCGAGGGCCGCGTCAACGAAGCGGTCGCGCGCGGCGCGAAGCTTCTCGCCGGCAACGTGCGCCGCGGGGCGCTCTATGCGCCAACGCTGCTCGACCGCGTGCAACCCGACATGCCGCTCGTCAGATACGAGACCTTCGGACCGGTTTCGCCGGTGATCCGGTTCGGCACGATCGACGAGGCGATCCGGATCGCCAACGGCACCGACTACGGACTCTCGTCGGCGGTGTGCACCAACCGCCTCGACTACATCACGAGATTCGTCTCGGAACTTAACGTCGGGTCGGTCAATGTCCGCGAGGTTCCGGGATACCGCCTGGAGCTGACGCCCTTCGGCGGCATCAAGGATTCGGGTCTGGGCTACAAGGAAGGCGTCCAGGAGGCGATGAAGAGTTTCACCAACGTCAAGACCTACTCGCTGCCATGGTGAGCGCTACCGTCAGCGATGGATAGATCGTTGCCACCGCGCGATCTCGCCGCCGAGGGCGACGTCAACACGTCTGCAGAGCGGCGCGCGTTCGAGGCCACGCACGTCCACGCGCCGACGCGCGCGCTGCTGGACGCCGATGCGGACGTCTTCCTGCGCCAGTCGCTCTCCACGCCCTGCTTCAACGCGCTCGCTTCCTGCGACGGCATCTGGCTCACCGACGTCGAGGGCCGGCGGGTGATGGATTTCCACGGCAACAGCGTCCACCAGGTCGGGTACCGCCACCCGCACGTGATGGCCGCGGTCAAGCGCCAGCTCGACACGCTGCCGTTCTCGCCGCGCCGCTACACCAACTCGAAGGCGATCGACGCCGCGGCGAAGCTCGCCACCCTCGCGCCCGATCCGCTGGGGAAGGTGCTCTTCGCACCGAGCGGCGCGCTCGCGATCGGCATGGCGCTCAAGCTTGCGCGGCTCGCGACCGGCCGCCACAAGACGCTGTCGCTGTGGGACAGCTTCCATGGCGCATCGCTCGACGCGATCTCGATCGGCGGCGAGGCTATCTTTCGGAAGGGAATGGGCCCGCTGCTGCCGGGAACGGAGCACGCCCCGCCATGCGATCCCGGCGCCTGCCGCTTCGGCTGCGGCGGCGCCTGCACGGCGCGCTGCGCCGAGTACCTCGACTACGTGCTCGGCAGGGAAGAGGACATCGGCGCGGTCATCATCGAGACCGTACGCTCGACCGACGTCCAGATACCGCCACCGGAGTATTACCGCATCGCGCGCGAGGCCTGCGACCGCCACGGCGCACTCTTGATCCTCGACGAAGTGCCGATCTGCCTCGGCCGCACGGGCCGCATGTTCGCATTCGAGCACTACGGCATCGTCCCGGACATGGTCGTGCTCGGCAAGGGACTCGGCGGCGCGGTTTTCCCGATGGCCGCACTCGTCGCGCGCCGCGATCTCGACGTCGCTGCCGACCGTGCCCTCGGCCACTACACGCACGAAAAGAGCTCGGTCGGCTGCGCCGCCGCGCTCGCCACGCTCGAGGTGATCGAGAACGAGGACCTGCTCGAGTGCGCGCGCACGCTCGGTGGCCGGGCGCTCGAGCGGATGCGGGGGCTGAAGCGGCAGCACCGGCTGATCGCCGACGTGCGCGGGATCGGCCTGCTGCTCGGGATCGAGCTCGCGAGAGACGATTCGCCCGCCCGGCGCGAGGCGGAACGCGTGATGTATCACTGTCTTGCGCACGGGCTCTCGTTCAAGGTCGGGCAAGGCAACGTGCTCGTACTCTCGCCGCCGCTCGTCATTGGCGCGGCCGACCTCGATGCTGCATTCGACATTCTCGACGGCGCGCTGTCGGCCGTCGAGGCGGGCGGGGCCGAGGCGTAGTGCAAACGCTGCTTAACCTCCTTGCGGGCGTCTCGCTCCTGGTCTGGGGCACGCACATCGTCCGCGTGGACATCCTGCGGCTCTTCGGCGGCTCGCTGCGGCGGTTCCTCCGGGTGAGCGTCGCCAACCCGGTCCGCGCATTCTTCGCGGGCGTCGGCATCACCGCGCTCATCCAGAGCAGCACGGCGACCGCAGTGATCGTCGCGTCGTTCGCCGGGCAGAGCCTGATCGGCACCGCACAGGCGCTCGCCGTGATGCTGGGCGCCGATGTCGGCACTTCGCTGATCACCGTCGTGCTGTCGTTCAACCTGTCGTGGCTCTCGCCGCTGCTGATCTTCGTCGGCGTCGTGCTCTACCTCACGCGGCGCGCGGAGCCGATCGGGCGATTCGGCCGCGTGCTGATCGGCCTCGGTCTCATCATCTTCGCGCTGCAATGGATCTCCGTCGCCGCGAAGCCTGTCGTCGAAGCGGCGGGCGTGCAGGTGATCTTCGCCTCGCTCACCGGCGACGTGCTGCTCGACATGCTGGTCGCAGCGATGCTCACGATGCTTTGCTACTCGAGCCTCGCGATCGTGCTCGTCGTCGCCACACTCGCGTCGTTGCACGTGATCGCCCTCCCGGTCGCGCTGGGTCTCGTCCTCGGCGCGAACCTGGGCAGCGGCCTTCTCGGCATGCTGTCCACCCTCCAGGCTTCGCCCGAGGCGCGCCGCGTGACGCTCGGCAACTTTCTGTTCAAGCTGATCGGCTGCCTCGTCGTCGTGCCGTTCCTCCAGCACGTCGAGGCGCCGATCGCCTCGCTCGATCTCGTCGCCAAGCACGAAGTGGTGCTTTTCCATCTGGCCTTCAACGTCGTCCTCGCAATCGCGTTCGTCTTCTTCACCGCGCCCATCGCGCGGATCGCGGAGCGGCTGCTTCCGGCTAAGCCGATCCAGGACGACCCGGCGAAGCCCCGCTACCTCGATCCTTCGGCGCTCGACACCCCGGCGCTCGCGATCTCGTGCGCCGCGCGCGAAGCGCTGCGTATCGGGGACGTGATCGCGCAGATGCTCAATGGCATGCTCACCGTGCTCAAGTTCAACGATCGCGTGCTCGCGGAGCGGTTGCGCAAGATGGACGACATCGTCGACGATCTCTACACGGCGGTGAAGCTCTACCTCACCCAGATCTCGCGCGAGGCGCTCGAAGAAAGAGAAGGCCGGCGCTGGACCGACATCGTCTCGTTCACGATCAACATGGAGCAGGTCGGCGACATCATCGAGCGGATCATCATCGACATCGAGGAGAAGAAGATCGACAAAGGCAGGACCTTTTCCGAAGCGGGACTCGCCGAGATCGTCGAACTGCACGGGCGCCTGATCGCGAACCTGCAGCTCGGACTCGCCGTGTTCCTCAATGGCGACCTGAAGAGCGCACAGGAACTCCTTGCGCAAAAGGTGCTCTTTCGCGATCTCGAGCGCGCTTACGCGAACTCGCACCTCGAGCGCCTCGCCGGGCAGACGGTCGAGAGCATCGAGACTTCGTCGCTGCACCTCGACCTGATCGCCGACCTGCGGCGCATCAACTCGCACGTCTGCTCGATCGCCTATCCGATTCTCGAGCAGGCGGGCGTCCTGGCGAAGACACGGCTGAAGGAGCCCGACCCGGTCCCGGCAAGCGGTGCCTCGCTGTAGACCCCGATGGGCGCACCCGAGCTCACGCTAGGCATTACGCTCGCCGTCCTCGCCGCGGGCTTCCTGCACGCGGGGTGGAACGCCTTGCTCAAGTCCGCCCCCGGCGGCGACCCGCTGCTCGATACGGCGACCGTCGTCGTCGGATCGGCCGTATGGAGCCTCGTCGTCATTCCGTTCGCCGGTCTTCCGGATGCCTCGGCGTGGAAGTTCATTGCAGGCTCATCGTTCATTCACTGGGCGTACTACGTGACGCTGGCGCATGCCTACCGCACGGGCGACCTCTCCTTCGCGTATCCGCTGATGCGCGGGACGGCGCCGCTCCTCGCCACCGTGCTCGGTGTCGTGTTCCTGCGCGAATGGCCCACGCCGCAAGTCGCACTCGGCATCGCGCTCATCTCCCTCGGCATCGTCAGCATCGCGTTCGTGCGCCGCGAGGTGCACCCGCGTGCGGCGCTCCTCTACGCGCTCGCCAACGCGGCGATCATCGCCATCTACACGCTGATCGACGGCGCCGGCGCGCGCGCATCCGGGAATGCCGGCGGTTACGTCGCCTGGCTGACCTTTGTCGAAGCGTTTCCGTTTCTGATCTGGATTCGCATGCGCAAGGGCGCCACGGCGATCGACTATATCGGCCGCGGCTGGCGACGCGGAATCCTCGGCGGCGCCGCAAGCCTCGGCGCCTACGGGATCGTCCTCTGGGCGATGACGCGCGCTCCGGTCGCAGCGATTGCTGCGCTGCGCGAGACGTCGGTGCTGTTCGCGGCGCTGATCGGAGCGATCTGGCTCAAGGAAGGATTCGGGCTCCCGCGTCTTGCCGGCGCAGCGAGCGTCGTCGCCGGCGTCGCTGCGCTGAAGCTCTGACGTGTGCGCGGGGTTCACCGCGGCGAGTCGAAACGAATCCGTCGTCGGCGCGTTCGGGCGAGCAGTGCCCGATCCTCGTCTCTGATACCAGCGGAGCAACTCATGCCCACTCCCGTTCCAACGCATGCGCGCGTCGTCGTCGTCGGCGGCGGCATCGCCGGCGCATCGACGGCGTATCACCTGGCGAAGCTCGGCGTGAAGGACGTCGTGCTGCTCGAGCAGGGCAAGCTCACCTGCGGCACGACGTGGCATGCGGCGGGCCTCGTCGGACAGACACGGGCGACGCGCAACGCGACACGGATGAGCCGTTACGGAATCGAGCTTTATTCGTCGCTCGAACAGGAAACGGGCCTCGCCACCGGGTGGAAGCGGTGCGGCAGCCTGAATGTCGCCAAGACGCCGGAGCGCCTGACGCTGATGAAGCGGCAGATGGCGCGCGCGAAGAGCTTCGGCATCGAGTTCGAGTTCATCTCTCCAGCGGAAGCGGGCCAACGCGTGCCGATCCTGCGCACCGACGACCTTGCCGGCGCGGTCTGGATCCCCGGGGACGGCAAGGCGAATCCGACCGACCTCACGCAATCCCTCGCGAGAGGCGCGCGGATGCGCGGCGCGACGATTTTCGAGGGCGTCCGCGCGACCGGCGTCTCGACGGCCGCGGGGCGTGTCGCGGGCATCGCGTGGAAATCGCCCACCGGCGAAGGAACGATTCGCTGCGAGACGATCGTCAACTGCGGAGGCCAGTGGTCGCGCGCGTTCGGACGCCTCGCCGGCGTCACGGTGCCGCTCTACGCAGCCGAGCACTTCTATCTCGTCACGAAGCCGATCGCCGGCGTGTCGTCCGACATGCCCGTCATCCGCGATCCGGACGGCTATCTCTACTACAAGGAGGAAGTCGGCGGCATTGTGATGGGCGGCTTCGAGCCGAAGGCGAAGCCGTGGAACGTCGATCCGATCCCCGAGGGCTTCGAGTTCCAGCTCCTGCCCGAGGACTGGGACCACTTCGAGATCCTGATGCGCAATGCGATCCACCGCACGCCCTGCCTCGAAACGGCGGAGGTGAAGCTGCTGCTGAACGGCCCGGAGAGCTTCACGCTCGATGGCAACTTCATCCTCGGCGAAGCGCCGGAACTCGCGGGGTTCTTCGTCTGCGCGGGATTCAACTCGGCGGGGATCGCCAACGCCGGCGGTGCCGGCAGGCTCGTCGCCGAGTGGATCGTCGAAGGCGACGCGCCGCTCGACCTTTGGGACGTCGACACGCGCCGCTTCGCGCCGTTTCACGCGAATCGCCGGCACCTCGCCGATCGGACGGTGGAGTCGCTCGGGCTGCACTACGCGATGCGCTGGCCGCGCGAGGAGCTCGAGACCGTCCGCCCGTTGCGCCGCTCGCCGCTCTACGATCGCCTCGCGCAGAAGGGCGCCGTGTTCGGAAGCAAGATGGGCTGGGAGCGCGCCAACTATTTCCTCCCTGCCGGTGCCGCCCGGCCGCCGTACACGCTCGCCACACCCGGCTGGCTGCCTTACGTTCTCGACGAGCAGCGTGCATGCCGCGAGGACGCGGTCGTTTTCGACCAGACGTCGTTCTCCAAGTTCGTGCTGAAGGGCCGCGACGCGCTCGCCGTGCTGCAGCGCCTTTGCGCGAACGAGATCGACATCGAGGTGGGGAAGATGGTGTACACGGCGATGCTCAACGCGCGCGGCGGCTTCGAGAGCGACCTGACGATCGTGCGCCTCGGCGCAAACGAATTCTTCGTCATCACCGGCTCGGCGCAGACGACGCGCGATTTCGCCTGGATCGAGCGCGCGATTGGCGTGGACGAGCACGCCTCGCTCGTCGATGTCACCAGCGGATACTCGGTCGTTTCGGTGATGGGCCCGAAAGCCGAAGCGCTGCTCGGCCGCATCTCGCCGGACGATCTGTCGAGGGCCGGGATGCCGTTTTCGACCACGAAGACGATCGACGTCGGTTACGCGCGCGTGCGTGCCGCGCGGATGAGCTACGTCGGGGGCCCCGGCTACGAGCTCTACGTCTCGACCGATCAGTGCGTTGCACTCTACGAAGCGCTGTGGAGCGTCGGCACCGAGTTCGGGCTGCGCGACGCCGGCTATTACACGCTCGACGCGCTGCGCATAGAGGCCGGACGCCGCGCCTGGGGCGCGGAGCTCTCGCCGGACGAGACGCCGTGGGAAGCGGGCCTCGGCTACGCGGTGAAGATGGACAAGCCGGCGCCCTTCCTCGGCCGCGACGCGCTCGCGAAGCAGCAGGCTGCGGGCCTGCGCAAACGGCTCGTTCTGTTCACGTTCGACGATCCGTCCGCTTTTCCGTGGGGCGGCGAGCCGATCCTGATGGACGGCCGAAACGTCGGCGAGCTCACTTCAACCGGGTACAGCCGCAAGCTCGGGCGGGCGGTCGCGATGGGGTACGCGCGCGGCGAGATGCAACTCAGCGACGAAATCGTTCTCGGCGCGCGGTACGCGATCGACATCGCCGGCGAGCACTACGCGGTGACGCCGCATCTCAAGGTCGGATAGAGCAACACCCGACGGGCCGCCGGCAGCTCGCGCGGCACCGCACTTCAGGCGCCGCGGCTACTTGGGCGGCGCCGGGAATGTCACGTAGGGCGGCTTGGGCTCCTGATCGGGAGGGACGTAAGCCGGCGCGGGCTGCCCGCCCGGGCCGAGATGAACGATGAAGCGATAGAGCGCCTTGAGGTCCACCTCGGTCATCTCGTGCAGGTTGAACCATGGCATCGGCGGACGGAACTGCGCGGTCTTCGCATACTTCACCCATTCGGCCTCAGTCATCTTCGGAACCTTGTCGCGGAGATTCGGCGCGTAGGTCGTGCCCCACGGACCGCGCCAGCCCAGCGTGTCGCCGGTGAGCCACAGGTTCTCAGGCACCTTGCCGGCGGAGAGCAGATAGCCGGGTGTGTGGCAATCGTTGCAGCCGGCGATTCTCGACAGATAGCGGCCGCGCTCCACCGCGGCCGAGTCCTTCGGCTTTGCAGCAGCGGGCTTCGTCGCGGGCGTTTGCGCGTCTACTGTCGCACAGGGCAGCGTCAGCGCAAGCGCCGCTGCAAGTGCGGCGGATCGAAACCTTGTCCGCATGACGGTCTCCTCGATGGTTGAAGTTCGTGCCGGCGTCGAGCCGATCTTGCGCGACGCGAATGGGCGGCCTCCTCTTCGCCGCCACGGACCGCCCGCGGCCGCCATTTTCGTGGCGGCGCGCGAAGCGGTCAACCGTCGGCTGCACATTTTTGTGCTAGCGTCGCGACTGCAACCAACATCGCGGGCACACCTTGTGACGTCGCACCGATTCACTACGCCTCCACGGCGCGGGCGCACGCCTTCGAAGCCCGGGGCCGTCACCGCCCAGGTGCAGAGCCTCACCCGGGGACTCGGCATCCTCGAGGCGCTCGCGAAAGCCGAGGCCGGAATCTCGCTCACCGACATCGCGCAGCGCGTCGATCTCCCGCCATCCACGACGCACCGGCTCCTCTCGACGCTCGAGAAGATGGGCTACGTTTACCAGTCGGAAGAGTTCGGCCACTGGTACGTCGGACTCCAGGCATTCACCGTCGGCTCGGGATTTCTCGCCAATCGCGATTTCGTCGGGCAGAGTCACGTGTACATGCGGCGGTTGATGGAGCAATCCGGCGAGACGGCGAATCTCGCGATTCTCGACGGCACCGAGGCGGTGTTCATCGCGCAGGTCCAGTGCCGCGAGATGATGCGCATCCTCGTGAAGCTCGGCAGCCGCGTGCCGCTGCATGCTTCCGGCGTCGGCAAGGCGATCTTCGCGGCGCTTCCCGACGAGCAGATCGACGCGATTCTCAAGGTCAAGGGATTGCCGCGCATCACGAGCCACACGATCGTCGCGCCCGAGACGATGTGGGCGGCGCTCAAGGTGATCCGGCACCGCGGCTATTCGTTCGACGACGAGGAGCACGCGCCCGGCACGCGCTGCGTCGCTGCGACGATCTACGACGAGCACGCCGAGCCCCTGGGGGCGATCTCGCTCGCCGGACCGTCGTCGCGGCTGCCCGACGAGCGCATCCGGCAGCTGGGACCGATCGTCGCGCACACCGCCGAAGAGCTCACTCACAAGCTGGGCGGGCACTGGCCGCATCCGCACTGAGGCGAGGCCCTCGCTCTCGAGGTGCGGAGCGCGCGCGCGCCCCACGCCACGCTGCTTACTTCCTCCGCTCCATCGCTGTGGCACGCCGCGCGAGATCGCGGTTGTCCGCCGGTTTCCACCTGGCGAGAAGCACGTCGATCGCCGCGAAGTCGTTGCAGGCGAGCACCATATCGCAGCCGGCCGCGAGCGACGCCTCGGCCCGGGCGACGATGTCTCCGGCGCCCTCCGCGCCGGCCATCCCGAGATCGTCGGAGAAGACGAGACCATCGAAGCGCAGGCGCTCGCGCAGAATGCCCTGCAGCCATTTGGGCGAGTAGCCCGCCGGCGAGTCGTCGACTGCAGGATAGACGACGTGCGCGGGCATGATCGCCTCGATCCCGCATCGAACCAGCGCAGCGAACGGAACGAGATCCGCGGCGGCGATCGCAGCGAAGGTGCGCGCATCGACGGGCATCTCGGCATGGGAGTCGGCGGCGACGAAGCCGTGCCCGGGGAAGTGCTTGCCGACACCGGCCATTCCGCCTTCGCGCAGGCCGCGACGCAAGGCCGCCGCGAGGTGCGCAATCGCGTTCGGATTAGCGTGGAACGCGCGATCGCCGATCACGGCGCTCGGGCCATGGTCGACGTCTAGCACCGGCGTGAACGAGAAGTCGATTCCACGCGCGGCGAGTTCCTCGGCGATTGTCGACCCGAGCCGCATTGCCTCGCGCGCCGCCGCCGCGACGTCGCGGTCCCACATCACGCCCAGCGTGCGCATCGGCGGTATCGCGGTGAAGCCGTCGCGGAAGCGCTGCACGCGGCCGCCTTC
>DATKMY010000006.1:0-20146 GCA_035541655.1 Casimicrobiaceae bacterium | reverse complement strand
AAGGGGAAGGTCGATCTGGAAGACATCATCTATTTCTAGCTGGGGTCAAAAGTTTCGGAGGCATGTACATGCGGTCTGTGATCAACGCCATGGTGGTTGCTGTAGCTGCGCTGGTAAGTCTGGGCGCCTACGGTCAGGAGTACGTTGATCTCGTGAATGAGCCTGCCTCGCGCATTGCTGGACGCACTGTCACCATAGACCAGACCAATAACAGCCTTGCAGTCGGGGACGTGGTGATCCCGGCAACATTCTGTGACGCGAACAGCGACTTCACTTGCCTCAAGTCAGACGCAATCACATTTGGTGTTCCGAAGCGGGGTTCGTTGCCAAACGCATGGACCATCGGTGAGCGTAGATTTGTCACCATACGGCAACTACGTTCAAGCATCGCCGGCATCCCGCCGCCGTTTCTGATCATCAAAGCAGAAGCAGACCCGAGTTTGGAATTCACTTTCTCCGAACGATACGGACTGGTGGCGTTCTCAAAGGATAAGAGTAGCCTCTACATAACAGGATCGAGGTGCGGCTTTGCTGCTAAGTCCAGCGTTTGCAATCAGGATGGCAAGACAGCGCGACCTACCAAAAGCAATTAAATGTATGGCAGTTCCTGTGGGTCGGCTGACATTCATACAGGAGCTATGCGGCGATTCCAATGCCTATGGAGGTGTTGATGTCGCGAGTCGCGAACTGAAGATTTCTCCCCCGAGATAGTACCGCACGGCCTCATAGCAGAAAGCCGGGTCTCCCCGGCTTTCCTCAACACCTTTGCTGAACGGCTCGCCGAGCGGGGCCCTTCTCTTTTCGGCGGGCAGAGAGGAGCCTACGATGGCGCACCCAGTCCGAGCCTCCGGGCAAGTCGTCCGACCGTCAGCCCCTGTACCAGGATCGAAAAGACGACGACGCAATAGGTGAGCATCAGGATCAGGTTGCGCTCGTCGCCAACCGGCAGCGAGAGCGCGAGCGCCACCGAAATTCCGCCGCGGATGCCGCTCCAGGTCAGCAGCGCCTCGGAGCCGGCCGGCAGCCCGAACCACTTCCGCCCCGCGCGAACCGGCAAGCCGACTGTGAGATAGCGCGCGAGCAGACAGAGCGCCACCACGAGCACGGCGGCAAGCATCGATCCGGGCGGAAAGTCGATTAGCGCGAACTCGAGCCCGATCAACACGAACAACACCCCGTTGAGGATCTCGTCGATGAGCTGCCAGAACATATCCAGCCGCTCGCGAGTCTGCGGCGACATCGCGAGCGCGCGCCCCTCGTTGCCGATCAGCAGCCCGATCGCCACCATGGCCAAAGGCCCTGAGACGTGAATTGCGCACGCCAGCGCATAGCCGGCGACGACCGTCGCGATCGTGATCAGAATCTCGATCAGCGGCGCGTCGATCGTGCGAAGGACGCGATAGACGCCGTAGCCGACCGCGACCCCGAAGGTCGCCCCTCCGAGTGCCTCGCGGGCGAAGACCGCGAGGGCCACCTCGAACGTTGGCGCGGCGCCCGTACGCAGCATCTCCAGCACGAGAGTGAACAGTACGACTCCAACGCCGTCGTTGATCAGCGATTCGCCGGCAATGGTCGCCTCGACGCTCTGCGGAACCTTCGCCGACTTGAGCACGCCGAGGACGGCGATCGGATCGGTCGGTGAGATAACCGCTCCGAACAAGAGGCAGTACGTGAGCGGGAGGGCGATGCCGAGTGCCTGGAGCAGATACCAGGCGCCGTAACCGACGATGAGCGTGGAGAGCGCCGTGCCGACGAGCGCGAGCGCGCCCACCTGCCACGCCATTCTCCGCAGTTGCCCGAGGTCGACATGCAGCGCACCGGCAAAAAGCAGGAACGACAGCATCCCCTGCATCAGAACTTCGGCAAAATCGATCGATGCGAGAAGCGCGTGCTCCTTCCCGCGCAGCGTGGCGAAGCCCATCCAGTCGAGGCCGATTACGGCGAGCGACATGCCGAGGGCAATCGTCATCACACCGATCGTCATCGGCCATTTGAGAAACTTGTGATTGATGTAGGCGAACGCAGCGGTGAGCGCGAGGAGAACCGCGACGATGTTGAGCATGGTCGAGCCTTCCGATCCGGGCTGCCGGTGGCACGGGCGCCCGCCTGGGTCCTGGCCGCAGACCCTGAGGGCTTCGCGCGTCCCTGTCAATGCGCCCGATCAGGATTGGCGTCGTATTTCTCCGCGCCTCCCGTCCATCATCGCAATGGAAAGGCCGGTCGGACCCGCTGAGGCGGCGGTCTCCGCCAGACCCTGCGACCTTTCAACGGGTCACCGATACCGGCCGCCGTCGCGGAGGCCGCAGCACGGCTGCAGTGCCGGCGATGATCAGCGCGCAGCCGGCGATCATCGGCAGCGTGATCGTCTCGGCGAGAAAGAGCGCCCCCCACACCATGCCGAATGCCGGCATCAGGAACGCCACCGTGAGCGCACGCGTCGGCCCGACGTCGGCGATCAGGCGATAGTACAGAACGTAGGCGATCGAGCTGCAGACGAGCGCGAGCCCCAGCACGTTCGCGACGACGAACGGCGTGATCGCTCCCGGCGGCGGCGCGATCGGCACCAGCGGGACGAGCACGAGGCCCGCGAAGACTTGAGTCCACCCGGCGATCGCGAGCGGACTCGCGCCGGCGGCGTGCTTCTTCATGTAGATGCTCGACGCCGCGTAGCAGAACGTCGCGCCGAGGCACGCCGCCACGGCAACGCCGACCCACAGGTCGGGGGCGACAGGCCCTGCCCTGCTCACGAGCGTCACGCCGGCTGCACCCGCCGCGAGGCCCGCGATCGTCCCCCACGTGGGGCGCTCCCCGAGCATCGGGACGGCGAGCATCGCCGTGAAAAGCGGAGTCGTCGAGTTGAGGATCACCGAGTAAGACGCGGGAATGTGCAGCGCCGCGAATGCGTAGAGCACGAACGGCAGCGTCGAGTTGAGGACGCCGATCACCAGGTATTGGCGCCAGAATCGCGCGAGATCCACGGACACGCCCGTCGCGCGGCAATAGATGACGAGCACCGCGCCCGCGATCAGCACGCGCGAGGCTGCCGTCACGATCGGCCCGAGCGTGGGCGCGAGAACCCGAATGAAGATGAACGAGCCGCCCCAGATCGCCGCGAGCGAGACGAGGCGTGCGACGTCGGAGCGGCGCACGTCAGGCTGCGCGGCGAGTCGCTCGCGCGACGAGGTCTTCGCGTTCCAGCGCGAGCAGCGCCCGTTTGCGGTCGAGCCCGCCGGCGTATCCGGTCAGCGAGCCGTCGGCGCCGACGATCCGATGGCAGGGCACGAAGATCGACAGCGGATTGCGCCCGGTCGCGGCTCCGGCGGCCCGCACGGCCTCTGGCCGCCCCGCACGTACCGCGAGCTCGCGGTAGGCGAGCGTCGCGCCGTACGGCACGCGCAGGATCTGATCCCACACGGCGCGCTGGAACGGCGTGCCCGCCGGCGCGAGCGCGATGTCGAAGAGCTTGCGCCTCCCGACGAAATATTCCGCGAGCATCGCCGTCGCGTGCCGGAGCACGGCCAGGTCGCGCCGGCGCTGCCAGCGCGCGTCGATCGAAGGCGGATATCGCTGTTCGTCGAACCACGCGCCAGTG
The DNA here is from genome assembly GCA_035541655.1 of Casimicrobiaceae bacterium. Lineage (GTDB taxonomy): Bacteria > Pseudomonadota > Gammaproteobacteria > Burkholderiales > Casimicrobiaceae > CAIWHR01. Next base: position 16,554 of record DATKMY010000006.1, on the reverse strand, counting down.
AGCGCGACCCCGTCCGAGGCGAGCAGCAAGGCGCCGAGCGGGGAATCGATACGATCGAAATAGATCGAAGTGTTCATGTCGAGCTTCTCCATGTACGTTGCGGCGTTCACGCCGCGAACGGCCTTCATGCGGCGCTCATCCACAGGTGAATGACCGCGTACGAGCGCCAGGGGCGCCACGCCTCGCTCCGGCGGAGCGCATGCGCGGGCTTCGTCTCACCCATCGCCTTCAGGACGCCGAGGTCGCTCGCGAGGAACGCGTCGGGCCAGCGCAGCGCGCGCATCGCGATATAGTTCGCCGTCCACAAGCCGATGCCGGGGAGCCCGGTGAGGCGCGCAACCGTCGCGTCGACGTCGCTTTCCGGCTCGAGGCGGATTTCCCCCGACGCAATCGCCCGAGCGAGCGCGATCAACGTCCTCGCGCGGGCGCGCGTCATCCCGAGGGCCAGGAGATCCTCGGGAGCCAGCCCCGCAATCTTCGCTGCGGCCGGGAACAGACGCATCGGGGGGGCGCCGTCCTCGGCGGGCAACGCGTCGCCGAACGTGCGGACGATCCGCCCCAGCATCGTTCGCGCTGCGCGGACGGAGATCTGCTGTCCGACCACGGCGCGGACAGCAAGCTCGAAGCCGTCGAACGTGCCCGGGACACGGAGCCCGGGATGCGCCGCGGCGAGCGTGCCAAGCGCTGCGGCGATGACCTCCGGCTCGCATGCGAGATCGAACGCGTGCTTCGCGCGCGAGAGCACGGCGGGAATCGCCGCGGCAAGCGACGGCGATACTGAAACGCGCAGTGCAGGCCTCTTCGCGGCACGGCGCACTTCGATGCGCCCGACGTGCGTCGCGCCGCGGTGCACGATCGCAACGCTGCGCGCATACGCGTTGCGCGTCACCGCCTCGACGTCTTCGATCCCGCGGCTGCCCAAAAATCCGAGCATCCGGTCCCAATCGTACGGCGGCCGATACGCGAGCTCGAACGCGAGTGCAGCGGGAAGCGCCTTGCCGCCACGCGCCTCGCGCAACCGCCCCGGCGCCATCCGGTAGCGCGACTTGAACAGCGCGTTGAAGCGGCGGACGCTGGCGAACCCGCTGGCGAGCGCCACCTCGGTCACCGGCATCGCCGTGTCGGTCAGTAGCCGCTTCGCGAGCAGCAGCCGCTGCGTCTGCGCATATTCGATCGGCGAGACGCCGAACTCCGTGTCGAAGATCCGCCGCAGGTGGCGGCTCGTCACGCCGACGCGCGCGGACAGATGCTCGATGCCGCCGTCTTCGAGGACGCCGTTCTCGATCAGATCGACCGCGCCCTGTGCGAGACGGGCGGTCGCGTCGACGCTCGCGTTGCCGGGAGCGAGCTCCGGACGGCAGCGCAGGCATGGCCGATAACCTTCGACCTCGGCGGCGGCAGCGCTTGCGAAGAAATGGCAGTGCTCCCGGCGCGGCATCCGAACGGTGCACACGGGCCGGCAGTAGATGCGCGTCGAGGAGACGCCGACGAAGAAGCGCCCGTCGAAGCGCGGGTCGTGCGTTCGGAGCGCGCGGTAGCAGGCATCGGAGTCGAGAGTCATGCCGCGAATTATGCCAGCCCCCTCCGCGCCCACTCGCCGTTTTCGGACCTCGTATCCGGGAGCGCGCACACGGCCGGACTTCTCGCATAATGCGCGTCATCGTCTTCGCCCGATTCGCCACGGCCCGATCATGAGCAATCTCGTCCGCCGCCTGCTCTGTGCGTTCACCGCCGCGCTCACCGTTGCCGCGGCGCACGCGCAGAACACGGAGCGCATCGTCTTCGCGACCGACTGGCTCGCGCAGGCCGAGCACGGCGGCTTCTATCAGGCACTCGCCGAGGGCACGTACCGCAAGTACGGTCTCGACGTCACTCTCCGGATGGGCGGCCCTCAAGTGAACGGCCTGCAGCTTCTGGCCGCGCGCCAGCTCGACATCGTAATGGCGGACGCGCTGCAGGTGCTCTCCGCCGTCGAGCAGCGCGTGCCGGTCGTCGCGATCGCCGCGACGTTCCAGAAGAACCCGACCGTCATCATCGCCCACCCCGGCGTCGCGAGGATCGAGGACCTCAAAGGAAAGCCGGTCGCCGTGGGCGCCGCGAGCAACACGACGTATTGGCCCTGGCTCAAGGAGCGCTTTGGCTTCACCGACGACCAGAAACGCCCGTACGCGTTCAGCGTCCAGCCGTTTCTCGTCGATCCGAACCTGTCGCAACAGGGGTTCGCGACGTCGGAGCCGTTCTCGATCGAGAAAGCGGGGGTGAAACCCGTCGTGTTCCTGCTCGCCGAGCTTGGCTACCCGCCGTATTCCGAAGTGCTCGCCGTGACGCGCAATACGCTTTCCGCGCGCCCGGACGCGTTGCAGCGGTTCGTCCGCGCGTCCGCCGAGGGCTGGAAGAGCTATCTCGCGAATCCCGCTCCGGCAAACGCTCTGATCAAGCGCGACAATCCGCAGATGTCCGACGAGCTGCTCGCCTACGGGCATCGCAAACTTGTCGAATATGCGATCGTCACCGGGACCGACACCGCGACCGGCGGCCTGCTGACCATGACGGAGGCGCGCTGGCGGCAGACGATCGACTTCCTCCGCTCGGCACGGCTCGCGAAGCCGAACGTCGACTACGCGTCCGCGTTCACGCTGTCGATCGTCCGCGACGTGAGGGTCCTGCCCTGAATTCTCCGGCGTCGGCCCGTGGCGTCGGTCGCGTTCCGGTCGTTTCCGTCACGGGCGCCGAGAAGGTCTACGCGAACGGCACGCGTGCGCTCGCGCCAGTGCACCTCGAGATTCACGAAGGCGAGTTCCTGACGCTGCTCGGGCCGTCGGGTTGCGGGAAGACGACGCTCCTCAACCTGATTGCCGGGTTGATCGCGCCGAGCACGGGGACGCTTCGCTGGTGGGGCGGCGACTACGCTGCGACGGGTGGAGCGGGGCGACGCCTGGGGTTCGTGTTCCAGGCGCCGACGCTCATGCCGTGGGCGCGTGTCGTCGCCAACGTCCGCTTGCCGCTCGATCTCGCCCGCGTCGATCGCAGCGAAGCCTCACGCACGGCGCGCACGGCGCTCGCGCTCGTCGGGCTGTCGGAGTTCGAGTCGCACCTGCCGCGCGAGCTCTCGGGCGGCATGCAGATGCGCGTGTCGATCGCTCGCGCTCTCGCGTTGCGGCCCAACCTGTTGCTGATGGACGAGCCGTTCGGCGCGCTCGACGAGTTCACGCGGCAGCGTCTCGACAACGAACTCCTGGGATTGTGGGCGGGTGAGCGCCTCACGATCGTGTTCGTCACGCACAGCATCTACGAAGCGGTGTTCCTGTCGACGCGCGTCGCAGTGATGGGCGCGCGCCCCGGGCGCGTGATCGCGGACGTCGCGGTCGACGAGCCGCATCCGCGCAGCGATGCTTTCCGGGTGTCGACGAAGTTCGCGCAGACGTGCCAGCGACTCTCCGCGCTGGTGGCGGACGCCGGCGCGGCGACACCCTCGTCGCCGGTCGTCACGCGATGAACGAGGACGACGCGCCCTCGCGCGCTCTGCGCTACGCAGCGCCCGCGCTGATCGCGGTGGCCTTGCTCGGCGCATGGCAGGGGCTGGTCACGTACTACGCAGTGCCCGCGTACGTCGTTCCGGCGCCGTCGATCGTCTGGCGTACGCTCGTCGCAGATCGCGCGCTGCTTGCCGATTCGCTCGAGGTGACGCTCGGAATCGCGCTCACCGCGCTCGCGATCGCCACGATCGTAGGTGTTGGCGTCGCGCTCGTGTTCGTGCAAAGCCGGTGGATCGAGATGAGCCTCTTTCCCTACGCGGTGCTGTTGCAGGTGACGCCGATCGTCGCGATCGCCCCGCTCATCATCATCTGGGTGAAGGACACGCGTGCGGCGCTCGTGCTGTGCGCGGTCGTCGTCGCGATCTTCCCGATCATCTCCAACACGACGCTCGGACTGCGCAGCGTCGACCACGGCCTGCTCGACCTCTTCCGGATGTGCCGCGCGAGCCGCTGGCAGGTCCTCGCCCGGCTGCGGATCCCGAGCGCGCTCCCCTACTTCTTCGGCGGCCTGCGGATCGCGAGCGGACTTTCGCTGATCGGCGCTGTCGTCGCCGAATTCGTCGCGGGCACGGGTGGCGCCGGTGCGGGTCTCGCGTACCAGATCCTGCTCGCCGGCATGCAGCTCAACGTGCCGCGCCTGTTCGCCGCGCTCTTCCTGATCGCGGCGAGCGGCGTCATGCTGTTTGCGGCGACCGTCGCGCTCTCGCGCATCGCGCTTTCGCGCTGGCACGAGAGCGAGACCCCGCCGGCCGAGTAGCCGAAATGGGGGCCGGGTCAGCGCGCCGAGCCGCGCTTGCCTGCCCCCTCGATCGCCGCGCCGTCGCTTCGCCACCCGGCGAACGCGCCGCGCCTTCTACTTCGGCGAACCGAGCAGCAGGTAGAGCGACCAGTTGCCCCCTCCGCCAAAGCCGAAGCCGAGGAACCCGGGGCCGGCGAACGTGTCGGCGCCGAGGAATACCGATCCGGACCAAAGCGTTCCCGGCGATGCACCCTGGTCGAAGCGGTCCTTGATCTTGCCGATCTCCGCTGACACGCCGGCGAACACCCCGGAGCCGATCAGGTCGGGAAGCGCAATCACGCGGTCGTAGAACATCGCGCGACCAAACCAGTATTCCTGTCCGGAGAACTCGTTGACGCGGTAGCCGGAAAGGCGCAGCGGCCCGCCGAGCGTGAACGTCTCGTACGCCGGCATGTTCGAGCCGAAGCCGGTGCCGCCGGCAGCGTTCAACTGCAGCGTGTGCGGGCCCCAACTCTTCGCGTAGCGAACCGTGCCTTCGAGCTTCTGGTAGCTCTGCGCCGACCCCATCCCCGTGAACGCCGCGTATCCGCTCGCGTTGGCGCCGAACCCGTCGGTCGGGAACCACGCGTAGTTGGTCTGGTCGACGAAGAGATTCGCGCGAATGCCCGCCGTGGTCTGCCGGATCTCGGGCAGCACCGGCGAACCGGTATCGACGCGCGCGAACACCTTCGACCACACGGGGCCCACGCGCAGCTCGCCCCAGGTGCCCAGGACCGCGCCGAGGTCGACCCCCGCCTCGCCGACGCCGATCAGGTACGTGGCGACCTTCTGCTCGTTGACGAAAACGCCGCGCGACTGCTGCCCGATCGCGACGTTCGGCGCGACGAACCACGGTTCGGTTGCGGAGAACGGCTGGTAGAACTCGCTCGTCAGGTGCGTGTCCTGGCCGACCTGGGCCTCGGTCACCCATTCGGCGCCCAGGCTGTTGACCCACGTCTTTCGGTACTGCACGAGCGCGTTGAACTGGTTGTCGCCCTGGAGGTCGCTGGCCAGCCCCAGGCCGAAGCGAAGGTAATCAGGCCCATACGATTTCTCCGTCGGCTGGATCACCATCGCCCGCGGACCGGTCGCGTCTCCGATTATGCGATAGGTGACGCTCTCGTAATCGCCGCGCCCGTAGATTCGCCGCAGGTCGGCTGCGATCTTCTCTTCGGACAGCGGCTCGCCGGGCTTGGTCTCGACGAGATCCTTCGCCACATCGGGATTCGTACGCGACACCCCTTCGACGCGGATCTCCTGGACGGTGCCGAGCGCCTTCGGCTCCGCGATCTGCCTTGCGCGAACCGCCGCGTACTGCTCGGGTGCGATGCTGTAGCGCTTGAGCTTGTCCGCCGCCTCGCGCGTCGCCTCCTCGCCGATCCGGATCGCATCCTTCGAGCGGTCGAACGTCCCCGCGGAGATGTCGCCGAGATCGGGTGCGATCAGCACGTCGCCGGGCTTCAGGTTCTGCAACTGCTTGTCGACGGTGTCCTTGCCGAGGAAGTTGATGAGCTGGCCGACCACCGAGAGCGCGGAGGTAATCTCCTTGCGCGTGAGTGGCGGCGTGGAGATGTTGACGGCGATCACCGCTTCGGCGTCGCAGAGCTTCCGTGCCACCTCGATCGGCAGGTTGTTCGCGATGCCGCCGTCGACGAGGAGCCGTCCGTCGATCTCGACCGGCGACATCGCGCCGGGCACCGACATGCTCGCCCGCATCGCCTGCGCGAGGCTGCCGTGGTCCAGTACGATCGACTGACCGGTCTCAATGTCGGTCGCCATCGCGCGAAACGGTATCCGCAGCTTGTTGAAGTCGGTGATCCCGAAAGCCGGTGTCGTCAGCTCGCGGAAGAACGATTCGATCGACACGCCGGAGAGCACGCCCTTCGGCAGCGCGAGCCCGCCGTCCTTCACGCCGAATTCGGGGGCAAACAGCGTCTCGTAGTCGTATTTCTTGCGCCGCACGGAGATCTCCTCGCGGGGCGGCTGATCACGGAAGACCTTGTCCCAGTCGGCGGCGACGACGAACTTCTCCATCGCCTCGGGCGTGGTGCCGGCGGCGAACGTCGCACCGACGATCGATCCCATGCTGGTCCCGGCCACGCAGGCGATCGGTATCCGCATCTCGTCGAGCACCTTCAGCACGCCGACGTGCGCGAGGCCGCGGGCGCCGCCGCCCGAGAGCGCGAGCGCGATGCGCGGAATCTTCGCGGGGCCCGCCGACCCGACGGCCTGTGCGTCTGCGTCCGGGAAGGGAGGCGACATGACCGCAACGGCCGCCGCAATCCCAAGGATCCTGTTGGCAATTTTTCGCGGCGCGTTCATGATTTCATCTTTCTACGGGCACGTCCGTAGTCTCACGTGCGCTTGCTGCGGCGTGGCCCGATGCGCATGAAGGCTTGGAAAGCGGCGACACCTGTTGTCGATGAAATTCGGTCGCCGAACTTGCCGTCGAATCTAACACGACCATGGCGTGCCGAGGGGCAATTGCGATGAGCATATGGAACGCTTCGACGCGATCGTGATCGGCGGCGGTGTGGTCGGCACGTCGATCGCCTGCCATCTGGCGCGATTCGACGCAGGACGCGTGCTGCTCGTCGAGCGCGGCGAGGTCGGCGGCGGCACGACGGCGCAGTCGTCGTGCATCGTCCGCACGCACTACTCGGTGCCGGAGAACGTCGCGATCGCGCATGCCGCGCTCGAGGTGTTCGCCGACTTCCGCCGCTATCTCGACGACGACGATGCCGACTGCGGTCTCAACCGCTGCGGGCTGATGCTGGTCGCCCCCGCCGGCGAGCGCGCGGCAGCGCTGCGTGCAACGCTCGCGGTCCAGCGCAGCGCGGGCATCGAAGCGCAGGAGATCGGCACTGAAGCCGCGCGGCGTATCCATCCGCTGCTCGACCTGAGCGACGATCCCGTGGTCGGCTGGGAGCCCGGCGCCGGATACGCCGACGCCTACATGACGCTGTCCGCGTATGTGCGCGCAGCGCGGCGTCACGGCGCGCTCGTGCGCGAGGGCGTGACCGTGACGGGGCTCGTCCGCGACGGCGCACGCGTGACCGGCGTGGAGACGACGGGAGGGTCGATCGCGGCGGGCATCGTCGTCAGCGCGCAGAACATGTGGTCGCGCGAGATCGAGCGATGGACAGGGATCGCGGTGCCGCTCACGCTGTCGCGGCACGCAGTCGTCTTGTTCGAATCGAGAACGCCGTACACGCCGGATCTGCCCGTCGTCATGGACTGGGTGCCGCGCGGCGGCATCTATTTCCGCAGCTATTCGGGACGGCAACTGATGATCGGCGACACCGGCGACGGCGAAGCACTCGCCGCGCCCGACACGCGCCAGGGCGAGGTGCCCCTCGACCACGTCGTGCAGATCGGCGAGTTGCTCGGCCGCCGCGTTCCCGCCTTCGCCGATGCGGGTCTCGCGCACTCGTGGACCGGCGTCTACGACACGACACCCGACTGGAATCCGGTGCTCGGTCCGCTTCCGGGCATCGACGGTCTGCATGTCGCGTTCGGATTCTCGGGCCATGGCTTCAAGCTCTCTCCCGTCGTCGGACGACTCGTCGCGCAATCGGCTCTCGGGCTGCCGACCGACCTGCCGCTCGCGCCCTATTCGATCGAGCGCTTCACGACGGGGCGGATGCTGGTCGGCGGTTACGGCGCGAGCGTCGTGTCGTAACGGTTGCCGGCGGCCGCGCGCGGTCGATTTGTAGGACTGGAACCGAGGCTCGGCGCGCGGCCTTTTGTAGGACTGACACCGAGGGTCGGCGCGCGAACCTGCGCGTAGAATCGCCCGCTCCAGATCCCGCAATCGCACCCCGACTCGTGCGCCTCTCACTGCGCTTTCTGATCCCCTTGCTGCTCGCACTCGGCGCGTTCGCGTACATCTCCGTACCGCTCGCCGATTCGCTGATGCAACGGTGGTTCGTCCGCGACCTCGACATCCGTTCGAGTTTGATCTCCTCGACGATGCAGGGGCAGATGGCCACCCTCGTCGCCACCCGGTCCGAGCCGCGGATCCTGGCGTTCTTCAATCATATGCTGCAGGACGAGCGCCTGTACGGCGTCGGCCTGTGCCTTGCGCCGGGTGCGGAACCGATCGCCACGGCGAGCTTCCCGCGCGAGATCACGTGCTCGTCGCTCGCCGCCTACGCCGATTCCGATGGCGCCGGCCAGGTGCTCCAGACGCCGCGCGGACCGCTGCACGTAGCCGTGCGCCCCGTCGACGCCGACGGAATGACCAGCGCGCAGCTGATCCTGGTCCACGACATGAGCTTCGTCGCGCGCCGCAGCGAAGAGACGCGGCGGTACTTGTTCTATTTCTTCGCCGCGCTTTCCGCGGCGATCGCGCTCATCACGGTCGTGATCGCGCAGCTCTCCTGGCGCGGTTGGGTGCAGGGGCTGCGCGCATTGCTGCGCGGCGAGGGAATCCTGCGGGCCTCCCGGGCGTCGACCGCACCCGAGCTGCGGCCGATCGCGCGCGATCTGCGCGAGCTGATCCGCGACCTCGAGCGCCAGTATCGCCCGCTCGACGGCAGCCAGCGCATCTGGGACCAGCAGGCGCTGCGCGCGACGCTGCGCAGCGAGCTCCACGGCCACGACGTCATCGTCGTCGCGAATCGCGAACCGTACATCCACACGCGGACCGCGGATGGAATTCGCCTGCAGCACCCGGCGAGCGGTCTCGTCACCGCGCTCGAGCCGGTGATGCGCGCCTGCTCGGGCACGTGGATCGCGCACGGCAGCGGCTCCGCCGACCGCGAGACCGTCGACAGGTTCGACCGCATCGCCGTTCCGCCGGATCGCCCGATCTACCAGCTCCGGCGCATCTGGCTCACGAAGGATGAGGAAGCCGGCTACTACGCTGGGTTCGCGAACGAAGGGTTGTGGCCGCTCTGCCACATCGCGCACGTACGCCCCACGTTCCGCTCGAGCGACTACGAGCACTATCGGACGGTCAACACGCGGTTCGCCGATGCGGTCGCGGCGGAGTCCCAGACGAAAGACCCTGTGGTGCTCGTTCAGGACTATCACTTCGCGCTGTTGCCGAAGCTGATCCGCGAACGCCTGCCCGAGGCGACGATCATCACGTTCTGGCATATCCCGTGGCCCAATCCCGAGTCGTTCGCGATCTGTCCGTGGCGCGTAGAGCTTCTCGAGGGGCTGCTCGGCAGCAGCAGCATCGGCTTCCACACGCAGTTCCACTGCAACAACTTCCTCGACACCGTCGATCGGCTGATCGAGGCGCGCGTCGACCGCGAATCGTTCACGATCGACCGCCGCGGCCAGACCACCGTCGTGCATCGCTATCCGATCTCGATCGAGTGGCCGCCCGCGCCGCTCGCCGAAGCGAGGGACATCCCGGTGGCGCGACGCGCGGTGCGCGAGCGCCTCGGGCTTCCCGCGAACCACCTGCTCGGCATCGGGATCGACCGCCTCGACTACACCAAGGGCATCATCGAGCGCTTCAACGCGGTCGCGCGCCTCCTCGAGATCGAGCCGCGCTGGATCGGCCGCTTTTCGTTCGTCCAGATCGCGGCGCCGAGCCGTACGACGATCGACGAGTATCGCGACTACGCGGCGCACGTCCGGGCGCGCGCCGCCGAGATCAACGAGCGCTACGCCGAGGCGAAGCACGCGCCGATCATCCTGCTCGCGGAGCATCACGAGCCCGATTCGGTCTACGAGCATCACCGCGCGGCCGACTTGTGCTTCGTGAGCAGTCTCCACGACGGGATGAATCTCGTGGCCAAGGAGTATGTGGCGGCGCGCGACGACGAGCGGGGCGTACTGATCCTCTCGCAATTCACCGGCGCGTCGCGCGAGCTCCTCGAGGCGCTGATCGTCAACCCGTACGACGCCGACCAGTGCGCGGCGGCGCTCCATCTCGCGCTGACGATGCCTGCCGACGAGCAGCGCGACCGCATGCGCTTCATGCGCGGCGTCGTGCGCGAGTTCAACGTCTATCGCTGGGCCGGTCGGATGCTGCTCGACGCCGCGGTGATGCGGCAGCGCGGGCGAATCCGCACGCCGGAGGAGACCGTTCGTCATGTCTGACGGGCGGGAGCCGAAACGTGCATCCGCAACCGCGAATCGCGCTCCTCCGCGAACGTCGCGCCTCGGCCGCCCCCCCGCGTTGAACACGCAGTGCGCGCTCTTTCTCGACATCGACGGCACGCTGCTCGATATCGCTTCGACGCCCGACCGCGTGCGCGTCGACGCGGCGATCCGGGCGCTGCTGCCACGGGTCGCGGAGCAGCTCGGAGGCGCGGTCGCGCTCATCACTGGCCGCGGCATCGCCGACGCCGATCGGCTCTTTCGCGGGCTCGCGCTTCCGGTGGCGGGCCAGCATGGACTCGAGCGCCGCGCGGCGGACGGCTCGATCCACTTGCACGAAGCGTCGATGCGCGGACTCGAGCGGTTGCGCCGCGAACTCGTGCGCTTCGCCACGCGCCACCCGGGATTGCTGCTCGAGGACAAGGGGGCGACGCTCGCGCTCCACTATCGGCGCGCACCGGGCCTCGCCGCGCACGTTCATCGCACGCTGCGGACGATGCTGCGTGAGACGGCCGTGAGCGCGCAGTGGCGGCTGCAACCCGGCAATAGGATCCTCGAGATCAAGCCGGACGGCCGCGACAAGGGAACCGCGATCCTCGAATACATGGCAGAGGCGCCGTTCGCGGGACGACTGCCCGTCTTCGTCGGTGACGACCTGACGGACGAATACGGTTTCGTCGCTGCGACGCACCTCGGGGGATGGGCTGTCAAGGTCGGGCGCGGCCCGACTCGGGCGCGCTTCCGCCTGCCCGACGTCGCGGCGGTGCGCGCCTGGCTCGGCGCCGTTTCGGCACCGTCGCAAGCCCAACCGCGAAAGCAGACGGACTCGGCTGCGAAAGCCCGCGAATGCACACGCTCGACCTCGCGCTGATCGGCAACGGCGCCATCGGCCTGCTCGTCGATTCGGCGGGCTCCATCGTCTGGGGATGCTTTCCACGCTTCGACGGCGACGCGACGTTCTGCGCGCTGCTCGACGGCGCGGCGTCCGGCGCCGAGCGCGGCATCTGGGCGATCGACCTCGTCGATCTCGCGCGCACCGAGCAATCGTATGTCGCGAATACCGCGGTGCTCACGACCCGGCTCTTCGACAAGGCCGGCGGCGCTGTCGAGATCACCGACTGCGTCCCGCGCTTCGCGCAGTTCGGCCGCCTCTTCCATCCTGTATCGCTCGTGCGCCACGTGCGGAAGCTCTCGGGCAGCCCGCGGATCGTCATCCGACTGCGGCCCGCCGTCGACTACGGTCGCGAGCGGCCGGCGTTCACCGTCGGCAGCGGCCACATCCGCTTCGTCGCGCCTGGAATGACGCTGCGCCTCACTACGAACGCATCGCTCACCGCGATTCTCGAGGAGCGCGCGTTCTTCGTGAACGAAGACATCACGCTGCTCCTCGGCCCCGACGAGACGGTGACGACCTCGATCGCGGACCTCGGCCGCCGCTTCGTCGAGGAAACGGTCACCTGGTGGCGCGGCTGGGTGCGCCGCCTCGCGATCCCGTTCGAATGGCAGGGCGCGGTGATACGCGCCGCGATCACGCTGCAGCTCAACGCTTACGCCGACACCGGCGCGATCATCGCCGCGATGACCACGTCGATCCCCGAATCGGCGCAGTCGTCGCGCAACTGGGACTACCGCTACTGCTGGCTGCGTGACGGCTACTTCGTCGTCGACGCACTCAATCGCCTCAACGCAACCGAGACGATGGAGCACTACCTCCGCTACATCGTGAACATCGCCGCTGGCGTCGACGCCGCGCCGCTGCAGCCGGTGTACCGGATCAACGGCGACCCGGCGATCGTCGAGTCGGTCATCGCGACGCTCCCCGGCTATCGCGGGATGGGGCCGGTGCGCATCGGCAACGACGCGTATCGGCAGGTCCAGCACGACGTCTACGGCTCCGCGATCCTCGCCGCGACGCACGTCTTCTTCGACGAGCGACTCATCCGCCATGGCGATAGCGCGCTGTTCGAGCGGCTGGAGGAGCTCGGCTATCGTGCGCTCGCCGCTTACGATCAGCCCGACGCCGGCTTGTGGGAGCTTCGCGGCAATTCGCGCGTGCACACGTTCTCGGCGGTCATGTGCTGGGCGGGATGCGACCGGCTGACCCGCATCGCCACGAAGCTCGGCAATACGGAGCGCGCCACGGAATGGGGCTCGCATGCGGCACGGATCGCGCGCTTCGTCGATGAGCACTGCTGGGACGCCGAGCGGAAGACGTTCGTCAGCACCGCCGACGGCAGCGGGCTCGACGCGAGCCTGCTGCTGCTCGCGGAGCTCGGGTTCCTCGCCGCCGACGACCCGCGGTTCGTCGCGACCGTCGACGCGATCGGCGCGGAGCTCAGGCGCGGCGACTTCATCTTCCGCTACGTCGAGCGCGACGATTTCGGGGAGCCCGAAAACGCCTTCCTCATCTGCACGTTCTGGTACGTGAACGCTCTCGCCGCGATCGGCCGGCGCACCGAGGCGCGAGCGCTGTTCGAGCGGCTGCTCGCGTGCCGCACCACGCACGGCCTTCTCGCCGAGCACCTCGATCTGCGCAGCGGCGAGCTTTGGGGAAACTTCCCGCAGACCTACAGCATGGTCGGCCTGATCACCTCGGCGATCCGCCTCTCGCTGCCCTGGGACGAGGCGTTCTAGGGGTCGCTTCGGCCGCCAACCGGCGTTCCAAGCGTGGCGAAGGTCGTCGCCGCCCGCTACTTGAGCGCCGGGAAGAAACGAACTCGTCTCCGGACTTACGACGACGCCGGCTCGTCGGGCTGCTGCAGCGCCTGTGCCATCGCTCCCGCGAGCACATGCGGCTCGTGCGCTCCCGACACGGCGAGCTTGCCGCCGAAGATGAAGAACGGCACGCCGGTGACGCCGAGCTCGCGCACGCGCCGATCCATCTCGGCGACCGTTGCTGCGCCGTCGTTCGACGCGAGATGCGCGTGCGCGGCCTGCGCCGGCAATCCCGCCTCGGCGGCGACCTCCACGAGAACGTCACGCTCGCCGACAGAGCGTCCCTCGATGAAGTAGGCGCGAAAGAGGCGCTCGACGACTTCTTCGGCGCTGCCCTGCGCCTGTGCCCAGGAGATGAGCCGATGCGCGTCGAGCGTGTTCGGCTGCAGCGCGATCCTGTCGAACGCGAAATCGATGCCGACGGACTTGCCGGCCGCCACCACGCGCGCGTAGATATCCGCGGCGCTGCGCGCGCCGCCGAACTTCCTCTCGAGATAGAGCTGCCGGTCGATCCCTTCGCGCGGCAGATCGGGATTCAACTGGAATGGATGCCAGCTCACGATCGGGCGCACGCGAGGCGCCTCGGCGGCGAACTGCGTGAGCGCCGTGCCCAGGCGCCGCCGCCCGATATAGCACCACGGACAGACGACGTCCGAGATCACGTCGATCGTGAGCACCTCTGCGGCAGCGGCTGCGTTCATTCGCGGCGAGTCCTGGCGCGTTCGTGAGCATTATGCCCGCCGCGCTGCTGCCCGCGCCATAATGGCCGGAGCGCGTCCGCACCGCTCGGGCATCATGGCCACCGCTCCCCGCTGGGATATCTTCTGCCGCATCGTCGACAACTACGGCGACGCCGGCGTCGCCTGGCGTCTCGCGCGCGAGCTCGCTGCGGAGCACGCGCTGGCTGTGACGCTGTGGCAGGACGATCTCGTGCCGCTCGCCCGGATCGCACCGGGCGTCGCGAGCGAGCTTCCGGTGCAGCGCGCGATGGGCGTCACGATTCGCCGCTGGAGCGAGCCTTTCGCGGACGCCAACGTCGCCGACGTGATCGTCGAAGCGTTCGGTTGCGGGCTTCCCGAATGCTACGTCGCCCAGATGGCGGAGCGCGCGCCGGCCCCTACTTGGTTCGTGCTCGAGTACCTGTCGGCCGAACCCTGGGTCGACCGCGCGCATGGGCTCGGGTCGCCACACCCGCGGCTTCCGCTTTCGCGCCGGTTCTGGTTTCCCGGATTCACGCGGCAGACCGGCGGGCTACTGCGCGAGCGGGGCCTGCTCGACGCGCGCGAGCGCTTCGTCGGCGATCGCCGCGCGCGGCAGGATTTTTGGCGATCGCTCGCGACTCCTCCGATCGCCAGCAACGAGATCCGCGTGTCGCTGTTCTGTTACGCGAATCCGGCGCTTCCGGACCTCCTCGACGCATGGGCCCGAGCCGACATCCCGGTCAGCTGCATCGTGCCGGGAGGAGTGGCAGCCGCCGAGCTCGAGCGCTGGACGGGCGGGTGCGCGCCTCGACCTGGAACGGCGACGACGCGCGGCGCGCTGACGCTGTGTTCAATCCCCTTCCTCGCTCAGGACGACTACGACCGGCTCCTCTGGGCTTCCGACGTCAACTTCGTCCGCGGCGAGGATTCGTTCGTTCGCGCGCAATGGGCGGCGCTGCCCTTTGTTTGGCACGTCTACCCGCAAGCCGAGAGCGCGCATCTGCGCAAGCTCGACGCGTTCCTCGATTTGTACCTCGCGGGGGCCGACCCCACATTGGCGGAAGCGGTCCGGATGCTTTGGCTGGCGTGGAACGGCGCCCCGGGCGGGCGGCCGATCGCGAGCGCGTGGAACGCCTTTTCCGCGGCGATTGGCACGCTCCGCCGGCATGGGGCCGCGTGGTCCGCCGAGCTCGCGCAGCTCCCCGAGGCCGCTTCGGGACTGGTCCTGGCGGCCGCGGCAGGGTATAATTAAAGGTTTTCCGAATCAACCCATTAGAGCAACTCAATCAACGCAAATTTCAGGCAAACAGGTATCACGATGAAAACTGCACAGGAAGTTCGCGCCGGCAACGTGATCATGATCGGCAAGGACCCGATGGTGGTCCAGAAGGCCGAGTTCAACAAATCCGGCCGCAACGCGTCGGTCGTCAAGATGAAGCTCAAGAACCTTCTGAGCGGCACGAATACGGAGAGCATCTTCCGCGCCGACGAGAAGTTCGACACCATCCAGCTCGAGCGCAAGGAAGTGACGTACTCGTACTTCGCCGATCCGCTCTACGTGTTCATGGACAACGAGTACAACCAGCACGAGGTCGAGGCCGACAGCATGGGCGACGCGATCCGCTATCTCGCGGAAGGCCTCGCGTGCGAGCTCACGTTCTACGAGGGCAAGGCGATATCCGTCGAGCTGCCGACCTCGGTCGTGCGCGAAGTGAAATACACGGAGCCCGCGGTGAAAGGCGACACGTCCGGCAAGGTGATGAAGCCGGCCAAACTCGCAACCGGCGTCGAAATCCAGGTTCCGCTGTTCGTTACCACGGGCGACCAGATCGAGATCGATACGCGCACCGGCGAGTACCGTCGCCGCGTCTGACCGCTCGCAGCGCCCGTAGCGCTCGGGGACGGCGTCGGCTGCCTCGGAGCCGCCCGTCGGCGGCCGCAGCCCGCGCCCGGGGGGGCCGGAGAACCTAGGTTCCGAAGAGGCGTTCGGCCGTTGGGGCCGCCGGGTCGCCCGTTGTGTTCGCGCGCCGCGCCAGCATCCAGCGCAGCAGCTCGCGGCCGTCCATCGGCTCGGCGATCAGGAAACCCTGGATCATGTCGCAGCCGAGATTGCGCAGCAGCTGCATCTCGGCCTTCGTTTCGACGCCTTCGGCGACGGTCTTGAGACCGAGCAGTCGCGCGACTTCGATCGTGTGCGCGATCATCATCCGGTGCTTCTCGCTGGAGGCGGCCGCGGTCACGAACGAGCGGTCGATCTTCAGCTCGGTGAACGGCATCCGCGAGAGCTCCTGCATCGACGAATAGCCCACGCCGTAATCGTCGATCGCGAGACCGAATCCCCGCATCCGCAGTCGCGTGAGGTTCTCGAGCGCGGCGGCGACGTTGCGGATCGCCTCGGACTCGGTGAGCTCGAGGGTCATCCGGTTCGCCTCGAGCCCCTGGCCGCCGACGATCTGCGTGACCGCCTCCGCATAGTTGGGATCGGCGAGCGAGGTTGCCGACACGTTGACTGCGACCGACAGATTGAGGCCCGCGCTGCACCAGCGCCCTCCTTCGAGCGCCGCGAGCGCGAGGATGATCCAGGACAGCTCGTCGAGATAGCCGGCGCGGGTCAGCGCCGGGAGGAACGTCTCGGGCCCGAGCAGACCGTAAGCCGGGTGCCGCCATCGCGCGAGAGCCTCCGCGCCCACGACGCGCCCGGTCGCAAGCTCGACCTTCGGCTGGAAGAAGGGCTCGAACTGGCCGGCGGAGATTCCCGCGAGCG
>DATKMY010000005.1:0-7272 GCA_035541655.1 Casimicrobiaceae bacterium | reverse complement strand
TCAATTGCGCGCCGGCCGCGGCCACGCAGGCCAGCTCGGCCGGCGTCCCGTTGTCGGAGTGAGATCCGCGACGCGCGACGAAAGGTCGGCTTTCAGGAGATGCAGTGCGAGCCCGACGCGGAATTTCCGAGCGCACACTGATATGCGTGCTTGTCTGTTGGCTGGCGGCAGCTCTATTCGCCTGCGCAGCTTTCGCGCTCGGAAAGACCTGGCAGATCGACGGGAGCGCTGGAATGACGCACACTCGGTGACGAGGTCCGACCCGATCCGCACGCCCGCCTGACGCGAAGCGCGCGGCGCCGGAGGACGGCCTCTCGTCCACCGATGCCGCGTCTTTCGGCCAATCTTTCGTGGCTCTTTACCGAAGTGCCGTTCCTCGAGCGCTTCGGCGATGCGGCGCGCGCAGGCTTTCGTGCCATCGAATTCGCGTTCGCGTACGACGTGCCGGAGTGCGCCATCGCAGATCGGCTCGCGGAGCAGGGCCTCCAATGCGTGCTGATCAACGCGCCGCCCGGCGACTACGCCGCCGGCGAGCGCGGAATTGCGGCGCTGCCGGGGCGCGAGAAGGAATTCCTCGCAAGCTTCTCGACAGCCCTCCGCTACGCGGCCGCGCTCGGCGGCCCGGCCGTCCACGTGATGGCCGGAGTCGTCGCCGACGAGCGGCGCGCGGCGGCCAGGGCGACCTTCGTCTCCAACCTGCGTGACGCGTGCGCAGCGGCAAGGGCGCATGGCGTCACCGTGACGATCGAAGCGCTCAATCCGCGCGACGTCCCCGGCTACCTCTTCTCGACGGCAGCGGAGGCGCACGCGATCCGCGAGGCGGTCGGCGCGCCGAACATCAAGGTGCAGATGGACTTCTATCACACGCAGGTCGTTGAAGGCGACCTCGCAAGGAGCTCGAGCGCTGGCTGCCGCACATCGGCCATATCCAGATCGCCGGGACGCCGGGAAGGCACGAGCCCGACATCGGAGAGATCAACTACGCGTGGCTGCTCCGGCGCGTCGACGAGCTGGGCTACGACGGCTGGGTCGGATGCGAATACCGTCCGCTCACGACGACCATCGCCGGCCTCTCGTGGCGCGACCGGCTGGTACCATTGCGGCCGACCGAATAGCGGGAGCGGGCGGGGGTCCTCGCCGCTGCACCGGTAGCGAACGTAATGGAGACGACGTTGAGATTCACCTCGCCTTTTCTGATCGCTCCGCTTTGCGCGTTGCTCCTGGGCTTCGCGCCGCACTTCGCGCGAAGCCAGTCCACCGGCGCACCGAGCGTCGGCCCGAGTGCGCGCGTGATCGTCAAGCTCAAGGCGGACTCGGCGGTGTTGAAGGACAAGCTCGCGTCGGTCACCGAAGAGCGGCAGCGCCGTGCGAAGGCGCTCGGCGGTCGGCTGGGCGTCGATCTTGCCGCGGGCCGCGCGATCACCGACCGCACGCAAGTGGTGACCGCCGACGGAATCGCCTCGGCGGATCTCGCGCGGCGCCTCGCGCGCGAGGCCGACGTCGAGTACGCTGTCGTCGACCAGCGCCGGCAGCGCCTCGCGGCGCCCAACGATCCGCTCTACGCCGCGGGCGTCCCGGGCCTCGGTCCCGCCGTCGGCCAGTGGTACCTGCGCGCGCCGAGCGGCGAGGTGCAGTCGCCGATCGACGTCGAGACCGCGTGGAGTTACACGACGGGCACGCCGGGAACGATCGTCGCCGTGGTCGATACCGGCGTGCGCTTCGAGCATCCCGATCTGGGCGCCGTCGCCGCGGGCGGCAAGCTGCTTCCGGGCTACGACATGATTTCGGTTGCCGTTGCTGCTAACGACGGCGACAACCGCGATCCCGATGCGTCCGATCCCGGCGACTGGGTGACCTCAGCCGAGGCGAACAACAAGAAGAGCCTCTTCTACGGATGCACGACGTTCGACGCATCGACCAATCAGTACGGAGCCGAAGACAGCTCGTGGCACGGTACGCAGGTCTCGGGGATCGTAGGCGCGCTCACGAACAACGGCATCGGCATGGCCGGCGTGGGGCCGAACCTGCGCGTGCTGCCGGTGCGCGCGCTCGGCAAGTGCGGCGGCTTCGATTCCGACATCATCGCCGGGATGCGGTGGGCCGCAGGCCTCGACGTGCCCGGCGTTCCGGGGAACATCTACGTTGCGCGCGTGATCAACCTGAGTCTCGGCGGCCCCGGCGACTGCCCGTCGTCGTATCAGGATGCGATCGCCGAGATCACGAACGCAGGGGCCGTGGTCGTCGCGGCTGCAGGCAACACCGTGGGTCACGCCGCAGGGGTTCCCGCCAACTGCCCGGGTGCGATCGGCGTGGGGGGCTTGCGTCACGCGGGCACGAAGGTCGGCTTTTCCGATCTTGGATTGAGCGTCGCGATCGCCGCCCCTGCCGGCAACTGCGTCAACACCGGTCCCGGCTCGGCCTGCCTGTATCCGATCCTGTCGACGTCGAACTCCGGCACGACCCTACCCGCCGATTCGATCTACACCGACAGCTACAACGTCACGCTGGGCACGAGCTTCGCGGCGCCGCTCGTCGCCGGAACGGTGGGGCTGATGCTCTCCGCCCAGCCTTCGCTCACGCCGTACCAGGTGCGGATCCTGCTGCAGAAGACCGTGCGCGCGTTTTCCACGACCGGCGGCGACACCAGCAACGGGCCGGTTCCGGCATGCGTCGTTCCGCGCCTCGACAGCAGCGGGAATCCGATCGACCAGGGCGAGTGCTACTGCAACGTCAACACCTGCGGCGCCGGGATGCTCGACGCAGGCGCCGCGGTGCGCGCGGCGGCGACCGGCGTGCCGTCAGCGGCGGTGCAGGCCGGCGGTCTGTGGTGGGACATCCTCGACGGCGAGGACGGAACCGGGTTCACGATCACCCATCAGGGCGAGGTGATCTTTCTCGGGTGGTACACCTACGATCAAAGCGGTCGCGCGTGGTGGCTGTCGATGACCGCGACCCGGACCGCGAGCAATCCCGAGACCTATGCCGGTCAGCTATTCTCGGCGACCGGGCCCCCGTTCAGCTCGGTCCCGTTCGACGGGACGAAGGTCGTGCGCACCCCGGTGGGATTTGCCACGCTGACCTTCAGCGATCTCGACAACGCCACCTATTCGTACACGGTCAACGGCGTCAGCGGGGCGAAGACGATCTCGCGGACGGTTTTCGGGACGCTGCCCAGCTGCACCTACGGCGCGGCGCCCGATTTCCTGCACGCGACGAACTACCAGGACGTGTGGTGGGTGGCGAACGGCGCCGAAGCGGGCTGGGGGGTGATGATCTCGCAGCAGGGGAACACGATCTTCGCCGGGTGGTTCACCTATGACACCGACGGCGAGCCGCTGTGGCTGTCCGTGACCGCATCCAACTCGGGGCCGGGCGTCTACACGGGCGACCTGATCCGCACGACCGGGCCGCCATTCGGGGGCACGTACGACGCGAGCCTCGTCAAGCGCACGACCGTGGGCACCGCGACGTTCACGTTCGCGAACGGCCTCGCAGGAACGTTCAGCTACGTCCTGAACGGCATCCAGCAAACGAAGCAGATCACACGCTACCTGTTCTCGCCGCCGGCAGGGACGCTGTGCCAGTAGCGTTTGGAGGAGAGGGGAATCGATGAAGTGCACGGTGGTGGGATCGCGGTATTTCGGGGCGACGATGTTCGATGCGTTGCGCAAGGCGCAGATCGATATCACACGCGTGGTCGCTCCCGCGAGCGACGATCGGCTTGCGCTCGCCGCGCAGGCGGTCGGCGTGCCCGTGCACGTGCTCGCCAATCCGAAGGTCGTTCCGGGCGAATCGATTCCCGAAGGCACCGATCTCATCGTCGCCGCGCATACGCACGCCAGGGTGAGCAACGAGGCGCTTGCGCGCTCCCGCCTGGGCGGCATCGGTTATCACCCGTCGCTTCTGCCGCGTCACCGCGGCATTGCCGCCGTCGAGTGGACGATTCTCGAAGGCGACCCGATCGCCGGCGGCACGATCTACCACCTCGCCGACGGCTGGGACGCCGGCGCCATCGCCGCGCAGGACTGGTGCTTCGTCGCGAAAGGCGAGACGGCGCGCGAGCTGTGGGAGCGCGCACTCGCGCCGATGGGCATCGAGCTGATGACGCGCGTCGTCCGCGAAGCTGCGCAACGCGGCTCGCTGCCGGCGAAGTCGCAGGACGAGCGCTTCGCGACGAAGGCGCCGATGATCAAGCGCAGCGTTTCGCTGGTCGACGAGCGTCAGCCGACGACGGTGTCGCTGGTCGTCACTGCGATCGGAACCGATCGCCCCGGAATCGTGCGGCAGCTTTCGGAGCGCGCTCAGGGGTTCGGCGCCAATTGGGCGGGAAGCCGCATGGCGAACCTCTCGGGGCAGTTCGCCGGCATCGTGCACTTCGAGGTTCCGACGGCGAACGCCGACGCGCTCTCCGAAGCGCTGCAGGGGCTGGAGGCTTCCGGACTGCGCATCGTGATCGCGACGAGCATCGTGCCTCCAGCCGTCGCGGGACGGCGCGTCGTGCTGCTCGAGCTCGTCGGGCCCGACCGACCCGGCATTGTGCGCGAGATGTCGCGAAGCCTCGCCGATCGGGGCGTGAGCATCGAGGAGCTCCACACCGAGATCGTCAGCGCGGACTCCGTGGGGCACACGTTCAAGGTTCGCGCGCTGTTGATGGTTCCGGAGACGGTGACCAATCCCGAGCTGCAGCACGGCCTCGAGTCGCTCGCGGCCGAAATGAGCGTCGACATCGAAGGTGGCGAGCAGAGAAAGTCGCTCGGGGCCTAACGGCGACGAATCAGTCGAAGGTCACGATCTCGACCCAGTTCGCGCCCCTTCCCGTCGGGTACTTCGCGAGCGGCTGCAGCGTACCGCTGCCGGCGTCGATCGCGTAGACGGAGATCGTCGCGGATTTCTCGCCCGACGCGACGAGGAACCTGCCGCTCGCGTCGATCGCGAATCCGCGCGGCTGCTTCTCGGTCGGCGTGCTTGCGACGTACGAGAGGTTGCCCGTCGCCGCATCCACCCCGAAATGCGCGAGGGTGCTCGTCGTGCGCTCCGCGAGGTACAGGAAGCGGCCGTCGGGCGTGATATGCAAATCCGACGCCCAGATGTCGCGCTCGCTGTCGCGTCCCGGCTGCGAGTTGCGCACGACGCCCGGAACGAGCTTCGCGTCCGGCGGCACGCCGGATGCGGAGCCGACTTCGGCGAGCAGCCCCGTCGCGGGATCGAGCGCGAACGTCGTCACCGTGCCGAGCATCTCATTGGCGACGAAGACGAAGCGGTTGTCGGGCGAGATAATCACGTGGCGCGGACCCGTCCCTGGCTTCACCAAGGCGAGCGATGGGGTGTTCGACGCCAGCCGACTCGACTCGCCATCGAAGACGAACTGGAACACCGCGTCGCTGCCGAGCGTGGGAACGAAGACGTAGCGGTTGCTCGCGTCGATCCGCACCGAGTGCGCGTGGCGCCCCGTCCCGATCACCTGCAGTGGCGCTGCCGAGACGTGGCCATCGCTCGCGATGCCGTGGACGCTCACCAGGTTGCCGCCGTAGGAAGCAGCGAAGAGGTAACGCCCCGTCTTGTCGAGCGAGAGGTAGCACATGCTGTCGGGCAGCGGCGAATGTGCCAGCGGCGAGAGCGATCCCGACCGCGGATCGATCGCGAGCGTGACGACGGAAAACGGCTTCGAGCGGACGGCGGCGAACAGGAAGCGCCGATCGTGGCTCGCCGCCATCGGCATCACCATCGGCGCAACCGGAACGCGCGCTCCGGGTTGCAATGCGCCGGATTCCGACTCTAACCGGTACGTCGCTATGTCGCCGTCTTCGGCGTTCGACACGTAGACGAACGCGCTCGCCGCCGCCTTGCCATCACCCGTCGTCGCCATCGCGATCCCCGAAACGCGCCCCGGCCGCTCACAGCGCCGTAAGCGCCGCGTCGTAGGCGGACGCGATCTCTTTTTGGGCGGCGACCGTCGTCTTCAGGTCGCGGACGAGCCCGTCGGTGAGGCCGTACACCCAGCCGTGGATCGCGAGCCCCTGGCCGCGATCCCAGGCGTCGCGCACGACCGTCGTATGGCAGACGTTGACGACCTGCTCGATTACGTTGAGCTCGCACAGGCGGTCGACGCGCTGTGCGATATCGGGGATCCAGTCGACCCGCGAATCGTGCTTCGCGTGCACGTCGTGCAGATGACGCAGCCAGTTGTCGGCGAGTCCGACGCGATGATCCTGCAGTGCAGCCGACACGCCGCTGCAGCCGTAATGTCCGCAGACGATGATGTGCTCGACCCGCAGGATTTCCACCGCGAACTGCATCGCCGACAGGCAATTCAGGTCGCTGTGGACGACGACGTTGGCGATGTTGCGGTGGACGAAGAGCTCCCCAGGCAGAAGCCCGACGATCTCGTTGGCCGGCACGCGGCTGTCCGCGCATCCGATCCACAGGTATTTGGGCTTCTGCTGGCGCGAGAGGCGCGCGAAGAAATCGGGGTCGCTGTTGCGCATGCGCTCCGACCATGCGCGGTTGTTTTCGAAGAGGTGCGATAGTGGATGCATCGAGAGGTCCGTGCGCAATTGTTACTGGATCACTTCGTCGGCGCGGAGGAGCAGCGACTGGGGAATCATAATGCCCAGCGCCTTCGCGGTCTTCAGATTGAGGACCAGTTCGAACTTCGCCGGCTGCATCACGGGCAGATCGGCGGGCTTCTCGCCCTTCAGAATTCGGCCGGCGTAGATTCCCGCTTGCCGGTAGGAGTCGGTGAGGCTCGCTCCATAGCTCATCAGGCCGCCCGCGACGGCGCTTTCGCGCCACGCGTAGTCGGCGGGCACGGCCGCACGCGCGGCGAGCGCGACGACCTTCTCCCGCACGCTGTCGAAGAACGGGTCGCCGGCGACGACGAGCCCGTCGGGACGCTGGCGGGCGAGCGCCGCGAACGCTCTATCCAGCTCGTCGACCGTGCTTGCGTTGACGATGCGCAGCCGCATCCCGAGGCCATCGGCAGCGGCACGCGCTTCCTTCACCTGCAGCCCTGTGCTCGGATTCGACGGATTGACGAGGAAACCGATCACGGAAGCTTTCGGCAGCAGCTCCTGCAGGAGCGCGATCCCTTTCGCCCCGAGAGCTGTGGTGAGCGTGCTCATTCCGGTGATGTTGCCGCCGGGGTGGCTCAGGCTCGAAACGAGGCCGAGGGTGACGGGGTCGCTCGCCGCCGAGAACACGATCGGAATGGTTTTCGTCGCAGCCTTCGCGGCAAGCGCAGCCGGTGGTCCTCCCGCGGCGAACAGCAGCGCT
>DATKMY010000004.1:0-14141 GCA_035541655.1 Casimicrobiaceae bacterium | reverse complement strand
GCCGGAGGAGAGATACCACTGCGCGGCGCCGGAGGGGAGGAAGGAGTAGGAGGCGACGACGAGGGTGCCGTTCTGGTAATCGAGGGTGAAGCCGGAGCCCGACTCGGCGGGGTCGTAGTAGGCGCCGGCGAGGGGGGTGATGTTGGCGGGTGGGGCGGCGGGGGTGACCGAGGCGCTCTGGCCGGCGAAGTTGGTGGCGAGATTGGGAATCGACTGGGCGTTGCGATTGATCGCGGTGACGCCGTCGGTGGGGAGGGGGCCGAAGGTGACGGAGTCGACGCCGGCGTAGCTGAGGGTGCCGCCGGCGGTCGGCAGGAAGCCGTTGGGGACCACGAAATCGGGGGTGACGATCCCGAGCGCCGCGAATCCCTGCGTCGCGATCAGCACGCGCTTGTTCGCCGTCGGGCTCGGCGTTCCCATTCCGTAGCCGTACGCGAGCGTGCCGCCGGGCAGGTTCTTGTTGAACGTGAACGCGTTGGCGCCGATGGTGAGCTGATTCCCCATCCAGAAGTTCTCGCCGTTCTGTCCGAACATCTCGTGCATCACGATGAACTGCACGCTGCCGTTGGCGTTCGAGAAGATCTGCTCGATCTGGAACGTGTGGTATTCGGCCACCGCCGTTCCCGCGGCAACAACGAGCACGGCTGCGATCCATGCAACGATCCGGTGTTTCATGGGACCCTCCGCGACGCGCGGGCGCCGGCAGCCTGTCGGCCACCACCGTGCCATGCTGCGTTGGACCGCTAACATAGCGGACTGCCCGAGTATTCCTCGCGGTTTCGCTCCCACCGGAGTCCCGACGATGAGCGCCGAGCTGCGCCAGAGCTACGACGAGTTTCCCTATATCAGCTTTCCGTTTCCGCAATCGCACCCGGATCGCCTCGCGACGATCGGCTGGTTGTTCGGGATGGAGCCCGCGCGCGTCGAAGCGTGCCGCGTTCTCGAACTCGGTTGCGCTTCCGGCGGCAACCTCCTTCCGATGGCGGCGAGCCTGCCTGGCTCCCGATTCGTCGGCGTCGACTTCTCCCCGGTGCAGATCGCACGCGGAGCGGCAGATGTGGAGGCCCTCGGGCTCGCCAACGTCGAGCTCCTCGCGATGGACATGATGGATTTCTCGGAGGTGCACGGCGAGTTCGACTACATCATCGCCCACGGCGTCTTTTCATGGGTTCCGAACGCCGTGCAGGAGCAGCTGCTCGCGATCTGCGCGCGCCAGCTCCGGCCGGCCGGCATCGCGTACGTGAGCTACAACACGCTGCCGGGATGGCGGATGCGCAGCGTCGTCCGCGACGCGATGACATTTCACACCCGCGGGCTGGCGGACCCCGCCAGGCGTGTCGAGCAGGCGCGCGCGGTGCTCGAGTTCCTCGCCGAAGCGGTGGGTGACGACGCGTCGGCGTACGGCGTCGCGTTGCGCGCGGAGGCCGAGCACCTGCGCAAGCAGGCCGACTACTACATCCTCCACGACCACCTCGAAGAAGTGAACGAGCCGCTGTACTTCCACCAGTTCATCGAGCGCGCCGCGCGGCACGGCCTCGGCTATCTCGGCGAAGCGAACTTCGCCGCGATGCTGGGCAGCGGCTTCTCGCAGCAGGTGAACGAGACGCTCGCGCGGGTGGCGCCCGACGTCCTGAAGCGCGAGCAGTTCATCGATTTCCTGCGCGCGAGAACCTTCCGCGAAACGCTGCTCGTCCATCGCGACGTGCAGCTCACCCGGAAGATTTCCCCCGATCGCGTCATGGCGTTACGCGTCGCGTCGCGGGCGAAGCCGGTGCGCGCGCAGCCGGATCTCCAGTCGAACGCGATCGAGGAATTCCGGGCGCCCGAGGGCAGCGTGCAGACACCCAACCGGCTGACGAAGGCGGCGCTCTCGATCCTCGCGGAGCTCTGGCCCGTTTCGATGGCGTTCGAGCAGCTCGACGCGGCGGCGCGCTTACGCGCGGGCCTTCCGGGAGGGGCGATCCCCGAGCAGCGCGGGCGCCTCGCCTCGGAGATGCTGCAGTGCTACGCGGCGGGCGTGCTCGAACTCCACTACGCGACGCCGCCATTCGCGGTCCAACTCGGCGAACGACCCGAGGGAAGCCGGCTCGCGCGCCTGCAGGCGTCGCGCGGCGGTCCGGCGACGACGCTCCGGCACGAGCATGGAGCCATCAACGGCGAAACGCTGCGCCTGTTTCTGCTGCTCGACGGCACGCGTACGCGCTCCCAGATCGCCGCGTCGATGTGGCCCGGTGTTCCGGAGAGCAGGACGCTGCCCGAGCTCGAGGTCGCGCTCGACCATCTCGCACGACTCGGGTTGATGCTCGGGTGAGCGGGACTCGGAGCGGCAGGACGAAGGCGGAAGCGGATTCCGGTGTAGGATTCCGGCGTGAAGGAGCGCCTCACGATTGCCGCCTGTTTGCCCGTCGATCGCGAGCGGGCGACGCTCATTGCGCGCGTCTTCATGCCGGAGCATGGCGGGCCCTCGCCGGCGATTGTTCGTGACGACGGGCTCTACGACCTGTCGGGCCTGGCGCCGACCGTCCAGGCCCTGCTCGAGCTCGCCGATCCGCTTGCCGCAGTCCGCTCGGCGCGGGTGCTGCCGCGAATCGGCACACTCGCCGACATCCTTGCCAACTCGGCGGAGCACGAGCGCGATCACGCGTGCCCGTGGTTGCTCGCACCCTGCGACCTGCAGGCGATCAAGGCATCCGGCGTCACGTTCGTCTCGAGCATGCTCGAGCGCGTGATCGAGGAGCAGGCCCGTGGCGATCCTGCGAAAGCCGACGCCGTGCGCAAGGCGATCGTCGGGGTGATCGGCGACAATCTCTCGGCGGTGAAGCCGGGATCGCCCGAAGCCGCGCGGCTGAAGGACGTGCTGATCGCCGAGCGCGCGTGGTCGCAGTACCTCGAAGTCGGCATCGGGCCGGACGCCGAGATTTTCACCAAAGCGCAGCCGATGTCGGCGATCGGCATCGGC
Source organism: Casimicrobiaceae bacterium (assembly GCA_035541655.1). Classification (GTDB taxonomy): domain Bacteria; phylum Pseudomonadota; class Gammaproteobacteria; order Burkholderiales; family Casimicrobiaceae; genus CAIWHR01. Next base: position 11,182 of record DATKMY010000004.1, on the reverse strand, counting down.
GGCGACATCGGACTCCACCCGAAGTCGGAATGGAACAATCCCGAGCCCGAGATCGTCCTCGTCGTCAACAGCCGCGGACGGACGGCCGGCGCAACGCTCGGCAACGACGTGAACCTGCGCGACTTCGAGGGCCGCAGCGCGCTGCTGCTCGGCAAGGCGAAGGACAACAACGCCTCCTGCGCGATCGGACCGTTCATTCGGCTGTTCGACGAGAATTTCGGAATCGACGACGTGCGCCGCTGCGAGCTCGCGATGCGCGTCGACGGACCCGACGGTTTCGTTCTCGACGGCGCGAGCTCGATGGCGAAGATCAGCCGCGACCCGCTCGATCTCGTCACGCACGCGATCGGACCCAATCACCAGTATCCGGACGGGCTCGTTCTCTTTCTCGGCACGATGTTCGCGCCGACGAAGGATCGGCGTGCGCCCGGAGAAGGCTTCACGCACGAGATCGGCGATGTCGTCACCGTGAAGACACCCGCCCTCGGCGCGCTCGTCAATCGTGTCGACCGCTCCGACAAAATCGCGCCGTGGACGTTCGGCGCCGCGGCGCTGATGCGCAATCTCGGTGCGCGCGGCCTGCTCGGCTTGTCGTCCGGCGCGGCGGGCGCGCGAGCCCACTCCAGCTGAAGGCGATCGATGGCTACTGCTCCGTTTCGCAACTACGTCGCCGGCGAATGGGTCGCCGGCGCGACGGTCACGCTCAACCGCAACCCTTCCGATCTGACCGACGTGATCGGCGAATACGCGCAAGCCGACGTCGCGCAGACGCGCGCGGCGATCGCCGCGGCAAAGCAGGCGTTCCCCGGCTGGGCGAGCGGCAACATCCAGGAGCGTGCGAACATCCTCGATCGCGCCGGTAGCGAGATCCTCGCGCGCAAGGACGAGCTGGGCCGATTGCTGTCGCGCGAAGAAGGCAAGACCCTGCCCGAAGGAGTCGGCGAAGCGGCGCGCGCCGGCAACATCTTCAAGTTCTTTGCCGGCGAAGCGCTGCGCCTCTCCGGCGAGAAGCTGCCGTCGGTGCGGCCGGGGATCGACGTCGACATCACGCGCGAGCCGCTCGGTGTCGTCGGCCTCATCACGCCGTGGAACTTTCCGATCGCGATCCCCGCGTGGAAGATCGCGCCGGCGCTCGCGTACGGCAACACCGTCGTGATGAAGCCGGCCGATCTCGTCCCCGGCTGTGCGTGGGCGATTGCCGAGATCCTGGCGAAGGCGGGATTGCCGCCGGGCGTCTTCAACCTGGTGATGGGCCGTGGCTCGATCGTCGGCGAGACGCTCGTCACGCATCCCGAAGTCGCCGGCGTCAGCTTCACGGGCTCGGTGGAGACCGGCCGCGGGATCGCGGCGAAGGCGGTCGCGCGGATGGCGAAGGTCCAGCTCGAGATGGGGGGCAAGAATCCGCTCGTGATTCTCGACGACGCCGATCTCGCGACCGCCGTCAATTGCGCCGTGCAGGGCGCCTACTTCTCGACCGGTCAGCGCTGCACGGCGTCCTCGCGCCTGATCGTCACCGGCGGGATTCACGATCGCTTCGTCGCGGCCGTCACCGAGAAGCTGAATGCGCTCAAGGTGGACGACGCGCTCGCAGCGGGAACCGACATCGGACCGGTCGTCGACCAGAGCCAGCTCGACACCGACTTGAAGTACGTCGACATCGGCCGCGGCGAGGGCGCGAAGCTCGCGGTCGGCGGCGAGCGCGTCAAGCGCGCGAAGGACGGCTACTACCTCGCGCCGGCGCTCTTCACCGAGGCGACCAACACGATGCGCATCTCGCGCGAAGAGATCTTCGGCCCGGTCGCCGCGGTGATCCGCGCGAAGAGCTACGACGAGGCGCTCGCGACGGCGAACGACACGCCGTTCGGCCTCTGCTCGGGAATCGTCACGACCTCGCTCAAGCATGCGGCGCACTTCAAGCGCCACGCCGAGACCGGGATGGTGATGGTCAACCTGCCAACGGCCGGCGTCGACTATCACGTCCCCTTCGGCGGGCGGAAGGGGTCGAGCTACGGGCCGCGCGAGCAGGGGCGCTACGCTGCCGAGTTCTTCACGACCGTCAAGACCGCGTACACCGCGCCGTGACTCGACCCAGCGGCTTGGTCGCTTTCTCCACCGCAACCCGCCTCCGGAGCCTCGCCCCGATGAAGATCCTCGTCGTGCTGCTCGCCGTCGCCGCCAGCGTTGTAGCGCATGCGCAGGAGCGCTACGTCGACAAGGAAGTTCGCGTCAAAGCGCCGCTGGACGCCGTCTGGCAGGCGTGGACGACGACGGACGGGATCAAGAGCTTCTTCGCGCCGGACGCGCACGTCGAGGCGATCGTCGAGGGCCCGTTCGAGATCTACATCAATCCGCTCGCCGAGCCGGGGATGAGGGGCGCCGACGGCATGCGCTTCCTCGCGATCCAGGAAAAGAAGATGCTGACGTTCACGTGGAACGCGCCGCCGTCGCTGCCCGAAGCGCGCGCGCAGCGCACGTACGTGACGCTCCGCTTCAAGCCGCTCGGCGACGACGAGACGCTGGTCACGCTGCACCACGGCGGCTGGGGCGAGGGCGGGGAGTGGGACAAGGCCTACGCCTATTTCGACAAGGCGTGGAGCAACGTGCTGGCCAATCTCGAGAAGCGCTTCGCCACGGGCAAGCCGCAGGACTGGACCGAATGGATGGCTAACCTGCGCGCCTACATGGAGAAGGAGAAGCAGGCGCCGCCCAAGTAGCCGCCGCCTGCGACGGCACGGGGACCGGGTTCGCTGAAAGGTCCTGCGGATGTGCACCGAAGTGCGCCCGGTTCTCGCGAAGGCCAGAGGCGCACGCGCGCCGAAGACTCCCGGAGACGACCCGACGGAACGCGCTAGGCCGCGTCGGCGAGGCGTGCCGCCGCTAGCTTCACGTGCGCGTCGCGGAGCGCCGTGCGCAGGCCTTCCTCGACGACCGGATGGTAGAACGGCATCGCCAGCGTATCGGCGACCGCAAGCTTCGCCTGGATCGCCCAGGCGAGAAGGTGGCCGATGTGCTCGGCGTCGGGACCGATCATCTCGGCACCGACGAGCTTCTGCGTTGCGATGTCGGCGTAGACGTGCAGGAGCCCCTTGTTCCTGAGCATCACCCGGCTGCGTCCCTGGTCCTCGAAGGACGCCGTCCCGGTGACGAACGTCCCCGGTGCGAGGTCGGCGTAGCGGGTGCCGGCGATCGCAAGCTGCGGATCGGTGAACACGATCGCGAGCGGCGCGCGGCGCGGCCCCGGCTGCACGTCGGGATAGCGCGCGGCATTCTGTCCGGCGATTCGCCCTTCGTCCGCCGCCTCGTGCAGGAGCGGCAGGTCGTCGCTTGCGTCGCCGGCGATGAAGATCGGATGCTTTCCGCATTGCATCGTCGTGCGGTCGTAAGCGGGAACCCCGCGCGAGTCGAGCGCGAGCGTCGTCTTGTCGAGGCCGAGGCCGCGGACGTTGGGCGCGCGGCCCGTCGCGGCGATCACGAAAGCGACCCTCGCCGTGCGCGCCATCCCGTCCGAGCCGCGATAGCGGACGACGACGCGCTCGCCCGCGCGCTCGATTCCGTCGAGCTGGGCGCCCGGATCGAGCGCGAGCTCCTCCTGGAACGTCCGCGTGGCATAGGCGCGGACCGCAGGGTCGCTGAACGGGCCCACGTGGCCGCTGCGGCCGAAGAGCAGGACTTCGACGCCGAGGCGATGCAGCGCCTGCCCGAGCTCGAGCCCGATGACGCCGGGACCGAACACGGCGACCGAGCGCGGCAGATCGTCCCATGCGAAGACGTCGTCGTTGACGATCAGGCGATCTCCGGCCGCCTGCAGCGCCGACGGGATCGCCGTCGACGATCCGGTCGCGATCACCGCCCGGTCGAACACGATCCGCGCGTGGTCGTCGACGATCAGCGTCGCGTTGTCGACGAAGCGCGCATAGCCGCGGATCCGGTCGCTCTCGGCGATCGCGTCCACGCCCTCGAGGACGAAGCTGACGAAGCGGTCGCGCTCGCGCTTGACGCGCCCCATGACGGCTTTGCCGTCGATCGCGATCGAGCCGTCGACGCGCAGGCCGAACTCCGACCATTTCTGCGGACCGTGCGCGGCCTCGGAGGCGGCGATCAGCAGCTTGCTCGGCATGCAGCCCACGCGCGCGCAGGTCGTCCCGTAGGACCCACCCTCGATCAGCACCGTGCGCCGCCCGCCGGCTACCGCGGCGCGGTAAGCGGAGAGGCCTGCGGTGCCGGCGCCGATGACGGCGACTTCGACATTGATGGTGTTCATCGCTGTTGGTCGCTCTCCGTTGACCGCGGATTACAACGCGAGGGGGCCCGCGACGGCCCCCTCCCGCCGAACTGCATCGATCACGCGGCCTTCCGCGCCCAGCGTTCGAGCGCCTCGAGCCCGCCGATTCGCGTGCCGTTGACGAACACCTGCGGAACGGTGCCCTCGCCGGTGACGGCGCCGACGATGCGGCTACGCTGCGCGTGCGGCAGCGCGATCTCCGCGTAATCGTAGCCGAGCTCGGCCAGGAGCGTCTTCGCTTTCGCACAGCAGCCGCAGCCCTCGCGCGTGAAGATTGCGACCTGATCGGGCTTGCGCGCCCCCGGGTTCGCGGCTTGACGCGTCGCCGGCAGTCCTGCGACGATTGACCTCCATTCCCAAGACGCCTCGAGGCGCGCACTTTCATGTCCAGCGAAACGGCCACCAAATCGCCGGTTGCTCCGGCGAGCACCGCCGAACGCGCAAACGCAAAGCCGCAGGTCGACAGGACGACGACGAACCTCGTCCTCGAGTTGCTGCGGCCGTACCATCGATGGCTCGCGATCGTCCTGATCGCCATGCTCGTCGAGATCGCGATGAGCCTTGCCGCGCCGTGGCCGCTCAAGCTCATTCTCGACGACGCGCTCGGCAAGCACCAGCTGCCGGATTGGCTCGCGTGGGCGCACCAGTACGGGATCGGCCGTCACGCGCTCGGCGTCGCGCTCTTCGCCGGCATTGCGACGCTCGTCATCGCGATCTTCGCCGCGATCGCCACTTACATCGACAACTACTACACGACGAGCATCGGGCAATGGATCGCGAACGACCTGCGGATCCGCATGTACTCGCACCTGCACCAGCTCTCGCTCGCGTACTACGACACTGCCAAGACGGGTACGCTGATGTCGACGATCACGAGCGACGTGGCGACCGTTCAGAGCTTCGCGTCGTCGTCGACCCTCGGCATCGTTGTCGACCTGGTGACCATCGTCTTCATGCTCGGACTGATGTTCTGGCTCGACTGGGACTTTACGCTGATCGCGGTGGGCGTGACGCCGTTCCTGCTGATGTTCGTGACACGGTTCAAGAAGGCGGTCAAGGACGTGACGAAGACCGTGCGCGTCAAGCAGAGCGAGGTGGTCGCCGTCGTCCAGGAGGGGCTTGGCGAGGTGCGCGCGATCAAGGCCTTCGGACGCCAGGATCTGGAGATCGCGCACATGGAGGCGGCGAGCCACGCGACCGTGCAGGCGGCGCTGAAAGCGCGCCAGGTGAAATCGCTGCTCTCGCCGGTCGTGAGCATCGTCGTCGCGCTGTGCACCGCGATCGTGCTGTGGAAGGGCACGGCTCTGATCATCGCGGGAACGATGACGGCCGGTGCGCTGACCGTCTACCTCGCGTACCTCGGAAAGTTCTTCAAGCCGGTGAAGGACCTCGCGAGCATGACCAGCGCGATCGCCCAGACCACCGTCGCGCTCGAGCGCATCCAGAAGATCCTCGCGGCCGACGACATCATTCACGAGCGGCCGGATGCCGTCGAGCCGGCCCCGCCGAAGGGCGAGATCGCGTTCGAGCACGTCGCGTTCGGCTATAACGCCGAGACTCCCGTGCTCACCGACGTGAGCTTCAAGATAAAGCCGGGGCAGGTGGTCGGCGTCGTCGGCCCGACCGGCAGCGGCAAGTCGACGGTGGTGAGCCTCATTCCGCGTTTCTACGATGCGAACGCCGGCCGCGTGCTGATCGACGGCGTCGACATCGCGACGATGAAGCTCGCCGCGCTGCGCAACCAGATCGGCTTCGTGCTGCAGGAGACCGTGCTCTTCCGCGGGACGATCAAGGAGAACATCGCCTACGGGAATCCGAGCGCGACCGACGCGGAGATCGTCGCCGCGGCGAAGCTCGCGAATGCCGACGAGTTCATCTCGCGAATGCCCCACGGCTACGACACGGTGGTCGGCGAGCGCGGCGACACGCTGTCGGGCGGCCAGCGCCAGCGGATCGGCATCGCCCGCGCGGTGATCCGCAACAGCCCGATCATGATCCTCGACGAGCCCACTGCCGCTCTCGACACGGAGTCCGAGAAGCTGGTCATCGAGGGGCTCGAGCGGCTGATGAAGGGCCGCACTGTGGTGATGATCGCGCACCGGCTCTCGACGCTGCGCGACGCCGACAAGATCATCGTGCTCAAGGACGGCGTCGTCGCCGAGGAGGGCACCAACGACGAACTCATCGCGAAGGGCGGCGTCTACGCCGAGCTCCACCGGATCCAGTTCGAACAGCCGCCGGCGCATCCCGCGAAGGCGGCATGACCAGGAAGATGCCATGGTGCACGATCTGATCGTCCTTCCCGACGACACCGCGAAGCCGCTCATCGGCGCCGTCAATGGCGCGCAGCGCAAGCTCCAGATTCGGATGTTCCTGTTCACCGACACGACACTGCTCGACGCGGTGATCGCCGCGCATCGCCGCGGCGTCAAGGTCCGGGTGATGCTGAACCCCGCGCGGCGTAGCGGAGAGAGCGAGAACGAGGAGTCGCGCAAGGCGCTTGCCTCGGCCGGGGTTGCCGTGCGCGACAGCAATCCGGCATTCGACGTGACGCATCAGAAATCGATGGTCGTCGACGAGGCCGTCGGCTACGTCGAGTCGCTCAATTGGGAAGTGAGGGACCTCACGGAAACGCGCGACTACGCGATCGTTACCGACGACAAGCTCGAGGTCGCCGAGATGATCGCGTGCTTCGACGCCGACTGGGAGCACGCCGAGTTCAAGCCGCATCCGGAGTCGAAGCTCATCTGGTGCCCCATCCACGGGCGGCCGCGCGTCGCGAAGTTCATCGACGATGCGAAGCACACGCTCTGGGTGCAGAACGAGCGTTACCAGGACACCGTGATCATCGAGCGGCTCGTCCGCGCGGTCGAGCGTGGTGTCAAGGTTCACGTGCTAGCGCGCAAACCGCACTCGCTCAAGGCCGACAAGCTGATCGAGGGCGTCGGCGGCCTGCGCATCCTGCAAGACGTCGGCGCCAAGGTGCACACACTCAAACACCTGAAGCTCCACGGCAAGATGCTGCTCGCCGACGGCAAGCGCGCGATCGTCGGCTCGATCAACCTCGCGCCCGGGAGCTTCGATTCGAGGCGGGAGCTCGCGATCGAAACCGAGCACCATCACACGGTGAGGCGCCTCGAGAAGATCGCGATGGACGACTGGGAGAACTCGCACAAGCTCGACCTCTCGGACGAGGGGCTGCTCGCCGATCTGGCCAAGCGCGGCAGCGAGGGTGTCGACAAGCTGGTCCTCGAGGGCGGCAACGACGAGAAGCGAGACAAGGCTGGCAATCACGGCCACGCGAAGCACTGACGCGCGGTTTCTTCTCTGGCCTGTCGGAGGGACGACCGAAGATCGGGTCCGCGCCGATCCGAGCCTCTGAGCGTTTCGCCCCCTATCGCCGATCTCGTGGAACCTCGATGCTGAACTGGGAAGCGCACGCATGTCTGCCGCTGTCGCCGGACGCGGATTTCGCGCCCCTCGACGAGTACCGCGCGGCAGGGGTCAACTACGTGTCCGTCAATATCGGCATGGACATGAACCCGGTTTCGCAGGTGCTTTCGGTCATCGCCGGATTCCGCAGGCGAATCGCCGCGCGTCCGGATCGCTATCTGCTGGCAGCGAGCGTCGCCGACATCGAGCAGGCCGCAGCGAGCGGCCGGCTCGCAATCGGCTTCGATCTCGAAGGCGCGCTGCCGCTCCAGGGAGAGCCCGCGATGGTCGCGCTCTATCGCGATCTCGGCGTGCGGCAGATCCATCTCGCATACAACCGCAACAACAGCGTCGCCGACGGCTGTCACGACGTCGAGCGCGGGCTTACGGACCTCGGGAGGCGCATCGTCGCCGCCGTCAACGATGCCGGCCTGCTGATGGATTGCTCGCACACCGGGCGGCGCTGCAGCCTCGACATCATGGCGGCATCGACCAAGCCGGTGATCTTCAGCCACTCGAATCCGGCCGCCCTCGTCGAGCACGGGCGCAACGTCACCGACGAGCAGATCCGCGCGTGCGCGGCGACCGGCGGGGTGGTTTGCGTGTCGGGCGTGTCGATGTTCGTCGGGTCGCGCGAGCCGACGGTCGAGCACGTGGCGCGGCACGCGGCGTACGTCGCCGATAGGGTCGGCGTGGAGCACGCCGGGATAGGCCTCGACATCAGCTTCGTCCAGCCGGGAATCGACGACACGCCGCCCGGAGCCTTCGACGCCGGATACTGGTGGCCGAAGTCTGCCGGCTACGACCGCGCGCTCACGCGCAGCACGTATCCGCCGATCTCGTCTTGGCGGGTCCTGTCGACCGCGCTGCAAGCGACCGGCATGACCCGCGACGAAGCCGCGTTGGTCATGGGAGGTAACATGGCACGTGTGGCCGGCAACGTCTGGCGTTGATCGAGGGGGGAGCCAAGATGACGAACTCCGTAGCTCTGCACATTCGGCGCCTCGCGGGCACCGCCGTGACCGCGGCGCTCGCGCTTTTCGCACTGACCGCCGGCGCCGCGACGCCGAAGGACACTCTGGTGGTCGCGTGGGCGATCGACGACATCATCACGATGGATCCCGCCGAGTCGTTCGAGATCTCGGCCGGCGAGATCATGGGGAACACGTACGATCGGCTTCTTCGCTTCGACATCGCGGACCCGTCGAAGCTCGTGCCCGACATCGCCAAGTCCTGGGTCGTCTCGCCCGACGGCAGGACGTACACGTTCGAGCTGAAGGATGGCCTCAAATTCGCTTCCGGCAACCCGCTCACCGCCGAGGACGCTGCGTTCTCGCTGCAGCGCGCCGTGCTGCTCGACAAGACGCCGGCGTTCATCCTGACCCAGTTCGGCTTCTCCAAGGACAATGTCAAAGGCAAGATCAGGCAGGCCGGGCGCCTGACGCTCACGCTCGAGACCGACAAGGCCTATGCGCCGACGTTCGTGCTCAACTGCCTCACGGCGAACGTTGCCGCCATCGTCGACAAGAAGCTCGTGCTCTCGAAGGAGCAGAACGGCGACCTGGGCTACGGCTGGCTCAAGACCAACTACGCTGGCTCGGGCCCGCTCAAGATCCGCGAGTGGCGGGCGAACGAGATCCTGGCGCTCGAGCGCAACGACAACTACTACGGCCAGAAGTCGAAGCTCCCGCGCGTCATCTACCGGCACGTCAAGGAAGCGGCGACGCAGCGGCTGCTTCTCGAGAAGGGCGACGTCGACATCGCGCGGAATCTCACGCCCCAGGACTTGACGGCGCTCGCGTCGAACAAGGACATCAGGACGACGTCGACGCCGAAAGGGACGGTCTACTACTTCAGCCTGAACCAGAAGAACCCGATTCTCGCGAAGGCCGAGGTCCGCGAGGCGATGAAATGGCTCGTCGACTACTCGGCGATCGGCGATACGCTGATCAAGGACATCGGCGTCGTCCACCAGAATTTCCTGCCGGTCGGCCTGCTGGGCGCTTCGACCGAGAACCCGTACAAGCTCGACGTCGACAAGGCGAAGGCGCTGCTCGCGAAAGCGGGCTACCCGAACGGCTTCAAGGTTACGGTCGATATGCGCACGGTGCAGCCGGTGCAGGGAATCACCGAAGCGTTCCAGCAGACCGCGAAGCGCGCGGGAATCGACATCGAGATCATCCCCGGCGACGGCAAGCAGACGCTGACCAAGTACCGCGCGCGCCAGCACGACATCTACATCGGCCAGTGGGGCGCCGACTACTGGGATCCGCACACCAACGCGGACACGTTCGCCCGCAATCCCGACAACGGCGACGACGCGAAGTCGAAGCCGCTCGCGTGGCGCAATGCGTGGGCCATTCCGGAGCTCACCAAGAAGAGCGATGCGGCGGTGCTCGAGCGCGACGCGGCGAAGCGCAAGGCGATGTACGAGGAGATCCAGGCGGAGTTCCGCCGAACGAGCCCCTTCATCATGCTCTATCAGCAGATCGAGGTCGCGGCGTTCCGCAGCGACGTGCAGGGCCTGAAGATCGGTCCGACTTCCGACACGACGTACATGTTCAACGTCTCCAAGTCCTGACGTTCCGGCTCGCGAAATACGCTCGCAGGACGCTGACCCCCTTTTGCAACAGGCGGTGCCAATCCCGGTGGACGGAGGCGCGGACAGCCGCCTGCTGCGCGGCGTCGAAGTCGCCGGACGGCTCGTCGTCGTCATCCTGCTGACCTACGTCGGGCTGCTCGCCGTCACGTTCTTCATCGGCCGCGTCGTTCCGATCGATCCGGTTCTCGCGATCGTCGGCGACCGCGCGCCCGAGCACGTGATCGCGCGCGTGCGCGAGGAGCTCGGGCTCAACAAGCCGCTGTGGGAGCAGTTCTACATCTACTGCTCGAAAGCGGTGCGCGGCGATTTCGGACGCTCGGTGCTCACGTCCAACCCGGTGATGCAGGACATCCGCCGGGCGTTCCCGGCGACGCTCGAACTCGCGACGCTCGGAACGATCATCGGCGCGGGCCTGGGCGTTCCGCTTGGCGTGTGGGCAGCCGTGCGCCGCGGCGGACTTCCCGACCAGTTCGTGCGCGTCGTCGGGCTCGTCGGCTATTCCGCGCCGATCTTCTGGCTCGGGCTGATGGCTCTCGTCGTCTTCTACGCGCACCTGGGCTGGGTCGCGGGGCCCGGTCGCATCGACATCGTCTACGAATACACGCTGACGCGGGTGACGGGGCTGCTCCTGGTCGACACGCTGATCGCCGGCGAATGGGAGGCGTTTCGCAACGCGCTCGCGCATCTGATCCTGCCGGCGTCGCTGCTCGGCCTTTTCTCGCTCGCCTACATCAGCCGGATGACGCGCTCCTTCATGCTGAACGAGCTCGGCCACGAATACATCGTCGCTGCGCGCGCGAAGGGCCTGTCGGAAACGCGGATCGTCTGGCGTCACGCGCTCCGCAACGCGATGGTGCCGCTCGTCA
>DATKMY010000003.1:0-14275 GCA_035541655.1 Casimicrobiaceae bacterium | reverse complement strand
AAGGGTCTTTCCACACGCATCGTCGCCGGCGAGGAAGGCCAGGCCGAAGCCGCATCGCTGGCGGGAACGGACACCGTCATCGCCGCTATCGTCGGCGCCGCGGGACTTCGGCCTACGCTCGCGGCAGCGCTCGCCGGCAAGCGCATCCTCCTCGCGAACAAGGAGGCCGCCGTGATCGGCGGCGCGGTGTTCATGGCAGCCGTCGAGAAAGGTGGGGCGACGCTGCTTCCACTCGACAGCGAGCACAACGCGATCTTCCAGTGTCTGCCCGCATGCTACGCGCGCAACCCCGGCGCATCGGGCGTTCGCCGCATCCTGCTCACTGCGTCAGGCGGTCCGTTCCGCAAGCGTCCGCCGGCGGAACTCCATTCGGTGACCGCTGACGAAGCCTGTGCGCACCCCAACTGGGTAATGGGACGGAAGATCAGCGTCGACTCGGCGACCATGATGAACAAGGGCCTCGAGATCATCGAAGCGCACTGGCTGTTCGGTCTGCCGCCCGAGCGGATCGATGTCCTCGTCCATCCGGAGAGCGTCGTTCATTCGCTCGTCGAATACGTCGACGGCTCGGTGCTGGCGCAGCTCGGCCACCCGGACATGCGGACGCCGATCGCGCAGGCGCTCGCCTTCCCCGAGCGCATCGAGGCGGGCGTGCCCGCGCTGGAGCTCGCGCGCCGCGGCTCGCTCACGTTCGAGCCTCCCGACCGCGAGCGCTTTCCGGCGATCGATCTCGCCTATCTCGCGCTCGACGCAGGCGGGACGGCGCCCGCGGTCCTCAACGCTGCGAACGAAGTCGCGGTCGCGGCGTTCCTGGCCGGGCAGATTCGGTTCACCGATATCGCGCCGGCGTGCGCGCACGCGCTCGAGCGCGTCGCTGCGCGCCCTGCGGCCACGCTCGACGACGCGCTCGCTGCCGACACCGAAGCGCGCTCCGTGGCGCGCGCCCGGCTGAAGCTCGCGGTTCCGGTCTGATGGATCCCGTCACGCGGCTCCTCGCGTTTCTGGTCGTGCTCGGCATCCTCGTCGTGTTCCACGAGCTCGGTCACTTCGTGGTCGCGCGCTGGTGCGGCGTCAAGGTGCTCCGCTTCTCCGTCGGCTTTGGGCGCGTCGTGTGGTCGCGCCGCTGGGGCGCCGACGCGATCGAGTGGGCTCTGTCGGCGATTCCGCTCGGCGGTTACGTGAAGATGCTCGACGAGCGAGAGGGGACCGTCGACGCCGAAGATCTCGCGCGGGCGTTCAATCGCCAGAACGTGTACAAGCGGATTGCGATCGTCGCTGCGGGCCCGATCGCGAACCTGCTGCTTGCGGTGCTGCTCTTCACGGGCACGTTCATCGTCGGGATTCCCGGACAGCGCGCACTTCTTACCGATCCTCCGGCGGACACGCCCGCGGCAGCCGCCGGCATCCGCGACGGCGACCTGGTTGTTGCCGTCGACGGAGCGTCCGTTCGCAGCTGGCAGGATCTGCGCTGGCGGCTGCTGCGCGCCTCCGGTGCTAGCGCGGCGACGATCGAGGTCGAGCGGCCCGACGGCGCACACGTCGCGCGAGACCTGTCGCTTGCCGGCGTATCCGGGGCCGATTGGGAAGGCAACTTCATGTCGACGCTCGGGCTGCGCGCGGATCTGGGCGCGCCTCTGATCGACGAGATTGTCCCCGACAAGCCAGCTGCGCGCGCCGGTCTCGCGAAAGGCGACCGCATCGTCGCGATCGACGGCGTTGCGGTTCGCTCGCCGGCCGAAGTCGCCGCGAAGACCAATGCGAGGCCGGGCGAGGATGTCACGTTCCGGGTCGTTCGCGACGGCGTTGAGCGCGACGCGACGATCAGGACCGAGGTCGTCGAGCAGAACGGGCGCAAGGTCGGAATCGCCGGCGTGCGCCTCAAGGTCGATCCCGCGATCGCGGAGCGCCTCGCGGTGACGGCGCGCTACGGCCCCGTCGATGCGCTCGCGCAGGGTGTACGCAAGACCGCTGAGCTCACGGTGTTCACCGTCAAGATGCTGGGGCGCATCGTGATCGGCGAAGCATCGATCAAGAACATCAGCGGTCCGATCACCATGGCCGAGTTTGCGGGCCAGTCGGCGGAGGCCGGCGCGCTCGTGTTCGTCGGCTATCTGGCATTGATCAGCATCAGTCTCGGCGTGCTCAACCTGATGCCCGTTCCGCTGTTGGATGGGGGTCATTTACTGTATTATTTCGCCGAAATCGTCAAGGGTAGTCCCGTCTCCGACCGCGCGTTCGAGGTCGGCCAGCGCATTGGCATGGCAATGCTGGCGGTATTGATGGCGCTGGCGCTCTTCAATGATCTTTCCCGTTTGTTCTAGTCTCCGTCGGTGCTGCATGCCTTCGGCGGCGCCCCGTTGCGGCGCCGTCACGGACGCTGCGCGGATCGTCGCGCAGGCGATCGCCGTAGCGATCGCCATCGCGTTCGGGCTCGCGCCGTCGCTCGCCGCGGCGATCGAGCCGTTCATCGTTAAGGACATCCGGGTCGAAGGCGCTCAGCGGACCGAGGCGGGGACGGTGTTCTCCTATCTGCCGATCAAGGTGGGCGAACGGCTCGACGACCAGAAGGCGGCGCAGGCGGTGAAGGCGCTGTTCGCCACCGGCTTTTTTCGCGACGTGCGCCTCGAGGTGGAGGACAAAGACGTTCTCCTCGTCATCGTCCAGGAACGCCCGACGATCAGCAAAGTCGATATCACCGGCAACAAGGAGTTCGACACCGAAACGCTGAAGAAGGCGCTGAAGGAGATCGGGCTCACCGAGGCGCGCATCTTCGACCGCTCCGCGCTCGACCGCGCCGAGCAGGAGATCAAGCGGCAATACGTATCGCGCGGCCACTACGCGGCTAAGGTCACCGTTACCGTCACGCCGCAGGAGCGAAACCGCGTCGCCGTCAACATCACGATCGAGGAAGGCGACAAGTCGAAGATCGCGCGCATCAACATCGTCGGCAACAGCGCGTTCTCCGAAGCCGAGCTCCTCGCGCAGATGACGCTGACGACGCCAGGCTGGACGACGTGGTACACGAAGAATGATCAGTATTCGAAGCAGAAGCTTGCGGCCGACCTCGAGACGCTGCGCAGCTTCTACCAGGATCGCGGGTACCTCGAGTTCAACGCCGACTCGACGCAGGTGTCGATCACCCCGGACAAGGAAGACGTCTACATCACGATCAACATCACCGAGGGCCCGCGCTACACCGTGTCGGATGTGCGGCTTGCCGGCGACCTGCCGGTGCCGGGCCTCGAGCTGCAGCGGCTGATCGAGCTCAAGCCCGGCGACGTGTTCTCGCGCGCGAAGCTGCAGGCGACCACGAAGGCGATCAGCGACCGGCTCGGAACCGAAGGCTATGCGTTCGCGAACGTCAACGCCGTGCCGGAGGTCAATCGCGAAAAGCTGCAGGTCGCGTTCACGATATTCATCGACCCGGGAAGGCGCGTCTACATCCGCAAGATCAACATCTCCGGCAATACGCGCACGCGCGACGAGATCATCCGCCGCGAGATGCGCCAGCTCGAGAGCGCGTGGTACGACGGCGCCCGCATCGAACGCTCGAAGGTGCGGATCAAGCGCCTCGGCTATTTTGAGCAGGATGTCAACGTCGAGACGCCACCCGTCACCGGCACCACCGATCAGGTCGACGTCGATGTGACCGTCGTCGAGAAGAACACCGGACAGCTGCTCGCAGGCCTCGGCTACTCCAGCGCGGAGAAGTTCGTCTTCAACGCGTCGGTCTCGCAGGCGAACATCCTCGGCACCGGCAACTCGCTCATTGCGGCGATCAACACGAGCTCGGTCAACCGCGTCATCTCGGTTGCGTTCACCGAGCCCTACTGGACGGTCGACGGCGTATCGCGGACGATCGAGATCTATCAGCGCAACACCAATCCCGGGTCGCTGCAGGTCTCGCAGTACGACTCGTCGACGGGTGGCGGTGCGATCAGCTTCGGCGTGCCGATCAGCGAGACCGACGCCGTCAACGTGGGCGTCCGCTACGAGCACACGCATCTCTCGCTCGTGGACAACAGTCCGCCGGCCTACATCCTCTACGTCGCGGAGTTTGGCAACTCGACCAACAGCTTCGTGCTGAACGGCGGCTGGTCGCGTGACACCCGCGATGACATCCTCTATCCTACGCGGGGACGCCTGCAGAGCCTGCTCGGCGAGATATCGTTCGGCGACCTCCAGTACTACAAGTGGAACTATCTGCAGCAGAACTTCACGCCCATTTTCGGAGACTTCGTGCTGATGCTGCGCGGCGACTTCGGCTATGCCGACGGCTATGGCGGGCTGCCGCTGCCGTTCTTCAAGGCGTTCTACGCGGGCGGCGTCGGGTCGGTGCGAGGCTTCCAGCAGAGCTCGCTCGGCCCGCAGGACATCTATGGGAACGCCACCGGCGGAAAGAGAAAGATCGTCGGCAACATGGAGCTCTTCTACCCGATCGTCAAGGGCGACAAGTCGGTGCGCCTGAGCGTGTTCACCGACGCGGGACAGATCTACGTCAACGGCAACGACCTGCCGGAGCGCGCGCAGTTCGACCTGCAGGGCTTCCGCTATTCGGCGGGGCTCGGGCTCGCGTGGAACTCGCCGGTCGGGCCGCTCAAGTTCAGCTACGCAATTCCGCTCAACAAGAAGCCGCTGGACAAGATCCAGCACTTCCAGTTCCAGATAGGGACGATATTCTGATGCGCAGGATGAACCGCAGTTCCGCATTCGTTTCGGGCGCTGTTCTCGGGCTGGCGGCGCTGCTCGCCGTCGGGACGGGGCACGCACAGGCCGCCGACTACAAGATCGGCTTCGTGAACACCGAGCGCCTCTTTCGCGAAGCGGCGCCGGCGAAGCGTGCGCAGTCGAAGCTCGAGAAGGAATTTGCCGCGCGCGACGCCGATATCCAGAAGCTGAGCAAGCAGGTGCGCGACCTGCAGACCTCGCTCGAGAAGGACGGCGTGACGATGTCGGAGAGCGACCGTCGAAACAAGGAGCGGGATCTCGCGAACCTGCAGCGCGATCTGACGCGACAGCAGCGCGAGTTCCGCGAGGATTTGAACCTTCGCCGCAACGAGGAGCTCGCGAGCGTCCAGGAGCGCGCGAACAAGGTGATCCAGCAGATTGCCGAAGCGGAGAAGTTCGACCTGATACTGCAGGATCCCGTCGTCTTCGCGAGCCAGAAGATCGACATCACCGAGAAGGTGATCAAGGCGTTGGCCGACAAATAGCGCCGGAACCGCGTCCCTCGAGGACCGAGCGGTTCCTGCCGTCGTCCCCCTCGCCCTCGCCATCGCAGGTCGCCCGTGTCGCAGCCCCTCTCCGAGCTCGCGCAACTCGTCGGCGCCGCAGTCGACGGCGACGGGTCGGTTCGCGTTTCCCATGTCGCCACGCTCGAGTCCGCCGGGCCGGGCTCCATCGCGTTCCTCGCGCGGGCCAAGTACCGCAAGCAGCTCGCGACGACGGGCGCGGCAGCCGTCATCCTCGCGCCCGCGATGGCCGCCGAGACGCCGCTGCCGAAGCTCGTGAGCAAGAATCCCTACGCGACCTACGCAAAGGTTGCGACGATCCTGCATCCGGCGCAGATCGCCGAACCGGGATGCCACCCGACGGCCCTCGTCGACCCCGGTGCCCGTGTCGCGCCCAGCGCGTCGGTAGGGCCGCGAGCGATTGTCGGTAGCGGCACCATTGTCGGAGAGCGGGCACGCATCGGTGCAGGGAGCATCGTGGGCGCGGGCGTCGCGATCGGCGACGACGTGCTGCTGCACGCGAACGTGACGATCTACGACCGCACCGTGATCGGTCCGCGGACCATCGTGCATTCCGGTGCGGTGATCGGCGCCGACGGCTTCGGTATGGCCGAGGAAGCCGGACGCTGGATCAAGATCCCGCAGATCGGCCGCGTCGTGATCGGCGCCGACGTCGAGATCGGCGCGAACACGACGATCGATCGCGGCGCGATCGAAGACACGGTGATCGAGAGCGACGTCAAGCTCGATAACCTCGTCCAGATCGGCCACAACTGCCAGATCGGCGCGCACACGGCCATCGCGGGCTGTGTCGGCATCGCCGGCAGCACCCGCATCGGCAGGAACTGCCTGATCGGCGGCGCGGCGATGATCAACGGGCACATCGAGATCTGCGACGGCGTCGTGATCGACGGTGCTGCGATGGTCAGGCGCTCGATCGGAGCGCCTGGCGAATATGCCGGGTTGGATCCTGCTCTGCCGGGCAAACAGTGGCGCCGCATCGTGGCGATCATCAATCATCTGCCCGAGCTCGAGAAGCGCATCCATCGCCTGGAGGCGGCGGCGGGGACAGCGCCACAGGACGCCGCCGCCGATCGCCCTGAGGAGGCGCCATGAGCTCGAACGGCAGTTGCGTGATGGACATCCTCGAGATCATGCGGTACCTGCCGCACCGCTATCCGTTCCTGCTGGTCGACCGGATCGTCGAGCTGGTCGGGAACAAGTCGATCCGCGGCGTCAAGAACGTCACGATGAACGAGCCTTTCTTCGAGGGGCACTTCCCCGGCTACCCGGTGATGCCCGCCGTGCTGGTGATCGAGGCGCTCGCCCAGATCGCGTCCATCCTCGCGTGGAAGGTTTCGGGCCGCGACCCGGGCGACGGGACGATCATATTTTTCGCCGCGATCGACGCTGCCCGCTTCCGGCGTCAAGTCCGTCCCGGCGACCAGTTGGTGCTCGAGGCCGACGCGCTGAGGCTCGTCCGCGGAGTCGGCAAGTTCAGCGTGCGGGCGAAGGTCGACGACGAGATCGTTGCCGAAGCCGAGCTGATGGCGGCGATGCGCATGCCCGACAAGGGCACGAACGGTGGCTGAGCGATGGCCAGGATTCACCGGACCGCGCTGGTCGACGTGACGGCGGAGCTCGCCGAAGACGTCGAGGTCGGCGCGTATTCGATCGTCGGCGCGCAGGTGACGATCGGCCCCGGGAGCACGATCGGGCCGCACGTCGTGATAGGCGGGCGCACGCGCTTCGGTGCGCGCAACCGCGTCTTTCAGTTCGCGTCGATCGGCGAGATCCCCCAGGACCGGAAATACGGCGGCGAGCCGACGACGACGACGATCGGCGACGACAACGTCTTTCGCGAGTGCGTGACGATCCATGCCGGAACAGTGCAGGACCGCGGCGATACCACGATCGGCAACGGCAACCTGTTCCTCGCCTATACGCACGTCGCGCACGATTGCGTCGTCGGCGATGCCACGACGTTCTCGAACAACGCGCAGATCGCTGGCCACGTCCGGATTGACGACTGGGTAGTGATGGGCGCGTACGCCGGCGTTCACCAGTTCTGCCGCGTCGGGGCGCACGCGATGATCGGTGCGTATGCGAAGATCGTGCAGGACGTTCCGCCGTTCATGACCGTGGCTGGCGATCCGCCGAAGCCGTACGGGATCAACAGCGAAGGACTGCGTCGCCGCGGATTCTCGCCGGACGATATCCTCGCGATCCGCCGCGCGTACAAGACGCTCTACCGGCAGGGCCACTCGCTCGAGGACGCGCGCGCGATGATCGCCGAGGTCGCCCGGACGGCGCCGGCACTGCGGCCGCTCGTCGAATTTCTCGGCGTGGCGGGCCGCGGGATCATCCGCTAGAGCGGCCCGGGAACGCGTTTGGCGAGTGTGCCTCAGCGCTCCGATGGCTTGACGATCGGTGTAGTCGCCGGCGAGACATCCGGCGACGCGCTTGGAGCCGCGCTCATCGCGGCCGTCCGCGAAGCCATGCCGCACGCGCGCTTCGTCGGCGTCGCGGGCCCCCGGATGCAGGCTGCCGGCTGCGAACCGTGGTTTCCGCTGGAAACGCTGTCGGTTGGCGGGCTCGTCGAAGTGCTCGCCCATCTTCCCGCGATCCTCGCCTTGCGGCGCGCCCTCGTAAAGAAGCTGCTCGCGACGCGGATCGACCTCTTCATCGGCATCGACGCGCCGGACTTCAACCTGGGCGTCGAAACGAAGCTGAAGCGCGCCGGTGTGCGCACGATGCACTTCGTTAGCCCGTCGATCTGGGCGTGGCGGCGCGAGCGCGTGCACAAGATTGGGCGAGCCGTCCACCGGATCCTGACGCTGTTTCCGTTCGAGCTGCCGCTCTACGAGGCGGCCGACGTGCCGGCAACGTACGTGGGGCATCCGCTCGCGCGCGAAATCGACGGGCGCGGCACGCGCCGTGCGGCGCGCGAGCAGCTGAAGATCGGGATCGCCCAGCCGGTCTTCGCGCTCCTTCCGGGAAGCCGCGTCCGCGAGATCGAGGCGCATGGGGAGCTGATCCTCAGGACCGCCGCGGCGCTGCACGCAGCGCGGCCTAACGCGCGCTTTCTCGTGCCGCTGGCGACGCGGCCGACGCGCGATCTGTTCGAAGCCGCGGTCTACCGCCTGGGGCTCGAAGCACTGCCCCTCACCACGCTCTACGGCCACGCGACCGATGCGCTGCGCGCCGCGGACGTCGCGCTCGTCGCCTCCGGCACCGCGACGCTCGAGGCTGCGCTGGCGCGCTGCCCGCACGTGATCTACTATCGGATGAATCCCGTGACGGCATTTATCATCCGCCACAAGCTGTTGCTGCCTTACGTCGGGCTGCCCAACATTCTTGCCGGGAAGTTCGTCGTTCCGGAGTTGCTGCAGGAGGATGCGACGGTCGACAACCTCGCGCAAGCGGTGGGTAACCTGTACGACGACACGCTGACGCGGCAGCGAATGGAGGCGCTCTTCGCCGGGTTCGGCACCGAACTGGCCCTCGACACCGGAGCGCTCGCCGCGAAGGCGGTTGCCGCGGAGCTCCGCGCCGCGGGAGTCGCATGCTGATCGAGCGGCAGCCGCGGCTCGTCGCCGGCATCGACGAAGCCGGCCGCGGGCCGCTTGCGGGCCCGGTCGTTGCAGCCGCCGTGATTCTCGATCCCGAGCATCCGATCGAAGGCCTGCGCGATTCGAAGGCCCTGACGGCCGCCGCGCGTTCGCGCCTCGCCACCGAGATCAAGGCCCGCGCGCTTGCGTGGGGTGTGGCTTCCGCCGAGGTCGCGGAGATCGACACGCTCGACATCCTGCAGGCGACCCTGCTCGCGATGCGCCGTGCGGTCGAGGCGCTGGCGAGCGAGCCCGAAGAGGCCTGGGTCGACGGCAACCGCTGTCCGCAGCTCCGATGCGCGACGCGGGCGATCGTCAGCGGCGATCGCAGCGTCGCGGCAATCTCCGCGGCGTCGATTCTTGCGAAGACCACGCGCGACGCGATGCTCGATGCGCTCGACCTCGAGCACCCCGCCTACGGCTTCGCCCACAACAAGGGCTACGCGACACCGGATCACCTCGCGGCATTGGCCCGATTCGGACCATGCGCGGCGCATCGCAGGACGTTCGCCCCCGTCATGCAGCCGTCGTTCGATTTCTGAGGGTTTGCGCGGAGCCCGCTCAGCTTCGCACCGAGCCTTCACCTCGACTTCCGCCATGCACGACACGACCCACGACGACGCACTCGCGCTCCCCGATCTCGCGGCGATACGCGCGGCAGCGACCCGGATCGCACCGTTCGTCCATCGGACGCCGGTGCTGACGTGCCGCTCGATCGACGCAGAGGTCGGCGCGGCGCTACACTTCAAGTGCGAGAACTTCCAGAAGGTAGGGGCGTTCAAGGCGCGCGGCGCGACGAACGCCGTATCCTCGCTTTCCGCTTCCGTTGCGGCCAAGGGCGTGGTGACGCATTCGTCGGGGAATCACGGCGCTGCGCTCGCGTATGCGGCGAGGGCGCGGGGCATTCCGGCCTGGATCGTGATGCCCGAGAATGCGCCGCGGGTGAAGCAGGAAAACGTTCGCCGATTCGGTGCGACGATCCGCTTCTGCGCGCCGACGCCCGCAGCACGCGAAGAAGCTTGCGCCGAGGTGCAGCGGCAAACCGGAGCGATCCTCGTCCATCCGTTCGACAATGTGCACGTGATCGCCGGACAGGGGACCGCCGCGCTCGAGCTCGCGGATGCGGTCCCGGACCTCGACATCGTCATCGCGCCGGTCGGCGGCGGGGGATTGCTGTCGGGAACGAGCATCGCCATGCGTGCGCTGCGTCCGACCGCGCGCGTCTACGGTGCCGAGCCGGCGAACGCCGACGACGCCGCGCGAAGCTTCCGATCGGGGCGCATCGAACCGCTCGCTGCCACCGCGACGATCGCCGACGGCCTGCGCACGACGCTCGCCCCGCGCACGTTTGCGGCGATCCGCGCGAACGTCGCCGCGGTCGGCACGGCGAGCGAAGCGGCAATCGTACGGGCGATGCGGATGACCTGGGAGCGGATGAAGATCGTGATCGAGCCCTCGGCGGCGGTTCCGCTCGCCTGCCTCCTCGAGCGATCGCTCGATGTCGCGGGGGCGCGAGTCGGAATCGTCCTGTCGGGCGGGAACGTCGATCTCGATCGGCTCCCCTGGCAATCCTGATCGATCGCCAGGCTCGCATGCCGCTCATGCCGCTGCCGGCGCTGAAGGATCTCGCGACGCGCGCACTTGCCCGTGCCGGCGCGAATCCCGCGATGGCGTCGTCGACTGCGGCTGCGCTCGTCTACGCCGAGGCGCGCGGTCTCGCCTCGCACGGCGTCTCGCGCGTCGCCCAGTACGCCACGCACCTCGGCAACGGGCGTGCCGACGGATCCGCGGAGCCGCGGATCGTCCGGGAGAAGGGCGGCACCGTCCTCGTGGACGCGCAATGCGGGCTCGCATTTCCTGCTTGCGCGCTCGCGGTCAGCGAGGCAATACGGCGGGCGCGCGAGTTGGGCGTCGCCTATGCGGGCGTCACGAACAGCCATCACTATGGCGCGGCCGCGTATCATCTCGAGCCGGTCGGGGCGGCGGGCCTCGTCGGCCTTGCGCTCGGCAACTCGCCCGCCGCGATGGCCGTGGCAGGGGGCCGGCGTCCGCTGCTCGGCACCAATCCGATAGCCGCGGTGTTCCCACGCGCGAAGTCCCCCGCGCTCATGATCGATCTGTCGCTGTCCGAAGTCGCGCGCGGCAAGGTCATGGTCGCGGCGAAGGAGGGCAAGCCGATCCCTCGCGGCTGGGCGCTCGATCGCGATGGCAATCCGACGACCGACGCCTCCGCCGCTCTCGAAGGATCGATGCTTCCGATGGGCGGCACCAAAGGGGCGATGCTCGCGCTGGCCATCGAGCTCTTCGTGACGGCGCTCAGCGGCGCCGCGATGGGATTCGAGGCGAGCTCGTTCTTCGTCGACGAAGGAAACCGTCCGCGGATCGGACAGGCGTTCCTCGCGATCGACCCGGATGCGCTCGCGGGCAACAATACCTACCACGAGCGCGTCGAGACGCTCGTGAGGGCGATGCTCGAGGACCCCGGCGTCAGGTTGCCGGGGGAGCGCCGGAACGCGCTTGCGGCGAGCGCCGGCAGGGAAGGGGTTATGCTATCGGATTCGCTGCTCGGTCAACTGCGGCAGCTCGCCGCGTAGGATTTCGGATGGTCGCCGTCAAGCGCTCTGTCGGACTCCTGCTCAACGTTGCGCACGCGCTCGACCACATGTTCCTGCTGGTCTTCGCGACTGCCGTCACGGCGATCGCCGCCGACTTCGGCTTCGCGGATTGGGAGTCGCTGATGCCCTACGGCGTGGGCGCCTTCATGCTGTTCGGCCTGGGCTCGCTCCCCGCGGGGCGCCTCGGGGATCTGTGGGGCCGGCGTCCGATGATGCTCGTGTTCTTCGCCGGAATGGGTGTTTCGATGCTCGTGATCGCGGCGACGACCAACGCATGGCAGCTCGCAGGGGCGCTCACGCTGATGGGGCTCTTCTCGTCGATCTACCACCCGGTCGGAATCCCGATGCTCGTGCGCGGTGCGGCGCGGCCGGGACTCACGATCGGAGTCAACGGACTCGCAGGCAACCTGGGCGTGGCCTTCGCCGCGGTTACGACGGGCTTCCTCGTCAAGTACGCCGGGTGGCGCACGGCGTTCGTCGTTCCGGGATTGTTCGCGATTGGCTGCGGCATCGCGTTCGCGCGGCTCGCGCCGCGCAACGAGCCGCCGCCCGCTCACGGTGCACGCGCCGCGCGGGCCGAGGGCTCTCCGCCGCTCGCCCGCATCTTCGCGATCATGACGATCGCCGCGATCTCGGGCAGCCTGCTGTTCAATTTCACGACCAACGGCAATGGCGAGCTGCTGCGGGAGCGCCTTCGCGGCGTGGTCGCCGATCCGGCGATGCTCGGAATGCTGCTCGCGGGCGTCTATGTCGTCGCCTCGTTCGCGCAGATCGCGATCGGCCTCCTGATCGACCGCTTTCCGATGAAGCAACTCTACCTCGGCGTCGTGGCGCTGCAGGCGCCGCTTTTCGTCGCCGCGGCCAACGCGAGCGGATGGACGCTCTATGCGCTCCAGATCGCCTTCATGGTCGCGGTGTTCGGAGCGATTCCGTTCACCGACGCGATGATCGTCCGTTACGTCGACGACCGGATGCGTTCGCGCGTGAGCGGCATGCGCCTCACGGTGTCCTTCGGCGTGAGCTCGGCGGCGGTGTGGCTGCTGGGACCGCTGGTCAAGGCGGCGGGCTTCGCAACGCTGTTGCTGGTGATGGCCGCAGTGTCCGCCGTGACGCTCGCGGCGATCGCGCTTCTTCCCGCCTCGCGCCGCGCGCCTGCGGGGATCATCGTCACGGCGGCGCCGCCGCAATCGTCTCGCGCAGCGGACTGAACAACCCCGGTGCCGCGGCGATCACGTCGGTCGAGCGCAGGAAGTCCTTGCCGCCGGCGAAATCGCCGACACGCCCGCCGGCCTCCGTGACGATCAGCGCGCCGGCCGCGATGTCCCACGCGTTCTGGCTCATCACGAAGAACCCGTCGAGGCGGCCCGCGGCGACGTAGGCGAGGTCGAGCGCGCCCGCGCCCGCGCGCCGCACGCCGGCGCATGTCTTGACCAGCGCGTTGAAGATGGGAAGATAAGCGGGGAGCTTCGTGCTGGTTCGCGCCGGAAAGACGGTGCCGACGAGAGCCTGCTCGATGCGCACGCACGTCGACGTGCGGATCGCCGCCCCGTTGAGCTGTGCCCCCTTGGTCTTGATCGCGGTGAAGAGCTCGTCGCGCACCGGATCGAGGACGACGGCGTGCGTCACCTCGGCACCTTGCGTCAGAGCGACGGACACCGCGTAGAACGGATAGCCGTGGACGAAGTTCGCGGTGCCGTCGATCGGATCGATGATCCAGCGCGGCGCCGTCTGGCTCACCGGGCCGCCGGCCCGGATCTGGCTGACGATCTCGCCGGCCTCGGCCCCGACGATCGCCTGGTCGGGAAAGGCGGCGCGCAACGTCGCGATGATCGCATTCTCGGCTTCCGCCTGCGCGTCCGTCGCGATGTCGCCGTGATCCTTCGCATGCGAAGGACTGCGGCGCAAGTCGCGGGCCGCGTCGAGGATCACCGACGCGGCGCGGTGCGCGGCGCGAATCGCAACGGCGAGAACGGGATCGTTGGTCATGAGGGCGCTTTGCGGATGTGGGAGTGACCGTTACTTCTTCGCGCCTTCGAGCTCCTCCTGCTCCATCTGCAGGTAGGTCCCGTAGGCGTTGATGCGATTCGCCTCGGCGAACGCCGGCAGGCCCGCGAAGCGCGACCAGTCGGTCTTCGCATACACCTCGTCGAACGGCACGAAGTCCCTGACGCCGCGGCCCATTTGCTCGCGGAGGTAGGCGATGTAGTCGCGCGTCGTCGCCATGTCGCGCGCGACGTCCGTCGACGGAGGCCCGTGGCCGGGGATCACAACGAGCGCGTTCACGGCGATCATCTTGCTCATCGCCGCGAGCCAGCCGCGGCTGTCGGCGTTGCCGACGAACGGGACGCGGCCGGCGAACAGGAGGTCGCCCGCGAACAGCACGCGATCGTCGACGACATACATCAGGATATCCTCAGGCGAGTGAGCGCCCCCAGAATAGATGATACGGAACGTGAGGCCTCCGAAGCGAAAATCGGTGTCGCCGTCGAGAAGGACATCTGGCGGAACGACGCGCGTCGTCTCGTCGACCCACGGGTAGAGCTCGGCGCGACGCTGCGCGAGCCGGCTCTGCGCGGCGTCGGAAGCGATGTAGATCTCGGCCTTGCGATGGGCCCAGATTTCGGCCCCCGCGGCCTTCAGCGCCTGCAAGCCGTAGATATGATCGGCGTGGTAGTGCGAAACGATCACGCGCCGAATCGGCGCCGTCGTCACCGTGGCGATTGCGGCGACCATAGCGCGGCCGAGCGCCGGCGTGCCGAGCGCATCGAACGCGACGACCCCGTCGCCCGTCACGACGAAGCCGGCGTTCGACATGAAG
>DATKMY010000002.1:0-15352 GCA_035541655.1 Casimicrobiaceae bacterium | reverse complement strand
CAGACATCCACGGTGAGCAGGGGCGTTTGCCCGCTCACGAACGGAACCTCGGCGTTCGCCGTCTTGACGACCTTGAGCTTGCCATGGTCGACGACGAGCCATGCCCAGCCGCTGCCGAACTGCGTGACCGCGGCTTCGGAGAGCTCCTTGCGGAAGTTGTCGATGCTCCCGAAGTCGCCGCCGATGCGGTCGCGCAGCGTGCCCGTCGGATCGCCCCCGCCCTTGGGCTTGAGGCTATGCCAGTAGAACGTATGGTTCCAGATCTGGGCCGCGTTGTTGAAGATCTTCGCCTTGTCGGCTTTTCCCGCGGTAGCGCGAATGACCGCTTCGAGCGGCTGATCGGCGAATTCCGTTCCGGCCACGAGCTTGTTCAGCGTATCGACATAGGTCTTGTGATGCTTGCCGTAGTGGAAGCTGATCGTTCGCGCCGAGATGATCGGGTCGAGCGCATCCTCTCCGTAGGGCAGGCGGGGAAGCGAGAAGGGCGCGGCGCCGCCTTGCGCGCCTTCGCCGCGACCCGGGGATACCTGGTTCTGCGTACTCATCGTGTCATCTCCTGGATCTGGTGCCGCCCGAAAGCAAATGCGCAGTCACCGGTTTGGCGTTGCTTGAAGTAGTGGATTTCCCGCTCGTGCCCCTTCGCCGCCGCCAGGGGGTCGAACGCGCCCAGGTCGCGGCGCCGCCCGGTCTTCAGATTTGCCTGGCGACGAGCTTATTGTAGATCGTTTTCACGCTCACTCCGAGGATCTGCGCGGTGCGGCGCTTGTTGCCCCCGCAGTGCCTGAGCGTGGCGAGCAGCATTTCGTGTTCGGTGTCCGCGAGCGTCGTGCCGATCGGGATCTGCACGGATTCGCACTCCTCCGCACCGGTGAGCTCTGCCGCCCGGAGGGGCTGCAGGTCGAGCGCAACGACGTCGTCGCAGAGAACGAAGCTGCGCTCCACGCAATTGCGAAGCTCGCGAACGTTCCCGGGCCAGGGGTGGGATCTCGCGATGGCAAGCGCCCGCGGATCGAACCGCTTGTGGGTGCCGCACTCGCTGTTCAGGCGCCCGAGAAACGCGCGAGCGAGGAGCTCGATGTCGTCTCCTCTTCGGCGCAACGGCGGCAGTCGGACAACGACGACGGCCAGTCGATAGAAAAGGTCCTCGCGCAGCCGCCGATCGCGCAGTATCGCCTCCGGCGGATGGTTGCTCGCGGTCACGATGCGGAGGTCGACTGCGATTTCATCGGAGCCCCCTATGCGCGTCATCCGCCCGGTTTCGAGCACGCGTAGGAGTTTGGACTGCAGCTCGAGCGGCATTTCCGTGACCTCGTCGAGCAGCAGCGTTCCTCCCGTCGCGCGCTCGAAGTAGCCCTGGTGCTGCCTGACCGCACCGCTGAACGCACCGCGCTCGTAGCCGAAGAGCTCGGCCTCGACGAGATTGGCGGGGATGGCGCCGCAATTGACGGCAACGATCGGGCCGCCGGCTCGCGGACTGTGCGCGTGCAGATATTCGGCAGCGAGCTCCTTGCCGGTGCCCGATTCGCCGACGAGCATGACGGTCGCCTGCGACGCCGCGACGCGTCGCAACCGCGAGGCGACCTGGATCATTTCGGGCGATTCGCCGATCAGCAAGCCCGCATCGGTCGCCTTCGCGCTCGGCGTCGAGCGGGAGCGCGAAGATCCTGGCGACAATGGAAACGTCGCAACGGACGCTGACATAGCACGGGGGCCCGATGTCACGTCCGGAGCGTCGATCAACGTGACGTTCTCTGCTGGAAATTCGCTGGACATGGTGAGCCTCTCGTTGGGCGAAAGTCCCTCAATGGTGGCGCGTTCGCGGTCCTGCGAATGTAAGCACCGACAGGGAGTTGCTGTCGGACGGGGCCCTACACGCGGATGCGGCTTTGCCCTCGCAGCGCCGGCGAAGGGACGCTGGCGATGCGCCTGCCGGCGCGGCGCAGGATCTCGGCCCGGAATCACGCGGATTGCCTGCGGCCTTCTCCGTCGATCAGCGCCGGGCCGGGCAGCGGAGGAACCCAGACGTTCGGCGTGTAGCGCCCGCTATTCGGGATGTGGACGCGGTCGTCGATCTCGACGATGCGCGTCGTGAAGCCGACGTGCTTTCAGCCATCCGCGCATCGTGGTCCCGCCGCGACCCGGCGAGCCACGGCGAGATCGATGAATGCGTTGTAGGACGAGCGTCGAAGCTGGCCGCCTCGGAGCGCGGGGGCATGCGCACGTCCGCGACTCTGTAAGCGCATTCCCACATCGGAAACGCGCGGCGTCCTATGGCGAGCGAGCGCGGAGCCGAGATAATTCAACCTCTCGCTCCAAGCCGTACCCCCGGGACTCTCGATGCTTGCCGATCTCGCGGCTGCGTGCATGTTGCTGCTTTCCATCTACGCGCACTGGAGCCTCCCGCGCGAGATCGAAGGGGAGCGCCGCGTGATGTTGACTCGGGCGCTGCTCGCGGGCGTCGGGACGGCGCTGGGCCTGTTCGCGGTGCAATTCGCGAACCTTGCCGAAATCCCGGGCACCTCGACACTCGCGCTTTTCCTCATCGGTTTCGGTCAGGTCCACGCTCCCACAGCGGTCATCGTGTTCCTGAAGAGCCAGCGCGCCGAGGCACATCTGACGAGGTAGACGGTTTCGGCGATGGCCCCGTGGCCGCCGAGGATCTCCGCGACCCGCTCGGCGCGCGACTCGTCGGCGGGAAGCGTGACCAGCGCCGCGCCGCGGCGCACCGATTCCGCGCAGCAGCTGGCGTCCTCCTGCGGCAGCCCCGAATCCTTGAGCGCTCCGATCAATCCCCCGGCGGCCGCGCCCGCACCGGCGCCCGTCAGCATCGCTGTCAGGGGTCCGCCCGGTACGACGGGCGCGAGCGCCGGGATGGCGAGGCGATCCGCGCGACCCGACGCGGCTGCGCGCGCAGAGCTGCATTCCGACGCCGACGCGCCGCGTAGAATCGCTTCCCATGTTCGCGATGCTCTGCCGCAGCTACCATGCGCCACTCGAGTGGACGCAGCTTCCGGATCCGCAACCGGGGCCGCATGAGCTTCTGCTTAGTGTGCTCGCCTGCGGCGTGTGCCGCACCGACCTCCATCTCGTCGATGGCGAGCTGCCAAACGCAAAGCTCCCCGTCATCCCCGGTCACGAGATCGTCGGCACGGTGCTCGACAAGGGAGCGGCCGTCGATCGATTCGGTATCGGCGATCGCGTCGGCGTCCCGTGGCTCGGCTGGACATGCGGGGAGTGCCCGTTCTGCACGAGCGGCCGCGAGAACCTGTGCGACGCGGCGCGCTTCACCGGCTGCCAGATTCATGGCGGCTATGCGGAGATGACGGTTGCCGACGAGCGCTACTGCTTTCCGATCTCGGGGGACTACGCCGACGCTGCTGCGGCGCCGCTGCTCTGCGCGGGACTGATCGGTTTTCGGACGCTGCGGATGGCGGGGGACGCGCGACGCGTCGGCATCTACGGCTTCGGCGCAGCGGCGCACATCGTCACCCAGGTCGCGGTGGGCGAAGGGCGGGAGGTGTATGCGTTCACGCGCCCCGGGGACATGGCGGCGCAGGCGTTCGCTCGCGAATTGGGTGCGGTCTGGGCGGGGTCGTCCACCGACGCGCCGCCTGTCGCGCTCGACGCCGCATTGATCTTCGCGCCGGCGGGGCCGCTCGTGCCGGCAGCGCTGCGTGCAACGGTGAAAGGCGGGACCGTAGTCTGCGGCGGCATTCACATGAGCGACATCCCGAGCTTTCCCTACAAGCTCCTGTGGGAGGAACGCGTGTTGCGGTCGGTCGCCAACCTGACGCGTCGCGACGCGAGCTCGTTTCTCGCGCTGGCACCTGCGATTCCCGTGAAAACCCACATCGTCGATTACCCGCTTACCGCGGCGAACGATGCGCTGGCCGATCTTCGCAACGGGCGACTGAAAGGCGCGGCGGTGCTCGTTCCGCGCTGACTCGTACCCGCGATCTGCCGGCTGATGCAGTGCACCAAAGTAGCGAGCGACGGTGCACCGCCGCACCAACATCAGGCGCTATCAGCACTCGCAAGCCACTGCTGCGAACGGATGCGCGGCGTGCGCGGACAAAAATCGGCATGTAGCTGATCGCTTTGTGGCCTATCCCTCAGCCGAACTCTCGTTCGGTGCCCAGCCGGGGCCTGGCTTCGCCGGCGGTCGCCTTTTCGCGGCTTCCCTTGGCATGAGTTATGCAGTACAACTGTTGACCCTCTTGGGTTTGGGTATCCGGCAAACATGGTCTATACAGTGTCGGAGGGGTGGCTCGGTAACAGGATTGTCATCGTGTCGTCCACAAGTTAGACGTTGGCGTTAAAGGATTCCAAGAAGAGGTGAGCTGCCCCGGATGCCGGGGGCGGAATCGAAAGCCCCGAATTGGCGGCATTTCGTTTCACTGTCTTTCTGGGATTTGAATATGACCACGTTGCTTGAAGAGTATCGGTCGACGTACACGGCGACCCAGGACGAGGTGATGAGCCTCGAAGGCTACCTCGATCTGTGCAGGAGCGATCCTTCGGCTTACGCCGCTCCGGCGGAGCGGATGCTCGCCGGAATCGGTGAACCCGAGATCCTCGATACCCGCAGCGATCCCCGGCTCGGGCGCATCTTCGGCAACAGGGTTATCCGCCGCTACCCGGCTTTCCGCGAGTTCTTCGGGATGGAGGAGGCGATCGACCAGATCGTCGCCTTCTTCAAGCACGCAGCCCAGGGACTCGAGGAACGCAAGCAGATCCTCTACCTGCTGGGGCCCGTCGGCGGCGGCAAGTCGTCGATCGCCGAACGTCTCAAGTCCGTCATGGAGTTGCGGCCGATCTATGCGATCAGGGGCTCGCCGGTCAACGAGTCGCCCCTCGGCCTCTTCACCGCGGAGCGCTTCGGCGATTCCCTCGAGAGCGAGTACGGTATTCCGCGGCGCTATCTCACCGGGATCATGTCGCCCTGGGCCGTGAAGCGCCTTCAGGAATTCAACGGCGACTTGTCGAAGTTTCAAGTCGTGCGGGTAAATCCTTCCGTACTGCGCCAGGTTGCCATCACTAAGACCGAGCCCGGCGACGAGAACAACCAGGACATCTCCTCGCTCGTCGGCAAGGTCGACATCCGCAAGCTCGAGGAGCTTTCGCAGAACGACCCCGACGCCTACAGCTATTCCGGCGGGCTGTGTCTCGCGAACCAGGGCCTGCTCGAGTTCGTCGAGATGTTCAAGGCCCCGATCAAGATGCTGCACCCGCTTCTGACGGCCACCCAGGAAGGCAATTTCAAAGGCACTGAAGGGTTCTCGGCGATCCCCTTCAATGGGCTGATCGTCGCCCACTCGAACGAGTCAGAGTGGCACAGCTTCCGCAACAACAAGAACAACGAGGCGTTCCTCGACCGGATATTCATCGTCAAGGTCCCGTACTGCGTGCGGGTCTCCGAGGAGGTCAAGATCTACGACAAGCTCCTGAAGAACTCGTCGCTGTCGAAGGCGCCCTGCGCGCCGGGAACGCTCGAGATGATGGGCCAGTTCTCGGTGCTCACGCGTCTCAAGGAGCCCGAGAATTCGAGCATCTACTCGAAGATGCGCGTCTA
This sequence comes from Casimicrobiaceae bacterium, assembly GCA_035541655.1. Classification (GTDB taxonomy): domain Bacteria; phylum Pseudomonadota; class Gammaproteobacteria; order Burkholderiales; family Casimicrobiaceae; genus CAIWHR01. Next base: position 9,780 of record DATKMY010000002.1, on the reverse strand, counting down.
CGACGGCGAGACTCTGAAGGACGTCGACCCGAAGGCGAAGACGCTGCAGGAATATCGCGACTACGCCGGCGTCGACGAAGGCATGAACGGCATGTCGACGCGCTTCGCGTACAAGGTGCTCTCCGCGGTCTTCAACTACGACCAGACCGAGATCGCCGCCAACCCGGTGCATCTCATGTACGTGCTCGAGCAGCGGCTCGGGCGCGAAGATCTTCCCGACGAGACGCGGCGGCGCTACGTCGAGCACATCAAGGGCTACCTCGCGCCGCGCTACGCCGAGTTCATCGGCAAGGAGATCCAGACCGCCTACCTCGAGTCCTATTCGGAGTACGGCCAGAACATCTTCGACCGTTACGTGACGTTCGCCGACTGCTGGATCCAGGAGGAGGATTTCCGCGACCCCGAGACCGGAGAGAGCTTCGACCGCGCGGCCTTGAACGCCGAGCTCGAGAAGATCGAGAAGCCCGCGGGGATCGCGAACCCGAAGGATTTCCGCAATGAGATCGTGAACTTCGTGCTGCGCGCGCGGGCGAACAACAAGGGTCGCAATGTGCCGTGGAACAGCTACGAGAAGCTCCGCGAGGTGATCGAGAAGAAGATGTTCTCGAACACCGAGGATCTTCTTCCCGTGATCTCGTTCAACGCGAAGGCATCGGCCGAAGACAAGCAGAAGCACCAGAACTTCGTCGCCCGGATGGTCGCCAAGGGGTACACGGAGAAGCAGGTGCGCCTCCTCGCCGAGTGGTATTTGCGCGTGCACAAGTCTTCATGACGTAGCGACGCCATGCTGCAACTGATCGATCGCCGCCCCAATGGCCGCGGCAAGAGTGCGGTCAACCGCGAGCGTTTTCTTCGGCGCTACAAGGCGCAGATCCAGGGCGCGGTGAAGAGGATGATCGGCGAGCGCAGGATCGCCGATATGGAGAAGGGCGGCGAGGTGCGCGTCCCGAAGAAGGACATCTCGGAGCCTTCGTTCAATTTCGGTACGGGCGGCGATCGCGAGTTCGTGCTGCCGGGCAACCGCGAATACGTCACCGGCGACCGCATCCCGCGGCCGGAGGGCTCGGGCAGCGCGCGTGGCTCGGGCAACGAAGCCGGGCACGGCGACAGCGAGGACGCGTTCGTCTTCTCGCTGTCGCGCGAAGAGTTCATGCGGATCTTCTTCGACGACCTCGAGTTGCCCAACCTCGCGCGCACCGCGATCGGGCGCTCGGAGCGCAAGAAGAGCGTTCGCGCCGGGTTCGCGAAAACGGGCGTTCCGGCGAATCTGGCGATCGTCCGCACGCTGAAGCAGTCGGTCGCCCGCCGCATCGCCCTCGGCGGCGGGTTGAAGCGCGAGATTCGCGAGCTCGAGGCGGCCTTCGTCACCGCGGTGGCCGTCGGGCACGCCGAAGAAGCGGCGCGAATCTTCGACGAGCTCGCGCGCCTCGAGCGGCGGCGCGGGGTCCACCCGTTCATCGACGAACCCGATCTGCGTTACCGGAATCGCGTTCTGCGCCCCGAGCCGATCGCCCGCGCGGCGATGTTCTGCCTGATGGACGTCTCGGCGTCGATGGACGAGGACAAGAAGGATCTCGCGAAGCGTTTCTTCACGCTGCTCTATCTGTTCCTCACCCGCAAGTACGCGGAGGTCGACCTCGTCTTCGTCCGCCACACCGACGACGCCGAGGAGGTCGACGAGGACCGCTTCTTCCACGACACGCGCTCCGGAGGTACCGTCGTGCTCTCCGCGCTCGAGCTCGCGGAGCAGATCCGCAGGGAGCGCTATGCGAGCGGCTGGAACGTCTACGCGGCGCAGGCCTCCGACGGCGACGCGTTCGGCGCCGATCCCGCCCGCAGCGCGCGGTTTCTGCGCGAGCAGCTCCTGCCCGCGATGCGCTACTACACCTACCTCGAGCTCGCCGCCTCGTCGACGAGCGAGCGCTCCTCGACGCTGTGGGCCGAATACGAGCGGGTCGCCGAGGCATCGCGCAACTTCGCGATGCGCAGGGCGAGCGAGCGCGAGCAGATCTACCCGGTCTTCCGCGATCTCTTCAAGAAGGAAACGCAATGAGCGCAATCAGCGCGATCTCGCGCGGAGCCGACTGGGACTTCGACCTTCTCGAGCGCTACGACACCGAGATCTCGCGCATCGCCCGCGGGCACGGTCTCGACACGTATCCGAACCAGATCGAGGTCATCACGTCCGAGCAGATGCTCGATGCTTACGCATCGAGCGGTCTGCCGGTCGGCTATCCGCATTGGTCGTACGGCAAGGAGTTCATCCGCAACGAGCAGGCGTACCGGCGGGGCATGCAGGGTCTCGCCTACGAGATCGTCATCAATTCGAGCCCCTGCATCGCGTACCTGATGGAGGAGAACACGATCGCGACACAGGCGCTCGTCATCGCGCACGCCTCCTACGGGCACAATTCGTTCTTCAAGGGCAATCACCTGTTTCGTCAGTGGACGGCTGCGGACGCGATCCTCGACTACCTGGTGTTCGCGCGCCGCTACGTGATGCAGTGCGAAGAGCGCCACGGCGCGACGGCCGTGGAGGAAGTGCTCGACGCCTGTCACGCGCTTATGCCGCACGGCGTCGATCGGTACCGGCGCCCCGCGCCGCTCACGCTGAAGGCCGAGGCTGCGCGGCTCGCCGAGCGCGAGGCGCACCGCGAGCGGCAGTTCAACGACCTGTGGCGCACCGTGCCGGAGGCACGCGCGGAGAACAAACCCGAGGTGAACGCCGCATTTCCGCAGGACCCGCAGGAAAACGTCCTCTACTTCGTCGAGAAATACTCGCCGAGGCTCGAGCCCTGGGAGCGCGAGCTCGTCCGGATCGTGCGCAAGCTCGCACAATACTTCTACCCGCAAGCCCAGACCAAGGTAATGAACGAAGGCTGGGCCACGTTCTGGCACTACACGATCATGAACCAGCTGCACGAGGAGCGGCTCGTCGATGACGGCTTCATGCTCGAGTTCCTGAAGAACCACACCAACGTCATCGCGCAGCCCGGATTCGATTCGCCAGTCTACGGCGGGCTCAACCCCTACGCGCTCGGCTTCGCGGTGTTCTCCGATCTGAAGCGCATCTGCGAGTCCCCCGAGGCCGAGGATCGCGAATGGTTCCCCGACATCGCGGGGGGCGACTGGAACAAGGTCCTCGATTTCGCGATGCGCAACTTCAAGGACGAGTCCTTCATCGCGCAATATCTCTCGCCGCGGCTGATGCGCGAATTCCACCTCTTTGCCCTTGCCGATCATACGAACGAGGACGCGATCGTCGTGGACAGCATCCACGATGACCACGGCTACCGCCGCGTACGCAAGCTCCTGGCGCAACAGCACGCGCAGGAGTCGCGTGTGCCCGACGTGCAGGTCGTGCGCTTCGATCGCGACGGCGACCGCTCGCTCACGCTGCGCCACCAGCGTCGGCGCGGCCGGCCGCTCACCGAGGCGGCGGGCGAGGTCGTCAAGCATCTGCGGCGCCTCTGGGGCTTCACCGTGCGACTCGAAACCTGGGAGAACGACATCCGCTTCAGCGACGTCGTCGAGTGCCCCGCGTAGCGGAGCGCAGCCTCCTGCGGCGAAGCGAGACGGCTTTGGCCGCGGGCTTGGCTAGTCGTAGGGAATCGGGGCCGTTCGCGAGTGCGCGATCGCGGGCATGTCCTCGGCCGTGGCGCTCTCGAGCTCGGCCTGCAGGATCGAAAGCGCGGTCGCGGGATCGTCGGCATAGCGAAACAGCTGCAGGTCGTCGGCGTCGATCATCCCGTGGCGCGCGAGAGCGTCGAAATTGACGACCTCGTTCCAGAACTCCCGGCCGTAGAGAAGGATCGGTATCCTGCGCGCGAGCTTTCCGGTTTGGGCGAGCGTCAGGATCTCGAGCAGCTCGTCCATCGTTCCGAACCCCCCGGGGAAGACGACGAGCGCCCGGGCGAGATGCGCGAACCAGAGCTTCCGCATGAAGAAATACCGGAACTCGATCGACAGTCCGGGCGTGATGTAGGCGTTTGGCCGCTGCTCGTGCGGCAGCCCGATGTTGAGGCCGATCGTCGTCCCGCCGGCCTCGGCGGCGCCGCGATTCGCCGCCTCCATGATTCCGCCGCCGCCTCCGGTGCAGACGGCAAACCGGCAACGGTCGCGCGCCAGGTCCTTCGCCCAGAGCGTCAGCAACCGCGCGAGCTCCCGCGCCTCGTCGTAGAAGCGGCCGAGGTGGCCGCCGGAAGCGAGCCGCGCCGACCCGAAGAACACGACGGTGTCGCAGATCCGTGCCCGCCGAAAGCTTCGCAGTGGCCCGAGATACTCGGCAAGGATGCGCAACGGGCGCGCGTCCGCGCTGTCGAGGAACGCCTCGTCGCGATAGGCGAGCGGCGGGTGAGGCGCGGGGGGGTCGGAATTCATGTCTTCTCCTTGACGCGCGCGAAATCGATATAGCCGCGTGAGGCATCGGTATGGACGAGCTCGACCTCGACCCTGTCGCCGACGTCGAGGCCCTCGAAACCGCGGACGACCCTGCCTTCCACCATCGGGCTTGCGATCCGCACCCACGTTCCCTTTTCGGAAGCGCCCGTGACGATTCCGTCGAAGCGTTCTCCGATGCGCCTCTCCAGCAGCAACGCTGCGGCCGATTTCCTGACATGGCGCTCGACCTTCGCGGCATTGTCCTCCTGCTCGGTGCAGTGCCGAGCGAGCGCCGCGAGCTCGTCGTCGGGGTACGGAGTGCGATCGCCGTCGAGCGCAGCCTTGAGGAGACGCTGAACGACGAGGTCGGGAAAGCGCCGATTCGGGGCGGTCGCATGCGTGTAGTCCCGCACCGCCAGCCCGAAATGCCCGGCGCCGCGCTCGCCGGGTCGCTCGAGAACGTATTCGCCCTTTCCCAGGAGCTTGACGACCGTCAGCGAGAGATCGGCAAAGGTCGCTGGTTCTGCGTCGCTGCGCTTCGTCAGGAACGCATCGAGAGCGACGGCGTCGGGCGTCTCGGGAAGGTGCTCGCCCAGGGATTCGGCAAGCGCGACGATCCGCGCCCAGCGCTCGGGCGAGCGCAGGACACGGCGCAGCGACGCGTACCCGCTGCGCGCGAGGAATCTGGCGGTGACGCCGTTCGCGGCGATCATGAAATCCTCGATCAGCTCACGCGCGCGGTTCTTAACGTCGGGGCGCAAATCGGTCAGCACGCCGTCCTCGGTGAACACCGCGCGCGCTTCGAGCGTTTCGAGGCACAGCGCGCCGCGGCGATGGCGCACCCGCTTCAGCGCCTGCGCGACGCGATCCTGGAGGCGCAGATTCGCGTCGAGTCCGTTGACGGCCGCGAGCTTCGGCGGTGCGGGGGCGTTGCCTTCGAGCCAGGCGCTCACGCCGTTGTATGCGAGCTTCGCGCGATTGCGGACCTGTGCTCGGTAGAGGTCGGAGGCCGGCATCGCCCCATCGGCGGCGACCGTCATCTCCACGACGACGGCGAGTCTGTCCGTGTCTTCGGCGAGCGAGGTGAGATCGGTGGACAGCTTCTCGGGAAGCATCGGGAACACTTGTGCCGCGGTGTACACGGACGTAGTGTTGACCCGAGCGTGCGCATCGATCGCGGAGCCGGCAGCGACCAGCGCGTCGACGTCCGCGACTGCGACGAAGATCGTCACCTCGCCGTCGGGGCGCGCCTTCGCGACCGTCAGTTGGTCGAGGTCGCGCGAATCGTCGTTGTCGATCGATGCCCAGGCGAGGCCGCGCAAGTCGCGGATCGATGCGGAGCTCGCGGTCGCCGGGCCGGCCATCGCGCTCGCTTCGTCGCGGACCGCACGCGAGAATTCGGGTAGCAGCCCGCGCTCGCGCATCACGCGCTTCGCGATGGTGCGCAGCTCGTCGGTGGCGCTTCTCAGCAGGGGGGCCATCGAACGATGATACGTCCTCGGGTCTCGAAGTTCGCTTCCGAGCTACTGCGCCGGCCGTTGCACCGTGTAGGATGCGAGACGCGACGCTATTCCAGCGTCGCGCGCTTGGAGCCCCGGGCACCGCAGCAAACAGCATGCGCCCGACGGTCCGGCTCGCATCGCGATCGAGAACAGGGGAGGTCCACATGAAACGGCATCATCTGATTGCACTGGTGTTTCTGCTCGTGCTGACGGGCTGCGCCGGCGTTCGCGTCGGGCCGTCGGAAACCGTCATGATCAGGGGTAAGTCTCTTACGGTGGACGGACAAGGAGGCTTCGACCCCGGGACCGTGAGAAAGCCCGATCCGCATAATCCCAACGTATTCGTCGACGCGGACGGGATCGTCGTCGATCAGGAGCCCATTCGTCCGAAGTTCGCGGTGGGGGGCACCGTTTACATCGCCTGGGCGCTCGACGCGAACTCGGGCTACACGTTCCCCGACGACAGCGCGATTCAGACCGTGAAGGTCGACGGGAGCAATCCGCCGGACAATTTCGGCTGCGCCCGGGGAAAGCCGAAGAAGGTCATCACCTGCAGCTACGACAAGCCCAATGGGGCGCGGAAGTTCAAATACTCGATTCGGGTTGTCGACAAGGATGGGAAGGAGGTCGAGACGCTCGACCCCTGGGTCCACCAGCCCTAGTCGAACGCATTGGCTTGCAGCCAGGTTCGCGCATCTGCGAGCGCGGCCTCGTAAGGCAGCGCGCCTCCTTCGGACTTTGCCGCGGTGAACAACTCCGCGGCGAGGGCCGCGCGCGCCCTCGCGATCATCGCGGACAGAAAGGCTTCATCGGCGGGGTCGCGCCGTAGCCCGGTCTGTACGGCTTGCCGCTCGGCGGCGCCGAAGTAACGAGCCGCCCGCACCCATTCTTCGCGCATTGCCGCAAGGCCGGCGGAGACTTCGAGCACGCTTTGACCCGCAGGCCTCGAGCCGATTTCTTCGACGATTGCATGCACGTCGAGCAGCATTGCCCGGGCGCGAGTCGCGGAGCCGCGGGCGATCGCCACCATTGCGAGGTTGAGGAGCGCCACCGCGACGACTTCGCGATCGCCAAGCTCGCGGGCCATCGCGAGCACTGCCTCGAAAAGCGGTTCGGCGGCGTCGAGTGCGCCCTCGACGCGATACAGTTGTGCAAGGCCGTTCGTCGCTGCAGCAATCTCGTACTTGCTGCCGGTCTCACGCGCGACGGCAAGTCCTTCTTCGAGGTGCCGTCGCGCATTGGCGAGATCACCTTGCGCGAGCGACGCGAGTCCGAGAAGCTGGAGGGCACCGCCGATACGCCACCGATCGCCGAGCTCGCGCGCGATCGCGAGGCTCTCATCGAGATAGGGTGCAGCCTCGGCGTAGCGACCCATGAAGCAGCACCCCTGTCCCGCGTTGAAAAGGCCGGTGCAGCGCGCAGAATTTCGCGCCTGCGCGCCGCGCCGCGCGAGCGCTTCGACGGTCATCGCGTGCCGCAGCGCCCACAGACCCCGGTTCACCAGGTATTGCTTGATCGCCTGGACGAGGCGCAGTCCGGTCTCGCCGCCGTCCTCCGCCCTGTCGCACCACGCGTGAGCCGTGAGCAGATTTTCGCGCTCGACATCGAGGCGCAGGAGCCACACGGCCTGATCGCGGCCGACGAGCTCGGGTCTGGCCTTTTCGGCGAGCGCGAAATAATGAGCGAGGTGACGCGCCCGGATCTCCAATTGCTCGCCGGATTCGTCCAGTTTCTCCTGAGCGTACTGGCGGATAGTCTCGAGCAGCCGATAGCGCTCGCCGTCGGCGTCGATCTCGACGAGCGATTTCTCGACGAGACGCGACAGCAGGTCGAGAACGCTCGCTTTGGGGATCCCGCTTCCCGACGCGACCTCTTCGGCCGCCTCGAGCGTCCAGCCGCCGGCGAATACCGCCAGACGGCGCAGCAGCGCCCGCTCCGCTTCCGGCAGCAGGTCGAAGCTCCAATCGATCAACGCGCGCAGGGTTTGCTGCCGGGGCAGCGCCGTCCGATCGCCACCCGTCAACAGGCGAAGGCGATCGCCGAGGCGCTCGGCAATCCTTTCGACCGAAAGCGACCGGACTCGCGCAGCAGCAAGCTCCAGCGCGAGCGGCATGCCGTCGAGTCGGCGACAGATCTCGGCCACCGCCGCAGCGTTCTGCTCGGTGACGTGGAAGGCCTGATTTGCCGCAAGCGCGCGATCGACGAAGAGGTGTACCGACTCGTACTGCGTCAAGGCGGCGAGCGTGATTTCCCCGTCCCCCGCGGGAACGGCAAGCGGTGGGACCTGAAAGAGCGCCTCGCCCGCAACCCGCAACTGCTCGCGACTCGATGCGAGGACCTTGACCCTCGGCGCTGCTTTCAGCAGACGAACCGAGAGCTCCGCGCAGGCAACCGCGAGATGCTCGCAGTTGTCGAGAATGACGAGCAGCCCTCGGTCGTGGACGTGCCTGAGTATCGCCTCGATCGCTGGCCTTCCCGGGTCTTCCTTGACGCCGAGGACGCTCGCCAGCGCCTGGGGCACCCGGTCCGGATCGCTGAGAGGAGCAAGCTCGACGAACCAGACGCCGTCCGGAAAGTCGTCGATCGCATCGGCCGCGAGCTGCAGGGACAGGCGCGTCTTGCCGAGGCCGCCGGCCCCGACGAGCGTCAGCAGCCGTGCCTTCCCGAGCAGCTCGCGGGCCTCGGCAAGCTCGCGCTCACGCCCGATGAACGACGTGATCTGCTGGGGCAGGTTGTTCGGCGTCGCTTCGAGCGTCCTCAGCGCAGGAAAGTCCGCTCGAAGCTGCGGATGAAGGACCTGGAACAGGTGCTCTTGGTCCGCTAGATCGCGCAGGCGCACGGAGCCGAGATCGCGCAGCGCCACGCGGTCAGGGAGGCGCTCGCTCACCAGCGTTGCGACCGCCTGCGACAGCAGCACCTGACCGCCGTGCGCGGCAGTCATGATTCGCGCCGCCCGATTGACCGCGCGGCCGAAATAGTCGTTGTCGCGGCGCTCGACGACACCCGCGTGCAGACCGCAGCGGAGAAGGAGCGCGACGCCGCCGGTCGCGGCGGGATCTGCAATCGAGCGCTGAAGGTCGAGGGTCGCGCACAGCGCGTCCACGGGATCGTCGAACGCCGCGTGAATCCCGTCACCGGTCGTCTTGACGACGGTGCCGTGGTGCCGCTCGATCGCCGCCCTCGCCAGTGCGTCGTGGCTCGCCAACGCCACGCTCATCCGCTCCGGCTCCCGCTCCCAGAGGCGGGTGCTGCCCTCGATGTCGGTGAACAGGAAGGTCGTGATTGCGGAGCGGTCGTGCACCTAGCGCCTCGGGCCCGCCGTGGCCGACACCTACTCTACGGTATCGTCATGGCCGCCGCCAGCGCGGAGATTGATGCGCGTCAATGCGGGCGGTTGTGTGCGACCCACCGTGCATAGGCCTGAAGGAACTTCTGCAGGAACGTGCGCGTCGCGTCGTTGACAAGCCGGCCCGCGTCGTCGAACAGCGCCTTGGCGTTGCCGATGTACGCTTCGGGCTGCTGCATCATCGGAACGTCGAGGAAGACCATCGACTGGCGCAGGTGGTGATTGGCGCCGAACGCGCCGAGCGCGCCGGGTGAAACGCTTACGACCGCGCCCGGCTTCCCTTCCCACACGCTCTTTCCGTAGGGGCGCGAACCGACATCGATCGCGTTCTTCAGCACGCCGGGAACGGATCGATTGTATTCGGGCGTCACGAACAGCACGGCGCCGGCTGCGGCAACTTGCTTCCGGAACTCGACGACGCTCGCAGGCGGATCCGCCTCGTCGTCCTGGTTGTAGAGCGGGAGGCCACCGATCTCGGCCACAGCGAACTCGAGCGGGTCCTGCCCGATCGCAATCATCGCGAGCGCGAGCTTGCGGGTGAACGAATCCCTG
>DATKMY010000001.1:0-5475 GCA_035541655.1 Casimicrobiaceae bacterium | reverse complement strand
GCCGCCGCGCTGCTCGTGGCGGTCGTCGTCGCGGGTGCGCTCATCCAATATCAGCGCAACCGCGCATCGCCGGAAGGACGTCCCGCGAGCGGCCCCGCCGCCGGCAGGGGCGCGGCCGCTGCGTACGTCGGCTACAAGGCTTGCGCCGAGTGCCACGCGACGGAGGCGGCCGCGTGGCGTGGTTCCGATCACGATCTCGCGATGCAAGTCGCTGGCGACAAAACGGTGCTCGGCAACTTCGACGGTGCGAAGTTCAGGTACGCAGGGACGACGTCGACGTTCTTCCGCCGCGGCGGCAAGTTCTACGTCAACACCGACGGCCCCGACGGCAAGGCCGGCGACTTCGAGGTGAAGTACACGTTCGGCATCCATCCGCTGCAGCAGTACCTGATCGAGCTGCCCGGTGGACGGATGCAGGCGTTCGGCATCGCGTGGGACTCGCGGCCGAAGGAGAAGGGCGGGCAGCGCTGGTTCCATCTCTATCCCGATCAGAATCTCAAGGCGGGCGACCCGCTGCACTGGACCGGCAACAGCCAGACCTGGAACTTCCAGTGCGCGGAGTGCCACTCGACGAACCTCCGCAAGGGCTACGACGCGCGGACCGACACGTTCCACACGACGTGGTCGGAGCTCGACGTGTCGTGCGAGGCGTGCCACGGCCCGGGATCGAATCACCTCGCCTGGGCGAAGAGGGCGCCCGATGCCGGCGGCTACGACCAGACCAAAGGCCTCGTCGTCGCGCTCGACGAGCGCAAGGGCGTCAGATGGACACCGGTCGCGGAGACCGGAAACGCACGGCGGAGCGTGCCGCGTGCGCAGGCGCGGGAGGTCGACACCTGCGCGCGCTGTCACGGGCGCGCCGCGCGGCTCTCCGACGACGAGCCGCACGGAAGGCCGCCGCTCGACACGCATCGGCTGTCGCTGCTCGAGCCGGGCCTCTATTGGGACGACGGGCAGATGCGCGACGAGGTCTACAACTGGGGGCCGTTCGTGCAGAGCAGGATGTACGCGAAAGGCGTCACGTGCTCCGACTGCCACGATCCGCATTCGCTGAAGCTCCGTGCCGCCGGCAACGGCGTCTGCGCGCAGTGCCATCGGCCCGACAAGTACGACGTCGAGGCGCATTCGCACCACACGGCGGGGTCGGCCGGTGCGGCCTGCGCCGGCTGCCACATGCCGACGACGACCTACATGCGGGTCGATCCCCGGCACGATCACTCGATCCGCATCCCCCGGCCCGATCTGAGCGCGAGCCTCGGGACGCCCAACGCCTGCACCAACTGCCACGCGGACAAGACTCCGCAGTGGGCAGCCGCGGCCATCTCTCGGTGGACGGGCAAGACCCCATCCGGCTACCAGCGCTTCGCCGAGGCGTTCGCTGCCGGGTCGAGCGGTGCACTGGAAGCGCGGCGCGCGCTGCTCGCCGTCGTCGACGACAAGGAGGCCCCGGCGATCGTCCGCGCGAGCGCGCTCGCGCGGCTCGCACCGTGGCTCACCGCGAGTACGCTGCCCAAGGCGACCAACGCGCTCAACGATCCCGATCCGATCGTGCGCCTTGCCGCGGTCGAAGCGCTGGCTAGCGCACCGCTCGAGACGCGGCGGCAGTTCCTGCCGCGCATGCTGCAGGACCCCGTGCTCGCGGTGCGCATCGAGGCCGCGCATGCGCTCGCAGGCGCTGCGGAAGCGGGCCTGGGCGAGGCCGACCGCGCGGCGTTCAAGCGCGCGATCGACGACTACGTGGCGGTGCAGACGTACAACGCCGATCGGCCCGAGGGGCGATCGAGCCTCGCGAACCTCTACGCAGAGCGTGGCGACGCCGAGGCCGCGATCGCGCAATACCGCAAAGCGATCGAACTCGATCCGACGTTCGTTCAGGCGTACGCCAACCTGGCCGACCTCTACCGTGCGCGCGGCGCGGAGACCGAAGCCGAGGCCGCGCTCCGCGCCGGGCTCGCGCGCAACCCGAAGGCAGCGGCGTTGCATTACGCGCTTGGCCTGGCCCTCACGCGGCAGAAGCGTCCTGCCGAGGCGTTGAAGGCACTCGCCGAAGCGGCGCGGCTCGATCCGACGCAACCGCGCTACGCGTACGTGTACGCGGTGGCGCTCAACGACTCCGGACGCAGGAAGGACGCCCTGCGGACGCTCGAGGCGGCGCGCAGACGCAGCCCCTACGATCGCGACGTCCTCTCCGCGCTCGTCCACTACACCGCTGCCGCCGGCGATCGGGAAGCCGCGCTGCGCTACGTGAGGCAACTGCAGGAGCTCGACCCCGAGAGCCGCGAGTACGCGGCGCTCGCCGCCCAGATCCGGGGCGCGGGGCCGTAGGCGAAGCAAGCATGAGCGACTTTCCGCGGAAGGAAGACCTGACGATCTGCTTCGCCCATGTCGCGTATCGGATGGCGGAGCGCTTTGCGCTGCGCGGCACCGGCATCCGGCACTTCCAGGTCGACTCGGCGGAGGGCCTGGCGTCACGAATCGGCGACGCGGACGTCGTCAGCGTTTCGATGCTCTGGCGCAACGAGCTAATCGCGCGCGCACCGAAGCTCAGGTTCATCCAGTCGATCAGCGCGGGCACGGACCAGTATTCGCGCGAGGCGCTGAAGAACGCGGGCATCCGCCTCGCGAGCGCGCAGGGCGTCAATGCGCGCGCGGTGGCCGAGCACGCGATGGCGCTGATCCTCGCGTTGACGCGACAGATTCACGTCGCGCGCGACAATCAGGCCAAGCGTCACTGGCGCGGGATGATCTCGGACCTCTCCAGGCGCGAGGACGAGCTCGGCGGCAAGACGCTGCTGATCGTCGGTCTCGGTCGCATCGGCGCGCACCTTGGCGGGCTCGCGCGAGCATTCGGTATGCGCGTGATCGCCACGAAGCGAGACCCGGCTTCCGCCGGCGCCAGCGCCGACGAGGTCTATCCGCACGGGGCTCTGCCCGACGTCCTGCCGCTCGCGGATTTCGTCGCGCTCACCTGTCCGCTGACGCCCCAGACGGAGGGTCTCGTCAATGGGCGCACGCTCGCGCTGATGAAGCCGTCCGCGTTTCTCGTCAACGTCGCACGCGGGAAGGTCGTCGACGAGCCCGCGCTGATCGCGGCGCTCGGGGAGGGGCGCATCGCCGGCGCGGGGCTCGACTGCGCGGTCGAGGAGCCGCTGCCCGAGACGTCGCCCTTGTGGCGCATGCCGAACGTGCTGATCACGCCCCACACCGCCGGCGAAACGCGGCGATACGAGGACAACGTGATCGACCTGCTACTCGAGAATCTCGATCGACTCTGGCGCGGCGACGCGGAGCTCGAGAACGGGATCCTCTAGCCTTCGCCGGCGCGTCGCGCGTCGGCGCATCTCGTCGGAACGGACGACGGGCTGTCGCCTGGACGCTGGAAAGGCGCAGCACTCTCGTACGATCCCCGACGAGGTCGAACGCCCTTCTTCCAGGAGGAGATCATGCGACGAGCAACGACCGGCGCTCTGCTTTTCTTCACCGCCGCTGCCTGCCTGGCGGCGCAGTCACCCGAGGGACGCTGGGAAGGCGTGATCCGCATTCCGGGCGCCGATCAACCTGTCGTCGTCGACATTGCCTCCGCGGGCTCCGCCGGGTGGGAAGGCTCGATCATCTTGCCGGGTCTTGGCATCAAGGGAGCCCCGCTGTTGAATATCGTGGTGAGAGGTACCGAGGCGAGCTTCGACGCGGGATCGGAGCTGAGCGATGCGAAGACGGGGCCGGCGCATTTCACCGTCCATCCGGCGTCCGCGGATGCGATGGCCGGCACGATGCGTCTTTCAGGCAACGTTGCCAGTCTTTCCCTCGCGCGGATCGGGCCTCCGCAGGTCGAACTTCCGGTGAAGAGCACTGCTGTCGGCAGCGACATCGCCCGGGAATGGAGCGGCGAGTTCGAGCTGGGCGGCTATCCGCGGCGCGTGACGATCACGCTCGAGAATCACGCGGACGCCGCCGCAACGGCGACATTCGTCATCGTCGGCAAGCGAACGAACGACGTCCCGGTCGATCTCGTGGTCCAGGACGGCGAGAGCCTGCGGATCGAATCGCACGCGACGCAAGTCGTGTTTGAGGGTCGCGTGGTCGCGCAGGCGAGCGAGATCAAGGGAACGATCGAGCTCGGGTCGCTCGAACTGCCCGTCGTATTGCGCTGCGTGGGAGGGAAGTCGTGATGAAGACGATGATCGCAAGCATTGCGGCGGCGAGCGTGCTGGCCGCTGGCACCGCACCCGCGCAAACAATGTTCCGCGGCGATACGCTGCACGCCGGTGTCTACGGCGATCAGGGACCGCGCGAGTTCCATCGCGTCAAGTGGAGGTTCCAGACCGGCGACCGCATCGTGTCCTCGCCGGTCTACGCCGACGGCGCGATCTTCTTCGGGGGCGACGACGGCAATGTCTATGCGGTATCGGCGTCCGACGGGCATCAGCGCTGGAAATACCGGACCGGCGGACCCGTGCCGGCTACGCCGGCCGTCGCGAACGGCGTCGTCTACGTCGGCAGCTACGACGGCAAGTTCTACGCGCTCGACGCCCGTACTGGCAAGACGCGGTGGAAGTTCGCGACCGAAGGCGAGCGGCGCTTCGAGGCGAAAGGCATCCACGGGCTACAGCCGAAAGCCCAGACGATCGCCGATCCCTACGACGTGTTCCTGTCGAGTCCCGCAGTGGCGGGCGGCCTCGTCTATTTCGGCAGCGGCGACGGCCACCTCTACGCGCTCGACGCTGCGACCGGCAACCTCGAGTGGAAGTTCAAGACGGGCGACGTCGTTCATGCATCACCGGCATACGCCGACGGCGTCGTCTATTTCGGAAGCTGGGACAGCTATTTCTACGCGGTGGACGGCCGCACGGGCGCCGAGAAATGGCGATTCCACGGCGGCGAGGATCCGCTGCTGCACAACCAGGTCGGATTCCAGTCGTCGCCGGCGGTCGTCGACGGCGTCGTCTACACCGGTTGCCGGGATTCGAATCTCTATGCGATCGAAGCGGCGACGGGCCGCGAAAAGTGGCGCTACAACAACAGCGGGAGCTGGGTGATCACTTCGCCCGCGGTCGTCAATGGCAAGGTGATCTTCGGCACCTCCGACACGAGCCTCTACCTGATGGTCGACGCCGAGACGGGGAAGCCTCTCGTCGAGCAAAAAGGCAAAGCATTCGTGTTCTCTTCGCCGTCGGTCGCCGGCAGCGTCGTCTACGTCGGCGTGCTCAACGGGACGCTCGAGGCGCGCGACCTCGCGAGCGGCGCGCTGCTGTGGCAGTTCGAGACCGAGACGTCGCGGGAGAACAGGGGCTGGGTGCTTACCTCGGAGCGCAGGTTCAACACGCCGATGCTCTTCCGGTCGACGTGGCGCGAGGCGCCGATCGTCGCGGCCGATCGCCAGTTCGCGATCGGGGCGATTTTCTCCGCGCCGCTCGTCGTCGGTGGTGTCGTGTACGTGGGCAGCACGGACGGGACCATGTACGCGCTGGAGTAGCG